>NZ_CP013232.1:4666440-4977536 GCF_001584145.1 Collimonas fungivorans | reverse complement strand
GCGAGCTGGTCGAACAGCTGACTTCGAACGTCGTCGCCGCCCTGGTGCGCCGCCAGCCGAATGGCGGCACTTTCCATATTGAAGATATCCAGGACCAGGTCGAACTGTCCCTGATGCGCTCCGGCGAGCACGACGTGGCGCGTGCCTACGTGCTGTACCGCGCCAAGCGCATGGAAGAGCGTTCGCAGCAGCAGACCGGCGCCAAGCCGACCGTAGCCGGCACCGAATTGTTCGTGACCGAAGACGGCCAGCGCCGTGTGCTGGACATGGAACAGGTGCGCAGCCTGATTACCGCCGCGTGCATCGGCCTGGAAAAACACGTCGACGCTGAAGCCATCCTGGCCGAGACCGTCAAGAACCTGTACGACGGCGTGCCGGTCGAAGAACTGCACAAGTCGGCGATCCTGGCGGCCCGTGCGCTGATGGAAAAAGACCCTGCCTACAGCACGGTTACTGCGCGCCTGCTGATGCACACGATCCGCAAGGAAGTGTTCGGCAAGGAAGTGGCGCAAGCCGATGCGCCGGAGGCATACCTTGAATATTTCCCGAAATTTATTAAAAAGGGTATTGAAGCCGACTTGCTGGATGCCAAGCTGGCGCAATTCGACCTGAAAGCACTGGGCGAAGCATTGAAGCCGGAACGTGACCTGCAATTCGGTTACCTTGGCCTGCAAACCCTGTATGACCGTTATTTCCTGCACGTCCGCGAGATCCGCATCGAAATGCCGCAAGCGTTCTACATGCGGGTAGCGATGGGCCTGGCGCTGAATGAAGTGAACCGCGAAGCGCGCGCCATCGAGTTCTACAACCTGCTGTCGAGCTTCGATTTCATGAGCTCGACGCCGACCCTGTTCAACTCGGGCACGCAACGCTCGCAGCTGTCGTCCTGCTACCTGACCACCGTGGCCGACGATCTCGACGGCATCTACGAAGCGATCAAGGAAAACGCCTTGCTGGCCAAATATGCAGGCGGCCTGGGCAACGACTGGACCCCGGTGCGTTCGCTGGGCGCCCATATCAAAGGCACCAACGGCAAGTCGCAAGGCGTGGTGCCGTTCCTGAAGGTGGTCAACGATACCGCCGTCGCGGTCAACCAGGGCGGCAAACGCAAAGGCGCAGTCTGCGCCTACCTGGAAACCTGGCACATGGACATCGAGGAATTCCTCGACCTGCGCAAAAATACCGGCGACGACCGCCGCCGCACCCACGACATGAACACCGCCAACTGGATTCCGGACCTGTTCATGAAGCGTGTCATGGAAAAGGGCGAGTGGACCCTGTTCTCGCCAAGCGATGCGCCGGACCTGCACGACAAGGTCGGCAAGGCCTTCGAGGAAGCGTATACCGGCTACGAAGCCCGGGCCGCCCGCGGCGACCTGCGCCTGTTCAAGAAGATCCAGGCGCTGGACCTGTGGCGCAAGATGCTGTCGATGCTGTTTGAAACCGGCCATCCATGGATCACCTTCAAGGACCCATGCAACATCCGTTCGCCGCAGCAGCACGTCGGCATGGTGCACAGCTCCAACCTGTGCACCGAGATCACCCTCAACACCAACGAATCCGAGATCGCCGTGTGCAACCTGGGCTCGGTCAACCTGCCTGCGCACATGAAAGACGGCCAGCTGGACCACGCCAAGTTGCAGAAAACCATCAATACTGCGATGCGCATGCTGGATAATGTGATCGATATTAACTATTATGCAGTGAAGAAGGCGCGCGATTCCAACCTGCGGCACCGTCCGGTTGGCCTCGGCATCATGGGTTTCCAGGATTGCCTGCACATGATGCGCGTACCTTATGCTTCGCAAGCCGCGGTTGAATTTGCCGACAAGTCGATGGAAGCGGTCTGCTACCACGCCTATTGGGCGTCGACCGAGCTGGCGGAAGAGCGCGGCCGCTACAGCAGCTATCGCGGTTCCCTGTGGGACCGCGGCATCCTGCCGCAGGATTCCCTGAAGCTGCTGGCGGAAGAGCGTGGCGGTTATCTCGAAGCGGACATGTCCGCTTCGCTGGACTGGACTGAGCTGCGCGGCCGCATCAAGGAATTCGGCATGCGCAATTCGAACTGCGTGGCGATTGCGCCGACTGCGACCATCTCGAACATCATTGGCGTATCGGCTTGCATCGAGCCGACCTACCAGAACCTGTACGTGAAATCGAACCTGTCAGGCGAATTCACTGAAATCAATGAATACCTGGTGCGCGACTTGAAAGCACGCGGCTTGTGGGATGAAGTGATGATCTCCGACCTCAAGTATTTCGACGGCAGCCTGGCCAAGATCGACCGCATTCCGCAAGACCTGCGCGACATCTACGCCACCGCGTTCGAAGTCGAGCCGTCCTGGCTGGTGGAAGCAGCGTCGCGTCGCCAGAAATGGATAGACCAGGCGCAATCGCTGAATATCTACATGGCGGGCGCATCCGGCAAGAAGCTGGATGAAACCTACAAGCTGGCGTGGTTGCGCGGCCTGAAGACCACTTATTACCTGCGCACCATTGGCGCGACGCATACCGAGAAGTCGACATCGAAGACCGGCGCCCTGAACGCCGTGTCGGTAGACGGCGGCGCCAGCGGCGGTGCGGCGGCAACTTACGGCACTGCTGCTGTTGCAGCCGCGCCACAGGAACTGGATGGTCCGGCGTGCACCATGCGTCCCGGCGATCCAGGATTCGAAGAGTGCGAAGCCTGCCAGTAACATCAGTCAGATAAAACGAAACAATTGCAAAAGTAGGGTGGGCAAGAAGTTTTGCCTACGCGTTCCCGAAACAAGCTTGGTGACCGAGTTGACGTCACGCGTGGGCACGGGTGCCCACCCTACGAAAGATAAAGGAATAAAGAATGCTCTCCTGGGATGAAGAAAAAAGTTCGGCCCCTCGTACTCCGCCTGTGCCGGCGCAACCGGCATTTGCTCCTTCGGCGCGTCCGCAGATGTCCGATACCGCTCTCAACCCGGCATTGGTGGGGCAGGCAGCTGCCGCACCTGCAGTCGATGTCACGCACCGCGTCAATGCCGCGGACAAGCGCATCATCAACGGCCATACCGACGTCAACCAGCTGGTGCCGTTCAAGTACAAATGGGCCTGGGACAAGTACCTGGCCGGCTGCGCCAACCATTGGATGCCGCAGGAAATCAACATGCAGCGCGATATCGAGCTGTGGAAGAACCCGAACGGCCTGACCGAAGACGAACGCCGCCTGGTCAAGCGCAACCTGGGGTTCTTCGTCACCGCCGACTCGCTCGCCGCCAACAATATCGTGCTCGGCACCTACCGCCACATCACCGCGCCGGAGTGCCGCCAGTACCTGCTGCGCCAGGCTTTCGAGGAAGCGATCCATACCCACGCCTATCAATACATCGTGGAATCGCTCGGCCTGGACGAAGCGGAAATCTTCAACGCCTATCACGAAGTCAAATCGATCCGCGACAAAGACGAATTCCTGATCCCCTTCATCAATACGCTGACCGATCCCGAATTCAAGACCGGCACTACTGAAAACGACCAGAAATTGCTGCGCTCGCTGATCGTTTTCGCCTGCATCATGGAAGGCCTTTTCTTCTACGTCGGCTTCACGCAGATCCTTGCCCTGGGCCGCCAGAACAAGATGATGGGCGCGGCAGAACAGTATCAATACATCCTGCGCGACGAGTCGATGCACTGCAATTTCGGGATCGATCTGATCAACACAATCAAGATGGAAAACCCGCATTTGTGGACGCCGGAATTCCGCGACGAGATCAAAGCGTTGTTTTTAAGCGCAGTAGAGTTGGAATATCGCTACGCAGAGGATACAATGCCGCGTGGAGTGCTCGGTTTGAATGCGCCAATGTTCAAAGGTTATTTGCGGTTCATCGCAAATCGCCGCGCGCAACAGATCGGACTGGACCCGATGTTCCCTCAGGAAGAAAATCCCTTCCCCTGGATGAGCGAGATGATCGATCTGAAAAAAGAACGCAACTTTTTTGAGACTCGTGTAATCGAATATCAAACAGGCGGTGCCCTGAACTGGGAATAAAGGCTTCAGATCTCGGACAAGAATAATGAAGTGGATGGACGAGGTAAATGGAAACCTGCAGCGCTTAGTACTATAAAAAAGTCTGCAAACTAAAAGGTGATTTCCAAATTTAATGAACAGCCAAAGACAGAAACGTACTTATCTGTTGTCGCCGCTTACCCCGATTCGGTCGGGTTTGGCGGCGTTTTCTTTGGAAAAACCAACCGTTTTGTAACAGAATTCCGACGCCGGCATAGCCGCTGGCGTTTTTTTGGCTAAGGATCGCAGCCGACAGGTGATGCGAATTCCTTTTCCCGGCCCGGAAGCCGGGAAAAGGCCCTTAACCAATAATGGCTGAAGTGCTGCATCAATGAGGGGATGGAGCAGTTCAGCTGGTGCCGAATTCATTAGCGCAAGCAGAGTTGATTGCGCCGATGAATAATCCGCCGTTCCCATCGCGATGGGTTCGTCGGGTTTCCAACTTGGAGCTTGATTTTTTCCATCACGTGAAGGAGAAACAAAATGGCAACAGCAACAAAGAAACCCGCAGCGAAGAAACCCGCTGCGAAGAAAGCAGCCCCGGCCAAGAAGCCAGCAGCTAAAGCAAAACCAGCAGCTAAGAAACCAGTTGCTAAGAAAGCTGTAGCAGCGAAAAAGCCGGCAGCTAAGGCAGCAGCAAAACCAGCAGCCAAGAAACCGGTTGCCAAGAAAGCTGTCGCGGCCAAAAAGCCAGTAGCTAAGAAAGCAGCAGCAAAACCAGCAGCCAAGAAACCGGTTGCCAAGAAAGCTGTCGCGGCCAAAAAGCCAGTAGCTAAGAAAGCAGCAGCAAAACCAGCAGCCAAGAAACCGGTTGCCAAGAAAGCTGTCGCGGCCAAAAAGCCAGTAGCTAAGAAAGCAGCAGCAAAACCAGCAGCCAAGAAACCGGTTGCTAAGAAAGCTGTCGCGGCCAAAAAGCCAGTAGCTAAAAAAGCGGTAGCAGCCAAGAAGCCGGTTGCCAAGGCAGCAGCGAAACCAGCGGCCAAAAAGCCGGCAGTCAAGAAAGTCGCGGCTAAGCCAGCAGCAAAAAAGCCAGTAGCTAAAGCTGCAGCGAAACCTGCTGCAGCCAAGCCAGCTGTTAAAAAGGCCGCAGCGAAACCTGCAGCCAAGAAGCCAGCAGCAAAGCCAGCGGCACCAGCAGCAACTACCGTGCTGAACCCGGCAGCAGCTTGGCCTTTCCCAACTGGCACACGCCCGTAATTAGCGTTTGTCGGCTTACCTGATTAAGTTCAGGTATATCGCCCGCTGAATGGCCTAGCGCCCTTCAGCGGGTTTTTATTTGCGGCTACGGGTATCGGGCGCAGCAGACAAGTGCGATGAGCGTGGCGCCCGGCCATGCAGGCCTGTCAGCGAACCTGAAATAACTGCTACGATAGCCAGCTGGTAAGTCCGTTCTTTTCTTGAAACGTGGCGTTCGCCCACAGGCTCTACATCTTCCACCCGAATTCGGGTAAGTTATCAGTAAATGGGCTGGGTCGTCGCGGATTGACGGCTCGCCTGTATCGTTGCCTCATCTGGAAAGGGAAACACGTCGTGCTGCAGAACATTTTCACCTTGATTATCGAAACTATCGCCAGCGTCCTGGGCGGCGTCTTGTTGCTTCGGTTCTGGATCCAGGCGGTGCGGGTACGGCCTCCGCAACAGCTGGCGCAATTCATTTTTACCTTGTCCGACTGGGCTGTACGCCCGCTGCGCCGCTTGCTGCCGGGGGTTGGCGGCTATGACTGGGCCAGCCTGATAGGCGCGGCCCTGGTTGCCGTCATCTGCATCCTGCTGGAGCTGGGCGTCAGGTCGGCGCTGAATGCTTCGCTGATCTTCAGCCTGTCGGCGCTGCTGTTTTTTCAGTGGGTATTCTACGGGCTGATTGCGCTGCTGATCATCGAGGCGATCTTTAGCTGGGTGAATCCGAATGCGCCCCTGGCGCCCTTTGTACGGGCACTCAATGAGCCGCTGCTGCGGCCTTTGCGCAGGATCATCCCGCTGATCGGCAATATCGATCTGTCGCCGCTGGCAGCGCTGATACTGTTGCGGGTGGTGCACCAGCTGGTGATTTACCTGATCACGTCGATGGCATGAACCAAAAGGCGGGCGCTGCATGGTGCTCCGATATTGCCGGCGGCGTCAGGCTGGCGCTGCAGGTGACGCCTAACGCCAAGAAAAGCCAGATCGTCGGCCCCCTGGAGAATGTACTCAAGCTGCGCTTGCAGGCGCAGCCTATAGAGGGCAAGGCGAATGAAGCGCTGGTGCGCTACCTGGCGGAACTGCTGGATGTGCCGCGCAGCCAGGTTGTCATCACCCACGGCCTTGCCAACAGGCGCAAAATCGTCGAAGCGCTTGGTCCGTCACTGAAGGCGGAAGCCGTCATGCGCAGTTTGCTGGCATTGGCGCAGTAAACTGCGGCCAAGAAAAGAAAAACGGCTTCCGATGATGAATCGGAAGCCGCGAGCCGGTACTCCGGGAAGACGCCGGTTTAAGCGTCCATCTGGCTTTGCAGGTAGTTTTGCAGGCCGACTTTGTCGATCAGATCGAGCTGGGTTTCCAGCCAGTCGATATGTTCTTCGGTATCTTCAAGGATTTCCTTGAACAGTTCACGCGACACATAATCGCCGGCCTTTTCGCAGGCAGCGATGCCGTCCTTGACGGTTTTTTGCGCGCCTTGCTCCAGTTTCAGGTCGCATTGCAGCATCTCCGGCGTCGATTCGCCGATCATCAGCTTGTGCAGCGCTTGCAGGTTTGGCAAGCCGTTCAGCATCAGGATACGGTCAATCAGCTTGTCGGCATGCTTCATTTCGCCGATCGATTCTTCGTATTCTTTCTTGCCGAGCTTTTCCAGGCCCCAGTGCTTGTACATGCGCGCATGCAGGAAATACTGGTTGATCGCTGTCAGTTCGTTGGTCAGCTGCGCATTGAGCAGCGTGATGATTTGTTTTTCGCCTTGCATGGGAACCTCGCTATGATGGGGATGCGGAGTGCACAGCGATAAAGTCGGGGATTTCTGGACTGTATGCCGGCTTCTCACTTGATCGGCGCGTCGCTTAAGCGACTTTCAACCGAAATCGCAGCCATGATAGCGCAAGCGATAAGCTTTTTCATCATCAGGTAGCGCGAATCATTTTCATTGTGATTTGTGCATCGCCACGATAGCCGCCCCGGACGAAAAAAAAGCCTGTGCATGGCGGCACAGGCTCTTGTAGAGGCGGCCGCCGGCCGCCGTGAATGCTTATGCGGCGCCGTTCCTACTTGGCGTCCGGATCGGTGACAAAGCCGATTTTTCCAAGGCCGCCCGACTGGGCTGCCGCCATCACCTGGGCCACTTTTTCATATTGCACCGTGCGCGCCGCGCGCAAATGCAATTCCGGCTGCGGCTGCTTTTGCGCCGCAACGGCGATACGCGCATTCAGTTCGTTGCGGTCGACCACTTCCTCATTCCAGAACAGCTTGCCGTCGGCATCGATAGACAGGTTGATGTTTTCCGGCTTGGTTTGGTCCGGCTGGTTGGTGGCGCGCGGCAAATCGATTTTTACCGCGTGGTTCATCACCGGGATGGTCATGATAAAGATGATCAGCAGCACCAGCATCACATCCACCAGCGGCGTGGTGTTGATCTCCGGATTAAAATCGTCGTCCGAATCGGACAGGGAACCCATGCCCATCATGCACCTTTCACGGCGACCAGCTTGGCGCCATTGTTCGAGCCGTTGGCGTGGTCCGTTTCGTTGCTGCTGGAGCGGGAGCCGGTGACAAACAGGGCGTGCAGGTCAAAGCCGAATTTATTCAGTTTGGCGATGATGGTCTTGTTGCCGCGCACCAGGGCGTTATAACCGAAGGTGGCCGGGATCGCCACGGCCAGGCCGAGGGCGGTCATGATCAGCGCTTCGCCGACCGGACCGGCGACCTTGTCGATGCTGGCCTGGCCGGAAGTGCCGATCGACACCAGCGCGTGATAAATGCCCAGACCGTGCCGAACAGGCCGACGAAAGGCGCGGTGGAGCCGACTGAAGCCAGTACCGCCATGCCGCTCTGCAGCTTGCCCGACACCTCGTCGATGGCCTGGCGCAGGGACAGGGTGACCCAGTCGCTGACCGACAGCTGATCGTGCAAATGGCCCTTGTGTGCGGCGTGGTGGCGCATCGAGGAAACGCCGGCCTGGGCTACTTCGGCAAACGGATTCTCGGTGCCCAGCGTGGCGATGCCTTCCGGCAGGCTGGTGGTGTCCCAGAACTGGTGGCCGGCGGCGTGCGCGGCGCGCTGGAAGCGCAGGATCTGCAAGGCCTTGGTCAGGATCACATACCAGGATGCAATCGACATCGCCACCAGCAGCACGGCGACGCTTTTAATGACGAAATCGCCCTGGCTCCAGAGCGCTTCCAATCCGTACGGACTTACTTCCATGATGAACTCCCTTGTATCTGTGAACTGAGTGCGGCTGCCTCGGCGGAGCGCCAAGAGCGCCGTTGATTAATTGGATAACTGGAAATTGATAGGCACGATGGCAAATACCGGCAGCGGCTTGCCATCTTCCATATAGGGCTTGAACAAAGCTCGCATTACCGCTTGTTTGGCGGCATCGTCGAGGCGGCTGGAACCGGAGGATTTTTGCACCTCGACGCGCTCGGCGCGGCCTTTTTCATTGATCAGGACACGGATGACCGACTTGCCTTCTTCGCCCATGCGCTTGGAGGCCGCCGGATATTTCACGTCGGGCGGCTGGATGTATTCGACTCCGGAAGTGATGGTGCGCGGCTGGGGCGGGGCGGCGGCCGGCGCCGGCGGCGCAGCTGCTGCCGGTTCCTCATGCTGGGGCGGTTGCGGCGCCGGCGTCGGTACTGAAATGGCGGTTTCCGACGGAGTGTTGTTGACTACCGGCGTGGGGCGTGGCGGGGTAATGTTTTTCTTGACGACGGCGACGGTTTTCGGTGCGACCGGCGTAGGTGCGGCCGGCGTCGGCTCAGGTGCTTTTTCCGGTGTGATGAAGCTGGCGAAAATTTCCTTTGGCACGGCTTGCGCGGCCTGGTGAATCAAGCCGCTTTCCAGGGCCCAGAAAAAGGCGACGTGCAGCAGGAGGATCGTCCCCAGGGGGCCAATGCGTTTTATCTTTTTCCACGCAAGCGCAGGGGAGCTGATTGTTGCTGACGACATGGTTGCGCTGATCCTGCTGGGTCGCTGTGTACTAAGCAGCAGCTTGTATGTTTTGTTGAAATACCAATGCTTGAACATGGCGAAGGGCTGCCGGGGCCCGGTTATCCAGGCATTCGCGCAATACGCTTTTCGCGCAGGAATGACATTTCCCGCAGCAGGTGGCAATCCCCAGGTTCTCGCGCAATTCAGACATGGAAGACATGCCCGAATCGACTGCCTGCCGGATCTTGCGGTCCGACACGTTATTGCAAATACAAACGATCATTTTGTACCTCACTGCCATGGTTAAAAGGCAGATTAAGAAATCGAAATTAAGAAATTCGGGTCCGCCGACAAAGATGTTCTTGCGGCGGTTGGCCGTTACTGCGCCATGCTTCATTAACAGACCCGGCTGGCAGCTCCGAACCTGCTGAACAGACTGTACTTCTCAGGGCGAGGCATCGTACTCTCTACCACCGTGCCCCACTGCTCCGACAACTGCAGGCAGGTTGCGCGTAATACCGGCGCCAGGTTCGGCAAATCCGCCAGCGCTTTCAAATGCCGCTCGATCACCGAGGCCAGCTTGACGCAACCGCTGATTTCCTGGCTGTTCGCGGTGTACTGCGACATCAGGTGCAGCACTGCCGAGACCAGCAGCTCCGGCTGTGCCGGTGCGCCGTTTGGCTCCACAAAAGCCGGATTGATTTTCTCCGATACCATCAGCACTCCTCTATCAGTAAACTCGCAGTAACTCGCTGGCTGGCACTTGCTGCGGGCGGGCTGGTGTTGGATCAATTAAAAACGCCGTGCTCAGGTTTCCAATCAAGCGGTCAGGATCAGCTTGTTCAATTGCGTCAGCCGCAGCTTGTAAATCCTGCCGCCGTGGTCAATTTCCAGTTCGCGCATTTGCTTGAACAGATCCTGGCTCTTGATTCGCGTGACTGCTGATGCAACTGACTTCGTGATGCTGGACACAGGGGTTTTCTCAACTTGTGTTTCGCGTCGTATCGTCTGGCTCATTATAGTCCTTTCTGTAAATGCGAACAATTCGTATTTGTATTATTCGTCACCTGAGCGGGGAATGCAAGCGTTTTTAGCGCATCCGGCGGGGTAATCTGGAAAAGATGTCAAGTGGGAAATATCAGCCGCACCTTGCCCATGATGCACATGGGCAAAGTTGCTTCTGGGGAGATGGATTTTTGGGGGACGGGAATAGCGGCAGCGGATCTGGACAGCCGGAAATAAAACAAGCGCAAAGATTGCGCTTGTTTTATTGATATATTGCTAAGGAAAGCCGCAGGCGGTCATTCTGCCTTCGGCTTGGCTGCTTCGCGCCGGTTGAAGCCGGCCACCATGTCGAAGCGGAACAGGCGGCATTCCAGCGCGCCGTTGAAGAAAGGCGTCTTGCGTGCTTCTTTCAGGCGCAGCAGCTTGGGCAAACCGAGGTCGGCGGAAAACAGGAAGATGCTCCAGCCTGCGAAGCGCTGTTTCAGCGTCGTGCCGAAGGCGCTGAAGAAGGCGGTCAGCAAATCGTCGCTGCTCAGGGTGCTGTCGCCGCGCACGCCTATCCGTTCGCCATACGGCGGGTTGGTCAGCATGATGCCGTGCTCGGCGTCGGCCGGCGGTTTGACTTCTTGCGCTTCAATCTGCTTGACCGGCACTTCAAACAGGATGCCGGCGTTGCGCAGGTTGTTGGCCGCGATCTGGACCATGTCGCCGGAGATGTCGCTGCCGAAGATGGTCGGCGTGGCCGGCAAAGGGTTGGGTTTGAAGCTGCCTTTGATCGCCAGCCATTTCGCGCTTTCGAAATCGTTGAATTTTTCAAAGGCGAAGTGACGGCGCGCGCCGGCTGGGATGCCGGCGAGGATCTGGGCTGCTTCGACCAGGATGGTGCCGGAGCCGCACATGGGATCGAACAAGACTGTACCCGGCTTCCAGCCTGAGGTGCGCAGCAGGCCGGCGGCAAGATTCTCGCGCAGCGGCGCGTCGCCGGTTTCGGCGCGCCAGCCGCGCTTGAACAGCGCTTCGCCGGAAGTGTCGAGGTACAGCGTGAAATTGTGGGCATCGAGGAAGCCGACGATGCGCATGTCCGGCGTGCCGGTGTCTACCGACGGCCGCTCATTGCACAGGTCGCGGAAACGGTCGCAAATGCCGTCCTTGATCTTGAGCGTAGTGAACTGCAGGCTGCGCAGCGGCGATTTCACGGCAGTGACGTCGACCCGGATGGTATGGCTGACTGGAAACCAGCTTTCCCATTCCTGTTCCAGCGTCATGTCGTAGATATCGTTTTCATTCTTGTAAGCGCCATGCGTCAGGCGCAGCAGCACCCGGCTGGCGATGCGCGAATGCAGGTTGATGCGCCAGGCGTCGCTTAACAGGCCCGAGCAATGGACGCCGCCCGGCACCTGGGTATGGACCTTGAGGGTGACGGCGGGTGCGCTGAATTGCGCTATTTCATCCAGTTCTTCAGCCAGCGCGGCTTCCAGCCCGCGCGGACAGGGACAAAAATAGGAATGTTTATCGGTAGATTTATGTGACATGGGGGACCTTTTATCCGTTGGTACTACAATTTTGCGTAGGGTGGGCCTATCGTGCCCACGCGTGAATTGACTCCACGCACCTACCTGTTTGGGAGCCGTATGGACCCGTATTCTGGTGGGCACGATGTGCCCACCTTACAAAACAATTCATCTGGCGAAAGCACGTTCCACGAAATCCAGCCGGTCCTGGCCCCAGAACGCTTCGCCGTCGACTACATACCAGGGAGCGCCAAAGATGCTGGCGGAAATGGCTTCCTCGGTAAAACGGTCGAATTCGCTCTGGACGCTGGCGGTTTCCGCCGATTTCAGCAAGGTCTTGCCATCGTGCCCCAGTTCCGAGGCGATCGCAGCCAAGGTGGCGTGGTCGGCGATATTGCGCTGTTCGGCCCAGACTGCGCGCATTATAGCGCCGGTCAGCGCCAGGGCGGCTTCCGTGCCGTGCGCCAGCTGGCCGGCGATGATCAGTTTTGCGGCGTCGTCGCTCTGCACCGGGAAAAACGTCGGCTGCAGGTTGAGCGGCAGCTGCAGGTATTCGCTCCAGCGCCGCAGCTCTTCCAGCCGGTAAGCCTGGCGCTGGGGCGCCCGTTTGGCCAGCGGCAAGCCGCCGGAGGTATTGAAGACCCTGGACAAGTCGCAGGGCTTTAATGCGACCTTGACGTCGTATTGCCTGGACAACGCCACCAGGCGCGTATGGCCCAGGTAGGCGAATGGCGAGTGCGGGGCAAAATAATATTCACAGAGCTTGCTCATGGCTGATCCTCGGATGGGCTTAGAACGGTTTGACAACCACCAGGATGACGATCGCGAGCAGCAGCAGGACCGGCACTTCATTGAACCAGCGCAGCCAGACATGGCTGCGGGTATTCGCCCCGTTTTCAAATTTCTTCAGCAGGCTGCCGCAGGCATGGTGATAGCCGATCACGAGAATCACCAGGAACAGCTTGGCATGCAGCCAGCCGTTGCCCGGACCTTTGCCTATGCCATAACCCAGCCACAGCCAGGCGCCGAAGACAATCGCCGGCAGCGCCAGCATCGTCGTGAAGCGATACAGCTTGCGCGCCATCAGCAGCAACCTTGTGGTGGCGGCAGTATCGGTTTCCTGCGCCAGGTTGACCAGGATACGCGGTAAATAAAACAAACCGGCAAACCATGATGCGATGAAGACAATATGCAGCGATTTGATCCAAAGCATGGTGTTTCCTTTTTTTATTGCGGGAAGGGAAATTCGGTTGCATGGGGACGGCGGTATCGGCCTGACTGCCGCCCGCCGTATTTTATTCGCGTACTTCGCCGTGCCCGAACACCACATATTTTAGCGAAGTCAGGCCTTCCAGGCCGACCGGTCCGCGCGCATGCAGCTTATCGTTGGAGATACCGATCTCGGCGCCGAGGCCGAATTCGAAACCGTCGGCAAAGCGGGTCGAAGCATTGATCATGACCGATGCCGAATCGACTTCGCGCAGGAAGCGCATGGCGCGCGAATGGTTCTCGGTGACGATGCTGTCGGTGTGCTGCGATGAATAGGTATTGATGTGGGCGATTGCTTCATCCACATCGGCAACCACCTTGACCGCCAGGATCGCCGCCAGGTACTCGGTGCGCCAGTCTTCCTCGCTGGCGGCAGCCAGGTGAGGATAACCGGCCAGGATGGCGCGCGCTTCATCGTCGGCGCGCAGTTCGACTTCCTTGCCCTGGTACAGCTTGGCCAGCTGCGGCAAAACCTGCGGCGCAACCGCGCGCGCCACCAGCAAGGTTTCCATGGTGTTGCAAGTGCCGTAACGATGGCATTTGGCATTGAAGGCAATCTTCACGGCCTTGTCGAGATCGGCCTGGTCGTCGATGTAGACGTGGCAGATGCCGTCGAGATGCTTGATCATCGGCACCGTGGCCTCCTTGATCAGGCGTTCGATCAGGCCCTTGCCGCCGCGCGGCACGATAACGTCGACGTATTGCGGCATGGTGATCAGGGCGCCCACCGCGGCGCGGTCGGTAGTGTCGACCACCTGCACCGCATCTTGCGGCAGGCCGGCGCCGGCCAGGCCTTCTTGCACCAGCCTGGCCAGCGCCTGGTTGCAATGGTGCGCTTCCGAGCCGCCGCGCAAGATGGTGGCGTTGCCGCTCTTGATGCACAGGCCTGCTGCATCCACCGTGACATTGGGCCGGGCTTCGTAAATGATGCCGATCACGCCCAGCGGCACCCGCATCTGGCCGACCTGGATGCCGGTAGGACGGTATTTCATGTTCGATATTTCGCCGATCGGATCGGGCAGGGCGACAATCTGTTCGAGTCCGGCGATCATGGTGGCGATGGCTTGCTCAGACAGCGTCAGGCGGTCCAGCATGGCCGGCGCCAGGCCGTTGGCGCGCGCTGTTTCGAGATCGACCTGGTTGGCCGCGCGCAGCAGGTCTGCGTCGCGCCGGATGGCGGCGGCGATCAGGCTCAGCGCGCGGTTCTTGACGGCAGTGTCGGCACGCGCCATGGCGCGCGATGCGGCGCGTGCGCGTTGTCCGACTTCGGTCATGTATTGTTGGATATCCATATGCTCTATCAAGTATGTGCGACTTTTAGACCCAACTGCAGCAAAGCGTCCCAGGCATCGCCGGAAAAGGCTTTGGCACGCAAGCCTTTTACCATCTTGTCGACTTGCGCCGCATCTTTCAAAGCCGCTTCCAATGTCGCCAGGCTCAGGCGCCGCAGCGCCGGTTCCATCAGCCTTTCGCGCGGTCCCCAGATGCGGTATTCCTTCAGCAGCGCCGGTATCGGACGGCCCTGGGCAGCCGCGGATTTCAATTTCAGCAAGGTGCGGATTTCCTCGGAAACCGCCCACAGCACCAGCGGCAGCGCTTCGCCTTCACCTTTCAGTCCGTCCATCATGCGCACCAGGCGCGCGGTATCGCCCACCAGCATTGCTTCATTCAGCTTGAATACATCATAGCGCGCGACGTTGAGCACTGCATCGTGGCACTGTTCGAAGCTCAGTTTGCCGGGGGGGTGCAGCAAGGCCAGCTTCTGGATTTCCTGGTGCGCCGCTAGCAGGTTGCCTTCGACCCGGTCGGCGATGAAATCCAGAGACTGGCGATCCGCGCTCTGTTGCTGGGCCGCCAGGCGGACGCCGATCCAGTTCGGCAGGTGCGCCCGCTCCACTAGAGGAATATCAATATAGACCGCGTTCTGTTGCAGGGTTGCGACCCAGGCAGCTTTCTGGGTGGCCCAGTCAAGCTTGGGCAGGCTGATGATGGTGACGTTGTCCGGATTGAGCGTCGCCGTATAGCTTTGCAAAGCCTGGCCGCCATCCTTGCCCGGCTTGCCGGTCGGGATGCGCAGCTCGATCAGCTTTTTGTCGCCGAACAGCGATTGCGACTGGTTGGCCGCCAGCAGCTCCCCCCATTTGAAGCTGCGGTCGACTACCAGCACGTCGCGCTCGCTGCAGCCGTTGCCGCGTGCGCTCTTGCGTATCTTGTCGGATGCCTCCAGCGCCAGCAGATGCTCGTCGCTGGTGATTACGTACAAGGGCGCCAGGGTTTTCGCCAAATGGCCGTCGAGCGCGTCAAACCGCAGTTGCATGTACAGGTCCCCGGTTATTTGGCGGGCGCGGAAGCTGGACCAGGGACCGGCGCCGGGACGGCTGCCGGCGCTGCCTCCGGCTGGGTCGGCTGGGCGGTCTTGATGGCAGTCAGGCGGCGCAGGATCTGCTGCACCATGTCGCTTTGCATGTCGCGGTACAGCAGCACTTCTTCTGCGGCCTTGGACAGTTCTTGCGACGAGTTGTAGCTGATGTCGCGTTTCAGCGTGATCTGGGTGGCTGGCAGCAGCTCTTTCTTTTGGGCGTCGGTGACGCGGAAAGTCAGCCGGTAATACAGCATGTATTCGCTGGCGCGGCCTGAACTGTTGGTAGTCAGGACTACTTTTTCACGCGTCTCGGCCAGCACTTCCAGGGTTGCCTCGGCGCCTTCGGCTGAAGTCAGCACCTGGGTATTGCCGCTGGCGAGGATGTTGCGCTTGAGCTCGATTCCCAGCGGCGAGTTGGCGCCGAAGGTCATGTACAGCGACTTGAACGGCAGATTGGCCGAGCCGCGCAGCTGGAAGCCGCAGGCGGACAGCAGCGTCATCATGGCCAGTATCAGCAGCCAGGTGCGGGAAGCGGCGGGCATTCCGAGAGGCGTTCTATTCAACATTCGGGCATTCCTTGTTTCAAGGTTCAAGGCCGGACGGGCAGTCCGGCCTGCAGTTAGGTGACGATATTCAGGCGACGATATTGACCAGTTTTCCTGGCACCACGATGATCTTCTTCGGCGCGCCTTCCAGGTATTTCTGGACGCTCTCGTTGGCCAGCGCCGCTGCTTCGATGCTGGCCTTGTCGGCGTCCTTGGCGACGGTGATGCTGCCGCGCAGCTTGCCGTTGACTTGGATCATCATTTCGATTTCGCTCTGCTCCAGCGCCTTGCCGTCCACCTGCGGCCAGCTGGCGTCGAGGATGTCGCCATGGACGGCGGCAAAGCCGAGCTCCTGCCACAGCGCGTGGGTGATGTGCGGCGCCACCGGATTGAGCACGCGCAGGAAAATCGACAGGCCTTCGGTCAGGACCGCATTGCTGGCCGGCGACTGGTCGAGCTTGGCGGCTTCCAGCGTGTTCAGCATTTTCATGCAGGCCGACACCACGGTGTTGTACTGGATGCGCTTGAGATCATGATCTGCTTGCTGCAGGATCTTGTGCACTTCGCGGCGCAAGGTTTTCTGTACATCGTTCAGGCCGGAGAAATCGGCAGCAGCGGCGGGCGCGATGCTGCCGGCGCGGGCATAACTGAAGGCCCAGACCCGGCGCAGAAAGCGGTTGGCGCCTTCCACTCCGGTGCCGGACCATTCCAGGGTCTGTTCCGGCGGCGAGGCAAACATGGTGAACAGGCGCGCGGTATCGGCGCCGTACTGGTCGATCTGGGCTTGCGGATCGATGCCGTTGTTTTTCGACTTCGACATCTTTTCGGTGCCGCCGATTTCCACCGGCTTGCCATCGGTTTTCAGGATGGCGGTCAGCGGCCGTCCCTTGTCGTCGAAGGTCAGGTCGACGTCTTCCGGGTTGTGCCAGGTTTTCTTGCCGCTGGCGTCTTCGCGGAAATAGGTTTCATTGAGCACCATGCCTTGCGTCAGCAGGTTGGAGAACGGTTCGTCGAACTTGATCAGGCCGAAATCGCGCATGACCTTGGTCCAGAAGCGGGCGTACAGCAGATGCAGCACGGCGTGTTCGATACCGCCGATATACTGGTCCATCGGCATCCAGTAATCGTTGCGCGAATCGACCATGGCGTCGTTGCTGTTTGGCGAGCAATAGCGCATGTAATACCAGGACGAGTCGACGAAGGTGTCCATGGTGTCGGTTTCACGCCGTGCCGGCTTGCCGCATTGCGGGCAGTCGACGTGCAGGAATTTTTCATGTTTGTTGAGCGGATTGCCGCTGCCGTCGGGCACGCAGTCTTCCGGCAAGATCACCGGCAAGTCTTTTTCCGGCACCGGCACGTCGCCGCACTCGCCGCAGTGGATGATCGGGATAGGCGTGCCCCAGTAGCGCTGGCGCGAGATGCCCCAGTCGCGCAGGCGGTAGGTGATTTTCTTTTCGCCCAGGCCATGCGCGGCCAGGTCGGCAGCGACCGCATCGACCGCTTCCTGGTAGTGCATGCCATCGTATTTGCCGGAATCGACGCAGACGCCGTTTTCCTTGTCGCCATACCAGTCGTGCCAGCTTTCCTCGGAATAGGTCTTGCCTTCGATGGCGATCACCGGACGGATCGGCAGCACGTATTTCTGGGCGAAGGCGAAGTCGCGTTCGTCGTGCGCCGGCACACCCATCACGGCGCCGTCGCCGTAGGTGATCAGGACATAGTTGCCGACCCATACTTCGATCAGCTGGCCGGTCAATGGATGCGATACGCACAGGCCGGTCGGCATGCCTTTCTTTTCCATCGTCGCCATGTCGGCTTCGATGACGCTGCCCTTTTTGCATTCGGCGATGAATTCGGCCAGTTCCGGACTGCTCTTGGCGGCGAAAGTGGCCAGCGCGTGTTCCGGCGCCACGGCGCAGAAGGTCACGCCCTTGATGGTGTCGGCGCGGGTGGTGAAGACCCACAGCTTGCCGTCCTGGATCACCTTGCCGTCTTCTTCGATCTTGTGCGGGAAAGCAAAGCGCACGCCGGTCGACTTGCCGATCCAGTTGGCCTGCATCAGGCGCACGCGCTCCGGCCAGCCCGGCAGCTTGGTTTCGACATGCTCCAGCAGTTCTTCGGCGTAGTCGGTGATCTTGGCGTAGTACATCGGGATTTCGCGCTTTTCGATCAGCGCGCCCGAGCGCCAGCCGCGGCCGTCGACCACCTGCTCGTTGGCCAGCACGGTCTGGTCGACCGGGTCCCAATTCACGGTGCCGGTTTTTTTGTAGATGATGCCTTGCTCCAGCATCTTGAGGAACATCCACTGGTTCCATTTGTAGTATTCCGGCGTGCAGGCGGTCATTTCGCGCGACCAGTCGATCGCCAGCCCCATCGCTTCCATCTGCTTCTTCATGTGGGCGATGTTGGCATAGGTCCATTGCGCCGGCGGCACGTTATTGGCCATAGCGGCGTTTTCCGCCGGCATGCCGAATGCATCCCAGCCCATCGGCATCAGCACGTTGTAGCCGTTCATCCGCAAATAACGGTACATCACGTCGTTGATGGTGTAGTTGCGCACATGGCCCATGTGCAGCTTGCCCGAAGGATAAGGCAGCATCGAGCAGGCATAGAATTTCTTCTTCTCTTGGCCGTGCCGGTCCTTGGCGTGTTCGACGGTCTTGTAGGCGTCGATGGAATGCCAATGGTCTTGTGCTGATTTTTCGACTTCGGTAGGGCTGTATTTTTCTTGCATGGCTGGAGCTGAAGACTAGAGCTAAAAGGTGAATGTTATTCCGCTTTACAAAAACACAAGGCGCCGCATCGTCGGCGGCAAGTCATGCGTCGGCCGGGACGAATTCGACGATCTTGGTCGTTGCACATCGGGTTGCAAATCGGAATGGAAACTTGCTGAGCCAATATTCATGGCATCCGAACCGGTGATTATACTGGTTCGGATGCCGCTTTAGCGCAAAGGAGGCGTTAGGGAGCGGGGAGTCGCGTCTTGAGTTGGGCAATGCCGGCCGGCAGGCCCGAAAGCCGTCTTGTTTCAGGCTTCGTGGAAGCTGCCGGCGAAGCCGTTCAGCGCGGCCTGGACTGCGCGTTCGGTCAGTTCAATGCGTTTGCGCGCTTCTGAGCGCTTGTGCGAGGGGATTTCCTGCAGATTCGGGACGGGAATTGCCTCGCAGCAGAGTTGGTACTCGCCGTCCGGGCGGCGAATCGCCCCTATTTCTTGCCAGAAATCATCATAGTCCGCAAGCACCTTGCCAGTGCGGATCTGATGGAACAGGACCCGGTTCTGGTTGCCCACCAGGATCAGCTTCTTGCAGCCGTAGGTCCGGCCGATTTCCCGCACCAGCCGCACCATCAGGCCCTTCGGCCGCAGGCCGAACATGTCGCGGGTAGCACTGCGCACCCGTTCCTGGGCGTCGCTGCCGCGCGGGCCCTGCAGACAGCCGACGCCGACGCAGGGGACCATTTCGTTACCGTAAAAAGTGAAGGCCACCGAGAACAGGCGCTGCTGGTCGCTGCACAGGTCCAGCGCCAGCTCGCCCTCACGGTCCAGGGTGGCAATCGACGATAGCCGGATTTCATAAGTGGTTCCGGATTTGCCGCTGAAGCTGCCCAGCAGCAGCGGTGCTTGCGCCGCGCGCAGGACCAAGGGGGCGAGGCCTTGCCGGAAGATGAAATCGTAGTGGCTGACCAGGATATTCATCCGGTCCTGGCTGTGCAAGCGCAGCGACTGATAGGGGCGGTAGATTTTCTGCAGCAGCCTGGGCGTGGCTTGCGCCAGCTTGGCGTGCATCGGCGTTGCATTCCAGTAGGCCAGCCAGCGCTGCGTCTGGCGGTAATGCAGCACGGTGCGGAGACTCAGCTTGAACTGCTTGGCAAAATACGACAAGCCGCGCGGCGAGTGCCTCAGGCAAGTGTGCAGGGTAATGCGCGGACCGCTGCTGCCGGTTCGGGCGAGGGCTGGGCGCAGGTAAAAAAGATGGGATATTTCCGATAGCAACGCCAGGTTTTGCAGGCGGCCGTGGAGCAGCCGGATGGCGCCGCGGCTGATAGCCTTGCCGTATCTGGTGTTCATGGCCAGCATCATCGCCAGGGAGACCAGGCCGGCGACAAAAATGTCCAGCGGATAATGCACGCCCAGGAATATCTTGGCCCAGCTGACGGCCAGCGACAGTATCACCAGCAATACGCCCAGCCATTTGATCTTGATGGTCCTGGCTGTCCATAGCGTCAGGCCGGTGGCCAGGATGACGGCAATCGTGACGCTGGGCGAAATGCAATGCGCGTTTTTGGCCCGGTGCAGGTGATCGGTCCATGCGGTTGGCGCCAGGGCGTCCCAAAACAGGGGGATAAGTTTGCTGGCCAATACCGCAGCAACAGTTGTAACGATTGCCTTGAGGGAAAGCAGGCGGCTAGCCTTGCTGCCGCTGATCCACAGGCCGACCAGGCTGGTCGGCACCAGGTACACGCCCCATTCGGCGATCGCCAGCGCCAGCAGGAATGGAATCCCGATAAAGCCCGGAGGGCCCGCCGACCACAAAAGGTGATTGTAAGAGGACAGCGTCATATGCTTGGGCGATCAGAAGTCTAGCAAAAAATAATAAAAAAACATGTAAACATCTATGTATCTGTTTCGTTACTTTGAGAAACATAAAGATACAAATAAAAATAGAATGTTACATGCAAACTTGCAAGCCGACGCAGTTTGATGAAATTATTGGATTGCCAAGAGGAAATTGATGGCGCCTGGACTAGCGCTGAGAAGCTACAAAGGGAGCGATGGCAAGAAAAAGACAGGCCCGGCAAGGCCGGAAGGCCGCCGGGCGGGGGAAATTACTTTATTGCGAGGGTTTTTTGCCGGCGCTTCAGCGCAGGCCCAGCACATCCTGCATGTCGTACAGGCCGCTGCTCTTGTCGCGCAGGAAACGGGCCGCGCGCAAGCTGCCCTGCGCGTAAGTGACGCGGCTGGAGGATTTGTGCGTGATTTCCACACGCTCGCCGATGCCGGCAAACAACACCGTATGGTCGCCGACGATATCGCCGCCGCGGATGGCTGCAAAACCGATCGAGGACGGATCGCGCTCTCCCGTGATGCCTTCGCGGCCGTAGACCGCGACGTCGTCCAGCTTGCGCCCGAGCGCATCGGCCACGACTTCACCCATCATCAGCGCGGTGCCGGAGGGGGCATCGACCTTGTGGCGGTGATGGGCTTCGATGATTTCAATGTCGTAGCCGTGGGAAAAACTCTTGGCCGCCATTTCCAGCAGTTTCAGCGTGACATTGACGCCGACGCTCATGTTCGAGGCGAACACGATGGCGGTCTTTTTTGCCGCCGCCGCGATTGCTGCCTTGCCGGCTTCGTCGAAACCGGTGGTGCCGATGATCATCTTGATGCCGTGGGCGGCGCAATAGTCGAGGTGTTTCAGCGTGCCTTCCGGACGGGTGAAATCGATCAGGTAAGCCGCTTGCGCCAAGCCCTTGGCCAGATCGGCTTCAATCAGGACATCGGCAGGCTTGCCCAGGAACGCGGCAGCGTCGGTTCCCAGTTCAGGCGCGCCCGGCACGTCCAGCGCACCGGCCAGCAGGGCGTCGTCGGCGTTTTGAATCGCCTCAACCAGCATGCGCCCCATGCGCCCGGAGGCGCCGGCAACGGCTATTTTCATCTGAGTCATTATCTAATTATCTCTGCGGGGTCGCCCAGACAGCGATCTGGACAATTTGTCAATCAGTTCTTGGAAGGGCCAGGCGCGCTAGGCACAGATGGTGCGATTTCGACATTCTTGACGCTCTTCTTGGCTTCCGAAGCGCCGCCTGAAATCCGGTCCAGATAATCGTTCTCAGTAGGCAGGTTGCCGCCGTCGACGCGTGCCAGCAGGTTGCCGTTGAAGAAAACGCTGACCCGGCTGGTGGTGACTTCGCCATTACCCTTTTGCAGGCGGAACACGTAGTCCCAGCGATCGTCATGGAACAAGTCGGTCAGCAGCGGCGTGCCCAGTGCAAACCGCACCTGCTCGCGAGTCATGCCTTCTTTAACTTGTGCCAACATTTCTTTCGAGACAAAGTTTCCCTGCTGGATATCTATCCGGTACGGGGAAAAAATGCCCAGAAAGCGGCGATGCTTGATGGTTTGCACGCCGCTGGTATCAGTGGCGACAGGAGCCGCTGCCGGATCTGTGCCGGCGACGGGTTGGCCGGCCGGGGGATTTTTTGACGCGCAGCCGGCCAGGGCGGCCATGAAGACAACTGCAACGGCTAAAGGGACGATGCGGGCGGAGGTACGGACAGGGGAGAGCAACATTCGCATAAGGATCTCAATTGATTGAGCAACTGTGCTAAAACGCTATATGATAAAGCAGATCATCCATTTGTGACCAAAACATGCCGAACAATCCATCAGAACTGAAAGCCAGCGGCCTCAAAGCCACCTTGCCACGCCTCAAAATCCTGGAAATCTTCCAGAACAGCGAGGTGCGCCACCTGAGCGCCGAGGACGTTTATAAAATCCTGCTGAGCGACAATCTCGACGTCGGCCTGGCGACCGTGTACCGCGTACTGACTCAATTCGAGCAGGCCGGGCTGTTGCAGCGCAACCATTTTGAAACCGGCAAGGCCGTGTTCGAACTCAACGAAGGCTCGCATCACGACCATCTGGTTTGCCTGGATTGCGGCCTGGTGGAAGAGTTTTACGACGAAGAAATTGAAAAACGCCAGAAGATCGTCGCCAAGGAACACGGTTTTGAAATCGCCGACCATGCGCTGGCCCTGTACGGGCATTGCCGCGACTGCCGCAAGAAAAAGGGCTGATCCGGACTATGCCGCCTTGCGCTTGCGCGCCTTCGGCGCCGGCTTGGCGTTAGCCTTGCGCACCGCCGCGGCATAAGCCAACCGCGCCCAGGGCGTCATCGCCGGGGCTGAATCCATCGCCTCTTCAGGCGCCGACCAGTAGCTCATCTCAATGGTTTTTCCCTTGCTTTCGAAGATGCAGGGCGTGCATCCTGCGGCGGCGAACTGCGGCCGGGTTTCTTCGTCAGTCTTGAGGTAGAGGATGCCTTCGGCAACCAGGGCGATCATCATGCTATCGTGGTAGACGCCGTAACCGCCGAACATCTTGCGTGCGCTGATTGCGCCCAGCGGCGCCAGCAGCTCGCGGATATAGTCGATGATGGCGTCGTTGCGGGACACGTTCAGCTGTGGCTCAGGGCGTTCGACAGCAGCTTGGCGGTGATATTCACGATCGGGATCACGCGTTCATACGCCATCCGGGTCGGACCGATCACGCCCAGCGTGCCGACAATCTTGCCGTTGACCTCGTAGGGCGCGGTCACCACGCTCATTTCGTCCATCGGCACCAGCTGCGATTCGCCGCCGATGAAGATCTGGACGCCGGTGGCCTTGCCGGAGATGTCGAGCAATTGCATCAGGCTGGTTTTTTGCTCGAACATGTCGAACAGCTTGCGCAGGGAATCCATGTTCGACGACAGGTCGGTGACGCTGAGCAGGTTGCGTTCGCCCGAAATCACCACTTCGTCGCTGTTGTCGGTCATGGCGTCGCTGCCGGCTTCAACCGCGGCCTGCATCAGCCAGGTCATGTCGTCGCGCAGCTTGCGCAACTCGCCTTGCAGGCGCAGGCGGACATCGTCCAGGCTGAGGCCGCCGTAATGCTGGTTGATGTAGTTGGCGGCCTGCACCAGCTTGGCCGGGCTGTAGTCGACGTCGGTCAGCAACAGCCGGTTCTGGACGTCGCCGTTGGGGCTGACGATCACCAGCAGGATGCGTTTCTCCGAAAGCCGCAGGAATTCGATCTGCTGGAAGATCGATTCGCGCCGCGGCGTCAGCACCACGCCGGCGAAATGCGACAAGGATGACAACACCTGGGCCGCATTGGCGATGATTTTCTGTTGCGAATTCGGCTGCAGGCGCGCCTGCATCTTGGATTCCAGCGCAGTCTCGTCAATCGGCTCGACCGTCAGCAGGGTATCGACAAACATGCGGTAACCGCGCGGCGTCGGCACCCGGCCGGCGGAAGTGTGGGGACTGGCGACAAAACCCATTTCCTCCAGGTCGGCCATGATGTTGCGTATCGTCGCCGGCGACAGTTCCAGGCCGGAGATCTTGGAAAGGGCGCGCGAGCCAACCGGCTGGCCGTCGGCGATATACCGTTCGACCAGGGCTTTGAGCAGGGTTTGAGCGCGATTATCTAGTTGCATATAGGTCTATTTTAGCGAGCACTGCACTGGCTTACCAGCTTATGCATGCACTTATACACTGTTTTTACCCGCCACCCGCGGTTTGTTCCAGCCAGGCCTCCAGCTCATGCAAGCTGGTGCAACTGGCCTGGGCGCTGATGCCGGCCGGCAGCACGCGGTCAAAACGGTTGATCCAGACCGCCTGCAAGCCGGCCTGCTGGGCCCCGGCCACGTCCAGCAAGGGATCGTCGCCGACGTACACAGTGTGTTCGGGCGCTACCCCCAAGGTCGCGCAAGCGGCGTGGAAAATGCTGGGGTCGGGTTTGGCGCAGCCGAAGCTGTGGGCCGCGATGGATGCCTGGAAATGCCGGGCCAGGCCGATTTTGCCGAGGTCGGCGAAACCGTTCGAGACTGTGCCCAGCGGCAGGCGCTGGCTTAACCGCGTCAAGGCCGGCTGGACATCGACGAACGGCGTCACTGCGTGGCGCGCCTCGGAAAACACCGCCATCGCCGCATCCACTTTGCCAGCATCTTCGCCGACGCTGTTGAAAGCGATGGTCAGCGCCGCATGGCGCAGCTTCCAAAGATCAAACTTGAACACCGGGTTGCTTGCCACCAGGTCCATGCGCTGCTGGCGCAGGCTCTCGATCGTATACCGGCGGCTGACCGCGGGGGCATTCTGTTGCAGCCAGTCAAACAGCAACTGCTCGGCGCGCGCGATCACCGGCACGATCGGCCACAAGGTATCGTCGAGGTCGAACAGCAGCGCTTTTATGGCCGGCTTTTTGCCGGTCAGCGGTTTGCCGGGCCGGAAACCTGGGGAGATAGCTGAATTATTCGTCGGGGCCATATGCGTATCCTTCATTGCAAGCCTAAATTATGGTCTAATCGCCAGCATGTGGCCTATAAAATTACCTTCCAAAACGGTTTTGCCAGCGAATTTGCCCGAGTCTATGCCGAAAACCATTGCCATCGTCGGCAAGTATTTCGCCGCCGGCATTTCCGAGTCGCTGACCGAAATCGCCGATTTCCTGCAAGGCCGCGGCCACCATGTGGTGCTGGAGACCGAGACCGCGCAGAACGTCGCGCTGCCGATCGCCGCGATGACGCCGGCGCAGATCGGCCAGCAGGCTGACGCCGCGATCGTGGTCGGCGGCGACGGCACCATGCTGGGTATCGCGCGCCAGCTGGCGCCTTACGACGTGCCTTTGATCGGCATCAACCAGGGCCGCCTCGGATTCATCACCGATATCTCGCTCGAGCGCATGCTGCCGGTGCTGGGTGAAATGCTGGACGGTAAAGTCGAATCGGAGCGGCGCAGCCTGCTGCAGGGTTCGGTCATGCGCGACGGCCAGCAGATCTTCAGCGCGCTGGCGTTCAACGATGTGGTGGTGGCGCGCGGCGCCGGTTCCGGCATGGCGGAGCTGATGGTCGAGGTCGACGGCCGTTTCATGTACAACCAGCGCTCCGACGGCCTGATCGTGGCGACGCCGACCGGTTCCACCGCCTATTCCCTGTCCGCCGGCGGCCCTTTGCTGCATCCTTCGCTGGGCGGCATCGTGCTAGTGCCGATTGCGCCGCATGCGCTGTCGAACCGGCCTATCGTGATTCCGGACAGCAGTGAAATCGTGATCGAAATCGTCAACGGCCGCGACATGAGCGCCAATTTCGACATGCAGTCGCTGGCCAGTCTGCAGCACGGCGACCGCATCCTGATACGGCGCTCCGAACATGCCATCACCTTTTTGCACCCGGCCGGCTGGAGTTATTACGACACCCTGCGGCAAAAGCTGCACTGGAACGAATATCCGTCGGCGGAAGGGCAACTGAAGTAAGAACCTGTTTATGATCTGTAGCGAGCGCCCGTCAGCTGGTACTAAACGGCGCGGAAAAACCGGAATGTACTTCAGTACATGAGGATTTTGAGCACCGGTTAGTGCCAGATCACGGGCGCGCAGTAAGATCATAAACAGGTTCTAAGCCGTCTCCGATTTTGCTATGCTGATTGCCATTATCCAGCGTCGCCTGGCCGGCGCTGTATTTACACCTCTGCATTTATCCTTATTTTGAGCCCTCCCATGCTGCGCACACTTTCCATACGCGATTTTGTCATTGTCGACGCCATCGAGCTTGAATTCGCCGCCGGTTTCACCGTATTCACCGGTGAAACCGGCGCCGGCAAATCCATCCTGATCGACGCCCTGGCGCTGGCGCTGGGCGGCCGCGGCGACGCCAGCGTGGTGCGCGAAGGTGCGGCCAAGGCGGATGTGACGGCGGAGTTCGCACTGGCGGGGGAGGCCGACGGCGAAGTTGGCACCTGGCTGGAACGGAACGAGTTCGCCAGCGAGGAAGGCGTGATCCTGATGCGGCGAGTGATCGACAATGCCGGCCGCTCCAAGGCGTTCATCAACGGCGTGGCGGCAACCGCTGGACAACTGCGCGAACTGGGAGAAATGCTGGTCGATATCCACGGCCAGCACGCGCACCAGTCTTTGCTGAAAAGCGACGCGCAGCGATTGTTGCTGGATGGGCAAGCCGGTTTGCAGGACGATTTGCTGGCCGTGGCGGCCGCCTTCAAAAGCTGGCGTTCGCTGGCGCGCCAGCGCGAAGAATTCGAAACCAACGCCAAGAATGTATTGCTGGAGCGGGAGCGCCTGGAATGGCAGGTCGGCGAACTGGAAAAGCTGGCGGTCAAGCCCGGCGAATGGGATGAGATCACCAATGAGCACAGCCGTCTGTCGCATGCAGCCAGCCTGATCGAAGGGGCGCAGGAAGCGCTCAACGTGATTTCCGAAAACGATGCAGACGATACGCCGCCGATGCTGTCCCAGTTGTCGGCGCTGAACCAGAAGATCGGCAAGCTGGTGGATGTCGACAGCAGCCTCAAGCCGGTGCTGGAAGCGCTGGAGCCGGCGCGCATCCAGCTGCAGGAAGCGGTCTACGCGCTCAACGATTACCTGAGCCGGGTCGAGCTCGATCCGGCGCGCCTGCACCAGGTGGAGGACCGGATGGAAGCGATTCATTCGGCCGGCCGCAAATTCCGGCTGGCGCCGGACGAACTGCCGCAGGAACTGGAAACATTATCGCAACAGCTGCGGCAACTGGCGGACGCCAGCGATCTCGACGCCATGAAGGCGCAGGAAGAAAAGCTGAAGGCAAGCTATCTGGGGCTGGCGCAAAAATTGTCGAAAGCACGGACCAAGGCCGCCCAGGCGCTGGGCACGGCGGTGACCGCGGCGATGCAGGACCTGAGCATGAGCGGCGGCCGTTTTGCGGTTGCGCTGAATCCCTGCGAAGCGGCCAGTTATGGCGTCGAACAGGTGGAATTCCTGGTGGCGGGCCACGCCGGCGTAGCGCCGCGGCCCTTGGCCAAAGTAGCTTCCGGCGGCGAGCTGGCGCGGATAGCGCTGGCGATTTCAGTGATTACCTCCAGTTCCACCGCGACCCCGACCCTGATTTTCGATGAAGTCGACAGCGGCATCGGTGGCGGCGTGGCGGAAGTAGTCGGACGTTTGCTGAAGCGCCTGGGGCAGGATCGCCAGGTGCTGTGCGTGACTCATTTGCCGCAGGTGGCGAGCCAGGCCAACCAGCATTTCCAGGTCAGCAAGCAAAGCCAGGGCAACAAGACCGTATCGGCAATCGACGGCCTGGACGCCAAGAACCGCATCGAAGAAATCGCCCGCATGCTGGGCGGCCTGGAGATTACCGCAACTACGCGCAAGCATGCGCGTGAGCTGCTGGCGCTCTAACTTTTTTCCCCGGAGCTCCCGCATGGCATTCCGTAAAGAACCCCCGTTCACCCATGGCAAGGCCGGCAAGAGCGCGGTGCTGCTGGTCAATCTCGGTACGCCAGATGCGCCGACCACCAAGGCGGTGCGCAGCTACCTGAAGCAATTCCTGTCCGATCCGCGGGTAGTGGAAATACCGCGGGCGATCTGGTGGCTGATCTTGCATTGCGTGATCCTGCCGTTCCGCTCCAGCAAATCGGCGCACAAATATGCTTCCATCTGGAGCAATGAAGGCTCGCCGCTGAAAGTCCACACCAGCAAGCAGGCGATCCTGTTGCGCGGCTACCTCGGGCAGCGCGGCCATCAGGTGCAGGTCGCTTACGCAATGCGCTACGGCTCGCCTTCGATACCGGAAGTGCTGGACCAGCTGAAGGCGGACGGTTGCGAGCGGATCCTGGTCCTGCCTGCGTATCCGCAGTATTCGGCGACCACCACGGCGTCGATCTATGACGCGGTGTTTGCGCACTACGCCCGGGTGCGCAATGTCCCCGAACTGCGTTTCATCAAGCACTACCACGATCACGAAGCCTACATCCAGGCGCTGAAGGAGTCGGTGCTGGCTTACTGGGCGATGCACGGCACGCCGGACCAGCTGATCATGAGTTTTCACGGGGTGCCGAAGCGTACCTTGCTGCTGGGCGACCCCTATCATTGCGAATGCCAGAAAACCGCACGCCTGCTGGCGCAGCAGCTGGGGCTGGGGCCGGAGCGGTATCAGCTGACTTTCCAGTCGCGCTTCGGCAAGGCCGAATGGCTGCAGCCATACACCGCGCCGACCTTGCAAAAACTGGCGAAGCAGGGCGTCGGCCGGGTCGATGTGATGTGCCCGGGTTTCACCAGCGATTGCCTGGAGACCTTGGAAGAGATTGCGATAGAGGCGAAACAGGATTTCCTCAGGGCGGGCGGCAAGGAATTCCATTTCATTGCCTGCCTGAACCAGGCACCGGCCTGGATAACCGGCATGGCCTCGCTGGTAGAGGAGCACATGATCGGCTGGCCTACCACCGAGAGCGAGCGGGAAGAATTGATGCAGCAGGCTGAGGTGTCGCGGCAACAGGCTGTGCGCCTGGGCGCAAGCCAATAGAACAGCCTATCTGGCGTAGAAATTTTGAGTGTGAGTGCGCCGCTCCGGCAAGGCGCAACTATAATGAGCGCCCAATGCCGGGTGCATATGGGCGTTTATTGCTTGTTTTGCAAGTTGCAAAGGCGATCAGCCAAAGTCAATATAATGCGATCAGTTGCGAATAGCTGATCCAGCTTGCTGCAAGCAAAATATAAACGACCAGAAATGCGGAAATTAACGGTAGTTTCACGATATTTCCCTTTTTGTTTGTTGGGGTGAGGCAACATTCGCTTGTTGGAGTCCACACCTACAGCTTAGTTCCGATGTCGCGTTGCAGCAAACCCTGGCTGGTAAATGTTGTTTCAAATTGTTGCCAGGTTTGATGTATTCCCCCGGCAACCGGACCACGGCCTGCAGCCAAATCAGGGCGCTCATTTTTTAACCCTTGAAAAAGTAAGGGCTTAGCCTCATTTGGCTTCCTATACTTAGTAAGTTATTGATTGTTGGAGATTTTTGAATGGAACACATGGAAAATCAGAACGAACAGGCGCAAACGGAAAAGAGCCAGGTTGCCGAAGATGCAGCGGTAATTCCCGAAACGACGCTGGAAGTCCAGTTGTCGGAAGCGCAAGCCAAGATCGCCGAAATGCAGGATGCTTTCCTGCGCGCCAAGGCCGAGTCGGAAAACATCCGCCGCCGGGCCCAGGAAGATATTGCCCGCGCCCATAAATTCGCGATCGAAGGTTTTGCCGAGGCGCTGGTGCCGGTCAAGGACAACCTTGAAATGGCGCTGAAGATCGAAACGCCTTCGCTGGAATCACTCAAGGAAGGCGTGGAAATGACGCTCAAGCAGCTGTCGTCTGCCTTCGAAAGAAACCGTTTGCTGGAAATCTCGCCGGAAGTTGGAGAGAAGCTGGACCCGATGAAGCACCAGGCTATTTCGACAGTGCCGGCCGAGCAGGATGCCAATACCGTGGTGACCGTGCTGCAAAAGGGCTACACCATTGCCGATCGTCTGTTGCGGCCAGCCTTGGTCGTCGTGGCGCAAGGAAAATAGAAAAAAACGCCAGGAGCGAGCAGTTTAGCGCTTGAAAGCGCGCTTTCGCTCCCTATATTCAGACCATCCAAACATTCATCAGATATTCAGTAAAGGACATACACCATGGGTAAAATTATCGGCATTGACTTGGGCACCACCAATTCTTGCGTTTCGGTTATCGAAAACGGTCAGCCAAAAGTGATCGAAAACTCGGAAGGCGCGCGTACTACGCCTTCCATCATCGCTTATCAAGAAGACGGCGAAATCCTGGTCGGCGCTCCTGCCAAGCGCCAGGCAGTCACCAATCCGACCAACACGCTGTACGCCACCAAGCGTCTGATCGGCCGTAAGTTCGACGAAAAAGAAGTGCAGAAAGACATCGCGCTGATGCCTTACCAGATCATCAAGGCCGACAACGGCGATGCATGGGTAGGCGTGCGCGACCAGAAACTGGCGCCGCCGCAAATTTCCGCGGAAGTGCTGCGCAAGATGAAGAAGACTGCTGAAGACTACCTCGGCGAAGAAGTCACCGAAGCCGTGATCACCGTACCGGCTTACTTCAACGATGCCCAGCGCCAAGCCACCAAGGACGCCGGCCGTATCGCTGGCCTGGACGTCAAGCGCATCATCAACGAGCCGACCGCGGCTGCGCTGGCTTTCGGCCTGGACAAGGCAGAAAAGGGCGACCGCAAGATTGCGGTATATGACCTGGGCGGCGGTACATTCGACGTTTCCATCATCGAAATTGCAGATGTCGATGGCGAAAAGCAATTTGAAGTGCTGTCCACCAACGGCGATACTTTCCTCGGCGGCGAAGACTTCGACCAGCGCATCATCGATTACATCCTGGACGAGTTCAAGAAGATCAACGGCATCGACCTGAAGAAGGATGCAATCGCTCTGCAACGCATCAAGGCTTCCGCTGAGCGCGCCAAGATCGAATTGTCGTCGTCGCAACAGACCGAAATCAACGAACCGTACATCGCCATGGCGAACGGTGCACCGATCCACCTGAACCTGAAGATGACCCGCGCCAAGCTGGAATCGCTGGTGGAAGAGCTGATCGCCAAGACCATCGAGCCTTGCCGTATCGCTATCAAGGACGCCGGCGTCAAGGTTTCCGACATCGACGACATCATCCTGGTCGGCGGCATGACCCGCATGCCTAAGGTGCAGGAAAAGGTGAAGGAATTCTTCGGCAAGGAACCACGCAAGGACGTCAATCCGGATGAAGCCGTCGCCGTCGGCGCAGCGATCCAGGGTTCGGTCCTGTCGGGCGACCGCAAGGACTTGCTGTTGCTGGACGTGACGCCATTGTCGCTGGGTATCGAAACCATGGGCGGCGTGATGACCAAGATGATCCAGAAGAACACCACCATCCCGACCAAGTTCAGCCAAGTGTTCTCGACTGCCGACGACAACCAGCCGGCCGTGACCATCAAGGTGTTCCAGGGTGAGCGCGAAATGGCTGCCGGCAACAAGGGCCTGGGCGAATTCAACCTGGAAGGGATCCCGCCGGCATCGCGCGGCACGCCGCAGATCGAAGTCACCTTCGACATCGACGCCAACGGCATCCTGCACGTCGGCGCCAAGGACAAGGCGACCGGCAAGGAAAACAAGATCACCATCAAGGCCAACTCCGGCTTGACCGAAGAAGAAATCCAGAAGATGGTGCGCGACGCCGAGGCGAATGCCGAGGAAGACAAGCGCCTGAAGGAAGTGGCCGAAGCGCATAACCAAGGCGATGCACTGGTCCATTCGACCAAAAAATCGCTGGCTGAATATGGCGACAAGCTGGAAGCCGGCGAAAAAGCTAGCATCGAAGCAGCGATCAAGGAACTGGAAGAAGTATTGAAGGGCAGCGACAAGGCCGCCATCGATAACAAGACAGCTGCCTTGACCACTGCCGCGCAAAAGCTCGGCGAGAAGATGTACGCTGACATGCAGGCGCAGCAAGCTGCCGCTGGCGGCGCTGAAGCCGGTGCGGCGGGTGCGGAAGCCAAGCCGAAAGAAGACGACGTGGTCGACGCCGACTTCAAGGAAGTGAAAGACAAGTAAGATCTTCGTCAGCGCTGGTTTGCGATTTATGCAATGTATAACCGCAAACCGGCGCGAAGATGCGCCGGGCAGATGCTATTGCAGCACTGTTCGGCGTTTTCGCTTAAACAACAGGGTGCAAAAAGATGGCGAAGCGTGATTTTTACGAAATACTGGGTGTTGCGAAAAACGCTACTGATGAAGAGATCAAGAAGGCGTACCGCAAGCTCGCGATGAAGCACCATCCGGACCGCAATCCGGATAGCAAAGGTGCGGAAGAAAAATTCAAAGAGGCGAAAGAAGCCTACGAAATGCTGGCCGATCCGCAAAAGCGCGAGGCCTATGACCGTTACGGCCATGCCGGGGTCGATCCCAACATGGGCGGCGGCGGTGGCGGCGGCGGTTTTGCCGACGCCTTCGGCGACATCTTCGGCGATATTTTCGGCGGCGGCGGTGGCCGCGGCGGCCGTGGCGGCGGACCGCAGGTATACCGCGGCGCCGACCTGCGCTACAACCTCGAAATCACGCTGGAGCAAGCCGCACACGGTTTCGACACCACGATCCGGGTGCCAAGCTGGGACGAGTGCGAACCCTGCCACGGCAGCGGCGCCAAACCCGGCACCGAGCCGGTCACCTGCCCGACCTGCGGCGGCCACGGCCAGGTCAGGATGCAGCAAGGGTTCTTCAGCATCCAGCAGACTTGCCCGAAATGCCACGGCAGCGGCAAGATCATTCCTGAACCATGCCCGTCTTGCGCCGGCGCCGGCCGCATCAAGCGCAACAAGACGCTGGAAGTGAAAATCCCGTCCGGCATCGACGACGGCATGCGGATCCGCTCGTCCGGCAACGGCGAGCCAGGCATGAACGGCGGACCTACCGGCGACCTGTATGTGGAAATCCACATCAAGCCGCATGCGGTGTTCCAGCGCGAAGGCGACGATCTGCACTGCGAAATGCCGATCTCGTTCGCCAAAGCGGCGCTGGGTGGTGAAATCGAAGTGCCGACATTGAACGGCAAAGCTTCCTTCACGATTCCCGACGGTACCCAGTCCGGCAAGACTTTCCGCCTGCGCAGCAAGGGCATCAAGGGCGTGCGCTCGGGTTATGCCGGCGACCTGTTTTGCCACGTCGTGGTAGAGACGCCGGTCAAGCTGAGCGATCGCCAGAAGGAACTGCTGCAGGAATTCGAGCAGTTGACCAGCGAAGGCGGCGCCAAGCACAGCCCGCAGAGCAAGTCCTGGAAAGACAAGGTGAAAGAGTTCTTCGAGTAAGCCGGTCTGCTCCTGGGCTCATGAAAGCCGTCAACCTTGCAGGTTGGCGGCTTTTTTCATGGCGGCTACCTCAGATAGGGCGGACTGCCTAATCATCGTTAACAAATTCTTTATTGCATAATTTTGTCCAGCTCACTATTCTGTATAGGGTAATAATAAAACGATCGTTCTTTTATTTGCGATCAATACAAACTCCATATACAAACATAGGGGGAGACATGAAAGTAGTTGCTCGTTTGAAGCGTGCAGGGGCTTGCGCCTGCGTATTGTCTGCGCTGTTCCTGGCGCAGGGTGCATTTGCGGTGGACGTGGCCGGCGTCAAGATCGAAGAAACCGCCAAGGTCGGCAACCAGGACCTGAAGCTCAACGGCGCCGGGATCCGCTACAAGGTCATTTTCAAGGTCTATACCGCGGCCTTATATTTATCCGACAAGAAAACCACGGTGCCGGACGTGCTGGCAGCCCCGGGCGCGCGCCGGATCGAACTGGTGATGCTGCGCGATGTCAGCAGCGAAGATTTCAGCCGTGCTTTCATGAGCGGCATCCAGAACAACGTCGACAAGGCGGACAAGTCGAAGATCGTCAACCAGCTGCTGAAATTCGGCGAGCTGTTTGCCTCGATCCCGGAGCTTAAAAAAGGCGACGTCATGACCACCGACTGGATTCCAGGCGTCGGCACCCAGATCCACTTTAACGGTAAGCCGGTATCGGAGACGCTGCCTGACCTGGTTTTCTATAACTCCTTGCTGAAAATCTGGCTGGGCGAGAAGCCGGCGGACAGCAAACTGAAGCTCCTGTTGCTGGGCCAGACCGGGTAGTTAGTGTAGTGCTTCGCAAATGATGAAACCACATAAGCACCGCTTTTTTGTGCCATGCGTCGTTGCAAATCCTCGCGATAGCACCACTATCGCTCCGGTTTGCGCCTAGCCTGACACAAAAAATCGATACTTCTGTGGCTCCCCCATTTACGAAGCACCACACTAGCGCCAAAGGGAATGCTGCATATCGGATAAAAGCCGATGGAAATAGCTAACTTTCTATAAAATAAGGCCCAGGATGTCGTGCATGTGTTGTAAAAACAGCATGCAGATGGAACTTTATTGAATAGAAAACGATGACAGCAAACAACAAGCAATCCCTGACCCGAGAAGACCTTTTCCAGAGAAACCGTGAGTGGGCGGCGGCAATTACCGCCCGCGATCCGGAGTTTTTCAAAAAACTGGCATCGCAGCAGGCGCCGGAGTATTTCTGGATCGGGTGTTCCGACAGCAGGGTGCCGGCAAATGAGTTGCTGGGCTTGCTGCCGGGTGAGCTGTTCGTCCACCGCAACATCGCCAACGTGGTTGCCCATAGCGACCTGAACTGCTTGTCGGTGCTGCAGTTTGCGGTAGACGTACTGAAGGTCAAACACGTTTTTGTGGTCGGCCATTACGGCTGCTCCGGCGTCCATGCGGCGCTGACCAAGCGTCGTGTCGGTTTGGCCGACAACTGGCTGCGCCATGTCGAGGACGTGCACCAGAAGCATGAGCGTTACCTGGGCGAGGCCTTGCCGGAAAGCCTGCGCCACGACCGCCTGTGCGAACTCAATTCGATGGAGCAGGTCGCCAACATCTGCCGCACCACCATCGTCCAGGATGCCTGGGACCGCGGCCAGCCGCTGACCATCCATAGCTGGGTGTACGGCGTGCGCGACGGCCTGCTGCGCGACCTGGAAGTGACCGTCAGCTGCATGTCGGACCTGGAAAAAGGCATGGCCGCCAGCCTGAAGCGCTATGAAGACTAAAGCAGCTTGAGATTGTCCGGCAAAAAAAGACGACCCCGAGAGGTCGTCTTTTTCTTTTGAGGCTAACCGAGCAGGAGTTACAGCACGATAGTCTGTGCTTCGCCTTCGGCGCGTGCGCGGATTTCACCGATCCGGTAGACCGTTTCACCGGCAGCTTGCAATTGCGCGACGGCAGCGTCGGCGTTTTCCTTGGCGACGATGACAGTCATGCCGATGCCGCAGTTGAAGACGCGGTGCATTTCGGCGTCCGCCACCTTGCCATGCTGCTGCAGCCAGGTGAAAAGCGGCGGCATGGTCCAGCTGTCGCTGTGCAATACGGCTGTCAGGTTGTCTTGCAGTACGCGCGGAATGTTTTCCACCAGGCCGCCGCCGGTGATATGAACCATGCCCTTGACTTCCATCGACTCCATCAGCGCCAGCAGAGGCTTGACGTAGATGCGGGTAGGCTCCATCAGCACGTCGGCCAGCTTGCGGCCGTGGAAGTCGCCGTCCAGGTCTGGCTGGGCGACTTCGATGATCTTGCGCACCAGCGAATAACCGTTGGAGTGCGCGCCCGAGGATGCCAGGCCCAGCACCACGTCGCCCGGGGTGATCTTGGTGCCGTCGATCAGCTTGGATTTTTCAACCGCGCCGACCGCGAAGCCGGCCAGGTCGTATTCGCCGTCCGGGTACATGGTCGGCATTTCAGCCGTTTCGCCGCCGATCAGGGCGCAGCCTGCCAGCTCGCAGCCTTTGGCGATGCCCTTGATGACGTCGGTGGCGCTAGGCACGTCGAGTTTGCCGCAAGCGAAGTAGTCCAGGAAAAACAGCGGCTCGGCGCCTTGCACCAGGATGTCGTTGACGCTCATTGCAACCAGGTCGATGCCGACCGTGTCATGGCGCTTCAGCAGGAAAGCCAGCTTCAGCTTGGTGCCGACGCCGTCGGTGCCGGACACTAGCACCGGCTCCTTGAATTTCTTGCTGATTTCGAACAAGGCGCCGAAACCGCCGATGCCGCCCATCACGCCTTCGCGCATGGTGCGCTTGGCAAAGGGCTTGATGGCTTCGACCAGGGCGTCGCCGGCGTCGATATCAACACCGGCATCGCGATAAGAGAGAGGAACGTTGGACACGTTTGAAGTGGAAGTCATGATGTGATTGGCGGCAGAGGCGGTAAAATAGGGGGAATTCGGCCACGCACCTGAGATTCGGCGCCGTATCGGCGCTGCTTCTCAGATCAACTGTCAGGTCAAATAACCGGCCAAAAACAGCCAAACAAGCAGTAAATCAGTGGAAAATACGGCTTTCCCACGGGTTTTGTCTTGTTTTTAGCTTGTTTTTAACTTTCCAATCGCTTGGTTGCGGCCAGGTTATTGCGCGGTAAAAGCGGTATTTTATCAAACCGATCCATCAAACTTTCGATTCCATGCCATTTTCTTTTACCGACGAACAAAAACAAACCGCATTATGGCTGGGACTGGGCCTGTTGCTGATAGCGCTGATGGTGGCTCTGGGACCGATCCTGACGCCTTTCATCGCCTCCGCCATCCTCGCCTATGCGCTCAATCCCGGGGTCGACTGGCTGGCGCGCAGGCGCATCGGCAAGTTTCCCTTCCCGCGCGCGCTGGCGGTGCTGGTGGTGATACTGCTGCTGGTGTTCGCGATCCTGGCGGTGATCCTGATCGTGGTGCCGGTGCTGCGCAAGGAATTTCCCTTGCTGCAAGACCAGATCCCCAACTTCCTCAACAAGCTGGACGGCGTGATCGGACCGCATCTGCAGGATTTCGGCATCAATGTGCGGCTGGACGGTACCGGCATCAAGGAAATGCTGACCAAGCAGCTGTCCACCAGCGGCGATGAAATCTGGACCTCGGTGCTGGCTTCGGTCAAGGTCGGCGGCACGGCGGTGCTGGGCTGGCTTGCCACTATCCTGCTGGTGCCGGTAGTGCTGTTTTACCTGCTGCAGGACTGGCATTCGATCGTCGCGCGCCTGAGCCGCCTGGTGCCGCGCCGCTGGCAAGGCAAGACCGGCAACATGACGCAAGAGGTGGATAGCCTGCTGGCGCAGTATCTGCGCGGCCAATTGCTGGTAATGTTGGTTCTGGCGATTTATTATTCGACCGGGCTGGCGATTGCCGGTTTTGATGTGGCGTTGCCAGTGGGCATTATTACCGGTTTGCTGGTATTCATCCCGTATGTCGGTTTCGGCCTTGGGCTGGCGCTGGCGCTGATCGCGGCGATGCTGCAGTTCAGCGGCTGGCACGGGCTGATCGCGGTCGCCATCGTGTATGGCATCGGCCAGGTGCTGGAAAGTTTTATCCTGACGCCGCGGCTGGTAGGCGAGCGCATCGGCCTGCATCCGCTGGTGGTGATTTTTGCCTTGATGGCCTTCGGCCAGCTGTTCGGTTTTGTCGGCATACTGCTGGCGCTGCCGTGTTCGGCGATTATGTCGGTGGTGGTCAAGCATGTGCGCGCACATTACCTGAGCAGCAGCTTTTATAATACGTGAAGCATGCATCGCTTCCGTATGCCCCTATATTGCTCCCCAAATTGATTAAGTTTAAGTAACAAGTGAAGAAACAAGAATGAGGCAGCTAACGCTGGACATTACTGCGGACGAGCCGCAGACCCTGGCTACTTTCGTGGTCGGGCAGAATCAAGAAGCCTTACAGTTCTTGCAGCGTCTGGTCGCGCCGTCGGCAAAATCCCTCACCGCGCCGGGCGACCGCTTCGTTTACCTATGGGGCCAGGCCGGCGCCGGCAAAAGCCATGTGCTGCAGGCGCTGGCCAGCAGCACCAGCGCGCGCCTGATCCACGGCCCGAATGAGGATGCCGATGCCTTCCATTTTTCGCCGGACGTGGCCGGCTACCTGATCGACAACTGCGACAAATTGTCGGCCGACGACCAGATCGAAGCCTTCAACCTGTTCAACCAGATCCGCGAACACGGCGGCTGGCTGGTCACCAGCGGCGAGCTGCCGCCGTCCGAGCTGAGCGTGCGCGAAGATTTGCGGACCCGCCTCGGCTGGGGCCTGATTTACCAGCTGCACGGCTTGAGCGACGAAGAAAAGATCGCCGCCCTGACCCATGCGGCGCAAGCGCGCGGCCTGCATCTGTCGAGCGGCGTGTTACCCTACCTGATTACGCATTTCCGGCGCGACATGCGGTCTTTGTCAGCCATGCTGGACGAACTCGACCGCTATTCGCTGGAAACCCAGCGCCCCATAACGCTGCCCTTGCTACGCAGCTTGTTGCAACTCGAATCCGAAGATAAACAATCACTATGAATCTGGCCCTATTCGACCTTGACCATACGCTGCTGCCTGTCGATTCAGACTATGAATGGGGGCAGTTCCTGGCGCGCATCGGCGCAGTCGATCCCGACGCCTTTGAAAAGAGCAACGCCGAATGGTTTGCCCAATACCAGGCCGGTACGCTGGATCCGGTCAAATACCTGGAATTTGCGTTCGGCACCTTGTCGAAATTCCCGCGCAAGCAGCTCGACGCCTGGCATGAACAGTTCATGGCGCAGGTGATCCTGCCGCAGATTACCCCGGCGGCGCGCGACTTGCTGCAGCAGCACCAGGACGCCGGCGACCTGGTGGCGATCGTGACCGCCACCAACAGTTTCGTGACGGAGCCGATCGCCAAGGCCCTGGGCGTCGATTTCCTGATCGCCTCCGATCCGGAAACCACCGGCGACGGCGAGATCACCGGCAAGCTGGCCGATACGCCGACCTACGGCCCCGGCAAGGTTACCCACACCCGGGCCTGGCTGGCGACCATGGACATGACGCTGGCCAGTTTTCCGCGCAGTTTTTTCTATAGCGATTCGCACAACGACCTGCCGCTGATGGCGCTGGTCACCGACCCTGTTGCAACCAATCCGAACGCCCGCCTGAAAGAGCATGCAATTGCCAACGGCTGGCCCATCCTGAATTTATTCGACGCGCAATGATCAAGAAGCTGATTCGCTCCATCCTTGGGAAAAAGAAAAAAGATCCCACCCAACCGTTGATACTCGGCCCGAAACAGCATGGCATCAATCCGCAGCTGGTGTCGCCGAATGCGGTAAGGGTCACCAAGACCCTGCAGGATAACGGCTTCAAGGCCTTTATCGTCGGCGGTGCGGTACGCGACCTGCTGCTGGGCGTGAAACCCAAGGATTTCGATGTCGCCACCAATGCCACGCCGGAACAGGTCAAGCGCCTGTTCCGGCGCGCCTTCATCATCGGCAAGCGCTTCCAGATCGTGCACGTGATGTTTGGCCAGGAACTGATCGAAGTCACCACTTTCCGCGGTGCTTCCTCGGACGGTTCGCCGAAAGACGAGCACGGCCGTGTCTTGCGCGACAACACTTTCGGCGAACAGCACGAAGACGCGGTGCGGCGCGATTTCACCATCAATGCGATGTACTACGATCCGGCCACCGAGAGCGTGCTCGATTACCACGGCGGCATCGACGATATCCGCGCCAAGACCTTGCGCATTATCGGCGAACCGGAAGCACGCTTCCGCGAAGATCCGGTGCGCATGCTGCGCATCGTGCGCTTCGCCGCCAAGCTCAAATTTACGATCGATCCGGCTACGCGGGCGCCGATACCGGTGATGGCGGCGCTGATCGACAATGTGCCTGCGGCGCGGGTGTTCGATGAAATGCTGAAGCTGCTGATGAGCGGCCATGCTTTGGCTTGCCTGCAGCAATTGCGTAAGGAAGGTTTGCATCACGGCCTGCTGCCTTTGCTCGACGTCGTGCTGGAGCAGCCGCTGGGCGAAAAGTTCGTCACGCTGGCGCTGGCCAATACCGACGTCCGGGTGCAGCAGGGCAAGCCGGTTTCCCCCGGTTTCCTGTTTGCATCGCTGTTGTGGCACCAGGTGCTGGAAAAATGGACGGCCTACAAGGCGGCCGGCGAATTCCCGATCCCGGCGCTGCACCTGGCGGCCGACGATGTGCTGGAAGCCCAGACCGACAAACTGGCTTTGCAGCGCAAGATCGCTTCCGACATGCGCGACATCTGGGCCATGCAGCCGCGCTTTGAGCGCCGGGTCGGCAAAGCGCCGTACAAGCTGCTGGAACACCTGCGCCTGCGCGCCGGCTACGACTTCCTGCTGCTGCGTTGCGCCTCGGGCGAGATCGACAGCGAAATCGGCGAGTGGTGGACCGGCTTCATGGAAGGCGACGGCAGCGAGCGCGAATTGCTGTTGGCGCAAAAGCCGAAGGTTGCCGCCGAAGCGGCGCCTGCCAAAAAACGTCCGCGCCGGCGCGGTTCGCGCAGCGGCGCCAAGGGTGTCAACACCGGCAGCAGCGCGGGCGGCCGCGGTAATGATGAGCAAGGTGGTCAATGACGGCAATTTCTCCTGCCGCCGAAGCGGTCACTGCTTACATCGGCATCGGCGCCAACCTGGGCGACGCCAGCGGCCAGGTGCAGCGCGCCATCCTGCAGCTCGGCAAACTGCCTGACACCAGCCTGGATGCCCAGTCCAGCCTGTTTTGCACGGCGCCGCTGGACGCCGGCGGTGACGATTACACCAACGCCGTGGCGCGCATCAAGACCCGCCTGGACGCGCATGCCTTGCTGCAAGGCTTGCAACAGATCGAACAGGATTTCGGCCGCCAGCGCCCCTATCCGAATGCCCCGCGCACGCTGGACCTGGACCTGCTGTTGTATGGTCAGTCGACCTTCGCCGATGCGGTGCTGACCGTGCCGCACCCGCGCATGACGCAGCGCGCTTTTGTCCTGATCCCGCTGTTGCAGCTGGATCCCTTCATCGTCATTCCCAAGCAAGGCCCGGCGCACCAGTTTGCCCCGCAGGTCGCGGACCAGGCCATCCGCAAGATATAGGGATTGGTTTCATCGGGGCAGCCTGCGCCGGCTTCTGGCACACTGTCCCCTTCACGTATGCAGCACACTTCTTAAACATGAATCTAGACAGCTACAAGTACATCGTCGTCGAAGGCCCGATCGGGGTCGGCAAGACCACGCTGGTCAACAAGATCGCCATGCACCTGGGCGGCCGGGTCTTGCTGGAGCAGCCGCAAGCCAATCCGTTCCTGGAAAAATTCTATCGCGATGCGCCGCGTTATGCCTTGTCGACGCAAATGTTCTTCCTGTTCCAGCGCATCAACCAGCTGCGAGATTCAGCGCAGAACGACCTGTTCGACAGCCCCGGCCACCTGGTCGCCGATTTCCTGCTGGCCAAGGATCCGATCTTTGCCCGCCTGACGCTGGCCGACGAGGAATTCAAGCTGTACCAGCAAATGTACGACCACCTGCGGCCGCAGGCGGCGACGCCGGACCTGGTGATTTACCTGCAGGCGGAGCCCGAAACCTTGATAGAGCGCATCAAGAAGCGCGGCATCGAGATGGAAGCAAGCATTTCGCCGGAGTACCTGGCGCGCCTGTGCGAAAGCTACAGCCGCTTCTTCTATCACTACGACGAAGCGCCGCTGATGATCGTCAATAACGAACACCTGGACCTGGCCGGCAACGATGCCGATTTCAGCTTGCTCTTGGCGCGCATCGACGGCATGCGCGGCAAGCGTGAATTTTTCAATCGTGGAGAATGACAATGGCAGGATATTTACAAGGCAGCGACCCGCGGCACGTAGCAAGCCGATCACCATCCCGGCGCTGCAGGCCTTGCGCGACAAAGGTGAAAAAATCACCATGCTGACTTGCTACGACGCCAGCTTCGCCGCCCTGATGGACCGCTGCGGCGTGGAAACCCTGCTGATCGGCGATTCGCTCGGCATGGTATGCCAGGGCCACAGCTCAACCTTGCCGGTCACCATCCAGGACATCGTCTACCACACCGCCAGCGTGGCGCGCGGCAACCACACCGCGCTGGTGCTGGCCGACTTGCCGTTCGGCGCCTACGCCACGCCGGAAAGCGCATTTGCCAACGCCGTGCCGGTGATCCAGGCCGGCGCGCAGATGGTCAAGATCGAAGGCGGCACCTGGCTGGCGCCTACCGTGCGTTTCCTCACCGAACGCGCGGTCCCGGTCTGCGGCCATCTCGGCCTGACGCCGCAGTCGGTGCACCAGATGGGCGGCTACAAGGTGCAAGGCAAGTCGCATGCGGCTGCCGAACAGCTGAAAGCCGACGCCCTGGCGCTGCAAGAGGCGGGCGCCAGCCTGCTGGTGCTGGAAGCGATTCCGGCAGCGCTGGGCAAGGAAGTCAGCGAACTGCTGACGATCCCGACCATCGGCATCGGCGCCGGTCCTGACTGCTCGGGCCAGGTGCTGGTGATGCACGACCTGATGGGGGTGTTCCCCGGCCACAAGGCGCGATTCGTGAAAAACTTCATGGAAGGCCAGGCCAGCATCGATGCGGCTGTACTGGCTTATGTCAGCGCGGTGAAAAACCAGTCGTTTCCGGCGCCTGAGCACTGTTTCTGAGATTCCGGCGGCGGCAATGAAAACGGCGGCGCAATGCGCCGCCGTTTTTGCTGATATCTCGATTTTCAGTGCTGTTCTTTGTTGTCCGCACCCTGTGCCAGGGTTTGCAGCGGCGCCACCTGGCTGACGCCGGGGTTTGCCAGGGGCGGTGCCAGCACCAGCGGTTCGCTGGCTGAACCCTTGGCCAGCACGACATTCGGGACGGTGTCCGGATTGGCGTTCCAGACCGGATCGGCGAGGCCGTTGAACACATTGGTCAGCTGCTTGCCCCAGTTCTCGTGGATCATCTGGAAGTACTGGTTTTTCTCGTCGATGGTGACGAAACGCGTCACAGCCAGCGTGTCCGCCCCATACAGCAGCAGGTCCAGCGGCAAACCGACCGAGATGTTGGAGCGCATGGTGGAGTCCATCGAGATCAGCGCGCATTTCGCCGCCTGGTCGAGGGTCGAGGCGGGCGTGATCACGCGGTCCAGGATCGGCTTGCCGTATTTTGCTTCGCCGATCTGGAAATAGGTGTTCTCGTTCAGCGATTCGATGAAATTGCCGGCGGCATACACCTGAAACAGGCGGCACTCCTCGCCCTTGATCTGGCCGCCGAAAATGATGCCGACATTGAAGTCGATGCCGAATTTCTCCAGCTTCAGCGCTTCGCGGTCGTACACGACGCGTACCGCTTCGCCGACGATCTGCGCCGCTTCATACATCGAGGTTGCGGTCCAGATGGTTTTGCCGGCGGCATTCACGTGCTCGCCGATGACTTGTTTGATCGATTGCGAAATCGACAGGTTGCCGGCGGTCATGAACACCATCAGGCGTTCGCCGGGATTTTCGAACACGCTCATCTTGCGCGCGGTGGCGACATGGTCGACACCCGCATTGGTGCGTGAATCGGAAAGAAAAACCAGGCCGGTTTCCAGGCGGAGGGCAACGCAGTAAGTCATGGTGTCGAAGAAAAATACAAAGTGGCGATTTTACAGGAAGCCAAGGCAGTTTCTCGGTCAGATTGGCTTTTTAGTTAATAATACGACAATTTATTGTAAATTAATGTAAACCTTCATTGATCCGCCTATTGATCCGATGGTAATGCAGAAACATTGACTTGCACAGTCAGTGTTTCTTCGCCGCCGCCGCGCCGCACGCCGCGCACCGGCGCGGCCGAATCGTAGTCGCGCCCGATTGCCAGCCTGCAATAATTGTCGCTGGCAAAACAGGCATGGGTCACATCGATGCTGATCCAGCCGGCAAAGTCGCCTTCCTGCACCCAGACGTCGACCCAGGCATGGCTTTCCGCATGATTGGTGTTGCCGGGGTCGATATAACCCGACACATAACGCGCCGGGATGCCCGCTATATGGCAGCAAGCCAGGAACAGATGCGCATGGTCCTGGCACACGCCCTGGCCCAGCGCCAGCGCATCGTCGGCGCTGCTGGTTACCGCAGTCGAGCCGCTCTGGTAAGCCACCGCGGCGCAGATCGCCTGCGCCAGCTCCAGCAGCTGCCTGCTGTCGGCGCCTGCGCGCAAATTCCGATGGGCGAAATCCATCACTGCCGCGGTGGCTTGCGTCAGCTGGGTCGGCACGGTAAACACCAGCGGTGAAAATTCTCCCGCCTGCGGCAGCCGCCCTTGCTGCAGCGGCGTCACCGCGACCGTGCCTTCAGCGATGATGCGCACCTCATGGTGCGGTTTGGTGACAGTCAGCGTATGGCACAGGTTGCCGAATGCATCGATGTAGGGATGGCGGTTGCCTGAGCTGCTGATATGCCACGCCAGCGTGCGCTGCTGCGCTTCCGCGCGCGGCGACAGCCGCAGCTGCTGGATCGTGTAGGTCAGTGCCGCGGTGTAGTGGTAAACCGTTTCATGCCGGATGGTAAGGAGCATCAGTGGGGAAATTCGCTATCAGGTATTCAGCGGCACCAGGAAATCGCGGCTGATGCGATTGCCAAGCTCGAAGATCCGTTCGAAGAAGCGGGTCAGGTAATCGTGCAGGCCGGCGTCCAGGATTTCATCGAGATTGCTGAATTTCAGGTCGGCATGCAATTTCCCGGCGAAGCGTTCGGTGTCGGAGGATGTATCGTTATGCACATGCTTGAGATTGCCGACCACCTGCTCCATGCAAGACAGCAGCGAGCGTGGCATGTCCGGCCGCAAGATCAGCAGATCGGCCACGCGCGCCGGCGTGATCACGTCGCGATACACTTTGCGGTAGATTTCAAAACCTGACACGGAACGCAGGATCGCCGCCCAGTAATAGAAGTCGATTTGCGGATCGGCGATCGAATCCTGCTCCTGGCTTTGCCGCTGGCCGTTCTGGTTCTGCAGGTTCTTCGTATATGCGCCTTCCTTGGCGCCGTGGAATTTGACGTCGATGATGCGCGCGGTGTTGTCGGCGCGCTCCAGGAAGGTGCCGAGACGGATAAAGTGGAACGCCTCGTCCTTGAGCATGGTGCCGATGGTGACGCCGCGCGACAGGTGCGAGCGGTGTTTGACCCACTCGAAGAACTCGCTGGGGTTCTGCTCCAGCGCGTTGGTCTGCAGATAACCCTGCATCTTGATCCAGGTGGCGTTCTGGATTTCCCAAGCTTCGGTGGTCAGCGCGCCGCGCACTGCGCGCGCATTCTCTCGCGCCTGTTTCAGGCAGGAGGCGATCGAGGAAGAATTGCTGGGATCGCGCACCATGAAATCGATCACGTCTTTTTGCGTGACCACGCTGTATTTCTTGTCGTAGGCGTGGGTCAGCTCGGAAATGCCGAGCACTGCACGCCAGCCCTTCTCGACATCCTCGACCGACTGCGGCAGCAGCCCGGTCTGCACGTGCACGTCCAGCATGCGTGCGGTATTTTCTGCCCGCTCGGTATAGCGGGACATCCAGAACAAATGGTCGGCGGTGCGACTGAGCATGTTATTTCTCCAGAATCCAGGTGTCTTTGGTGCCGCCGCCTTGGGACGAGTTGACCACCAGCGAACCTTCCTTGAGGGCGACGCGGGTCAGGCCGCCGCGCACCAGGGAGACATTCTTGCCGGACAATACGAATGGCCGCAGGTCCAGGTGGCGCGGTGCGATGCCGGATTCGACATAGGTCGGGCAAGCCGACAAGGCCAGCGTCGGCTGGGAAATATAACCGTCCGGCTTGGCCAGCACGCGCTGGCGGAAATCTTCGATTTCCTGCCTGGTCGACGCCGGGCCGACCAGCATGCCGTAGCCGCCGGCGCCATGCACTTCCTTGACCACCAGGTCCTTGAGGTTGTCCAGGGTGTACTGCAAGTCTTCTTTCTTGCGGCACTGGAAAGTCGGCACGTTGTTCAGGATCGGCTTTTCCGACAGGTAGAACTGCACCATGTCCGGCACGAACGGATACACCGACTTGTCGTCGGCGACACCGGTGCCGATCGCATTCGCCAGCGTGACGTTACCGGCGCGGTACACCGACAGCAGGCCCGGCACGCCGAGCGATGAATCGGCGCGGAAGGCGAGTGGATCGAGATAGTCGTCGTCGATCCGGCGGTAGATCACGTCGACCCGCTTGGGGCCGCGTGTGGTGCGCATGTAGACGTGGTTGTCGTTGACGAACAAATCCTGTCCTTCGACCAGCTCGACGCCCATCTGCTGCGCCAGGAACGCGTGTTCGAAGTAGGCCGAGTTGTACATCCCCGGCGTCATCACCACCACGGTCGGATCGGTGACGCCGACCGGCGCTACCGAGCGCAGGTTATCCAGCAGCATGTCGGGATAATGGTCGACCGGCGCGATCTTGTGGCGCAGGAACAGCTCGGGGAACAGCCGCATCATCATCTTGCGGTTTTCCAGCATGTAGGACACGCCCGACGGCACCCGCAGGTTATCTTCGAGAACGTAGAACTCGCCCTCGCCGGCGCGTACGATATCGACTCCGGCAATGTGCGCGTAGATGTCAGAAGCGACCGAGATGCCCTGCATTTCGGGGCGGTACTGGGCGTTGCGGAAAATCTGTTCAGCCGGGATCACGCCTGCCTTGACGATGTTCTGGTCGTGGTAGATGTCGTGGATGAACATGTTGAGCGCCTTGACGCGCTGGATCAGGCCGGCTTCCAGCGTCGCCCACTCCTGCGCATGGATGATGCGCGGAATGATGTCGAAGGGGATCAGACGTTCGGTGCCGGCGTCGTTGCCGTACACGGCGAAAGTAATCCCGACCCGGCGGAAAATCAGGTCGGCTTCGGCGCGTTTGCGGGCGATCGTTTCAGCGGTCTGGGCGTTGAGCCAATTGGAAAATTCGTTATAGTGCGGGCGCACCGACGAATTGCCATCGGAGTACATTTCATCGAAAAAATTTGCCATGATCTTGCTTTGCTGTGGTTTGATCGGAAACTATCAAGTAGCTATCAAGAAGCGTGCCCGTAACATGCCTGTTGTTGCTCATTCGTTGCTTATTCAGCATTATCTTAACTAAAGATTAACATGCGATCTTGCTGGTTGAATAGGCTTTATTTTAGGCAATGCTAGGTCCGCTCTTAGCAAATTTTGCATAATCTGGGTGATGGCCTCCGTCATGATCTGATTGCAAAAACTGCTGCATTAAATGCTCTTAACCCATGCGGCTCAACCCTCCTTGGGCCATGGCGCCGGCGCCGGGACAGGACACGGCGCGGGCATGTCGATCGAGGTGAATGCCGCCGGGCTGACGATTTCAAGATACTCCATGTCTTCCGAGTAGTCGAATAAAAAATGCACGATGCCCGGTCGCTGGTGCACGCAGTCGCCGGCCTTGACCAGCGTTTCCTTGTCCTCATACATGAAGCGCGCCCAGCCTTTGAGCATGTAGACGATGTGGAAATCGGCTTCATGCCGGTGCCAGCCGGTGCCGACCTCGGGCGCCATGTTGGCTTTCACCAGGTGCGCCACCACCTGGCCGCCGGTGGCGGCGGCGATACCGAGATCGCGGTACAGGAAAAAATCGCGCAGGCCGCCCGATTCGAATTCGGTGTCGCCTTCGCGCACATGGGAGAACACGGTCTTCGGGCTCGCGTCTATCTTCGCTTCTGTCTTCGTATCCATTGCAGCTATCCTTTCCTTGGCATTGGAAATCGTTTTCAGAATTCCACATCCAGTTCATTGATATCGTCCGGCTCCAGCTTGGCCGCCTTGATCCATTCCTGCATTTCCGGCAACGCCATGATGCGCTTGCAATAGGCGCTGCAGACGGAATCCAGCTTTACATCGTACGTCAGAAAGCGCGTCGCCACCGGCGCGTACATGGCGTCGGCCATCGAGCGTTCGCCGAACAGGAACGGGCCGCCATAGGTCGCCAGGCATTGTTTCCAGATGGTGGTGATGCGTTTGATGTCGGCTTCGGCGCGCGACCACACCTTGAAGTCGGGGAAGCGCGCCTTGATGTTCATCGGCAGCGCCGAGCGCAAGGCGCTGAAGCCGGAATGCATTTCGCCGCAGATCGAGCGACAGTGCGCCCGCGCGGCGCGGTCCGCCGGCAGCAGCCCGGCCTTGGGCCGGATCTCGTGCAGGTACTCGCCGATGGCCAGGGTATCCCACACCACGATATTGCCGTGGTACAGGCAGGGCACCAGGATCGACGACGACAGCAGCAGGATCTCGGCGCGCGCATCCGGATCGTCCGGCGAGATCAGGTTTTCCTGGAATTCCAGTCCGGAGAACCTGGTCAGCAGCCAGCCGCGCAAGGACCACGACGAATAGTTTTTACTGGTGATGCTCAGAGTGGTCTTAGGCATGGCAATATTCTTCCGTATTGGATCGAAAGCGTTTTTGATTGGCAAACCGTTTGATGTCTACTGAGCAAAGGCCGTGCCAGATGTATGGGCATGGATATTGCACCTGACGCATTTGCCGGCATTCCAATAACAGGGTAGTCCCATGACTAAAATTTACCAGGCATATCAGGGCTATGCGGATCTCAGCGATCCGATGCGTGCGTGGGCTGGCGCTGCCGCACCGATGTTGGGCTACCGCTGGCCGGTTTGGCCCGACAGCCTGGCCATGCGCAAGCTGGCCGCCGCCTGCGAAGTGTTTTCGTGCACCCGGTTGACGCACCAGCGCCCTGCATTCGGGATAGACAGCGTCGAAGAGAATGGGCGCACAATTTCGGTGCATGAAGAAATAAGCGACCAGACGCCATTCTGCACCTTGTTGCGTTTCCGTAAAGAAACCAAGGCGGTGCAGCCGCGCATCCTCCTGGTTGCGCCCATGTCCGGACATTTCGCCACCTTGCTGCGCGGCACCGTGAGCACCTTGTTGCGTGACCATGACGTGTATATCACCGACTGGCACAACGCCCGCGACGTCGCCCTCAGCGACGGCCGTTTCGGTTTCGACGAATATGTCGCCCACCTGATCCGCTTCATCGAGAAGATCGGCCCCGGCACCCACGTGGTGGCAGTTTGCCAGCCGACCGTGGCGGCGCTGGTGGCGGTGTCGCTGATGGCGGCTGACAAACATCCGGCGCAGCCGTCCAGCATGACCCTGATGGCAGGTCCCATCGATACCCGCATCAATCCTACAGCGGTCAACCAGCTGGCGAAAAGCAAGCCGATCGAGTGGTTCCGGAAAAACCTGGTGAGCACTGTCCCCGGCCGTTTCACCGGCAGCCAGCGCCAGGTCTATCCCGGTTTCCTGCAACTGAATGCGTTCATGAGCATGAACCTGGAGCGCCACCTCAAGGCCTTCCAGAACTTGTACAACTACCTGGTCGACGGCGAAGACGAAAAAGCCAACACCATCAAGACCTTTTACGCCGAATATTTCGCCATGTCTGACCTGGCCGCGGAGTTTTACCTGGAAACCGTGCAGAGCGTATTCCAGGACCATGCATTGCCGCTTGGCGAAATGCAGGCATTAGGGCGTACGATAGAGCCGTCGGCGATCCGGCGCACCGCATTGTTCACCGTAGAGGGGGAGAAGGATGATATTTGCGCAGTAGGCCAGACCGTGGCCGCCCAGGACATGTGCAGCGGCATACGGCCGTACATGAAATCGCATCATGTGCAAACCGGGGTCGGGCACTATGGTGTCTTCAACGGCCGGCGCTGGGACAACGAAATTTACCCGCGCCTGCGCGATTTCATCCACAGCCATCAGTAGGGTGGGCACCCTGTGCCCACGCCGTTGCCTGCGCTCCGGTTATCTCGGTCGCGCATGGGTACGGGGGGCCACCCTACGAACTACTTATTGATTGTCGCAGAGGATATCCATGTCAATTCACGTAGCACTCAATCATCTCACCACCTATCGCTACGAGCGCCCGATCACCCTGGGGCCTCAGATCATCCGCCTGCGCCCGGCGCCGCATTGCCGCACCCGCATCCTCAGCTATTCGCTGCGGATACTGCCGGAGCCGCATTTCATCAACTGGCAGCAGGATCCGCAGGCTAACTACCTGGCGCGGCTGGTGTTTCCGGAAAAGGCCAGCGAATTCCGCATCGAGGTCGACCTGGTGGCCGAAATGTCGGTGCTCAATCCATTCGACTTTTTCCTCGAGCCGTATGCCGAGAAAGTGCCGTTTTCCTACGCGCCGGAGCTGCAGAACGAGCTCGAGCCGTATCGCAAGAAACTGCCGCTGACGCCCTTGCTGCAGAAATTCCTGGACCAGGTGCCGCGCGAAAGGATCCGCACGGAAGACTTCCTGGTCAGCCTGAACCAGCAGCTGGCGCAGCTGATCAGCTACACCATCCGCATGGAACCTGGTGTGCAGACCCCGGAACAGACGTTAACCCTCGGTTCCGGCTCATGCCGCGATTCGTCCTGGCTGCTGGTGCAGATATTGCGTTACCTCGGGCTGGCGGCGCGTTTCGTCTCCGGCTACCTGATCCAGCTGACGGCCGACCAGAAATCGCTCGACGGTCCATCCGGCCCGCAGACTGATTTCACCGATCTGCACGCCTGGTGCGAGGTCTACCTGCCCGGCGCCGGCTGGATCGGTCTTGATCCTACCTCCGGCCTGTTCGCCGGCGAAGGTCATATCCCGCTGTCCTGCACGCCGGAGCCGTCGTCGGCGGCGCCGGTCAGCGGCATGGTCGAGCCATGCGAAGTTGAGTTCGAACATGCGATGAGCGTGCGCCGCATCTGGGAATCGCCGCGCGTCACCAAGCCGTACAGCGAGCAGCAGTGGGAAGAGATCGAAGAACTGGGCCACGCCATCGACGACGACCTGGACGAGCTCGACGTGCGCCTGACGATGGGTGGCGAGCCGACTTTCGTCGCGCTTGACGATCCTGAAGGCGAGGAGTGGAACACGGCCGCCATGGGCCCCACCAAGAAGCCGCTGGCAGCCGAGCTCTACCATCGGCTGCGCCAGCAATATGCGGCGCAAGGCCTGCCGCATTTCGGCCAGGGCAAATGGTATCCGGGCGAGCAGCTGCCGCGCTGGGCGCTGAATTGCTACTGGCGCCGCGACGGCGAGCCGATCTGGTCGACGCCGGCCTTGATTGCCGACGAAACCAAGAAACAGGTCACCGACGACAATATCGCCGAGCGCTTCTTGCATGGTGTTGCCGCACGGCTGACGCTGGAGCGGCAGCATGTGTTCGCAGCCTATGAAGACATCTACTATTACCTGTGGCGCGAACGCCGCCTGGCGATCAACGTCGATCCGTCCGATGCGCGGCTGGACGACAAGCAGGAAAGGGCGCGGCTGGCGCGGGTCTTTTCGCAAGGCTTGCGCAAGGTCGCCGGCTACGTATTGCCGCTGGTCCGCTCCGCCGATGAAAGCAGCTGGCAAAGCAGCAGCTGGTACCTGCGCGGCGAACACTGCTACCTGCTGCCGGGCGATTCTCCCCTGGGTTACCGCTTGCCGCTCGATTCGCAGCCGTGGGTCAAGAAGGCTGACTATCCCTTTGTGCACCAGCAGGACCCGACCCAGGAATTCGCGCCACTGCCGCTAAGTCAGAAAATCGGTCAACAAATCCGCCAGCAGCTGGTTACGCCGGTTTCTACCGCCGGCAAGGCGACCGCGGCAGATGCAACGAAGTACAGCTCGACTTCATACAGCGCAGCCTTCACCAGCGAAGCGCAGGCGGCGCCGGCGCCGTTCGAATCGGCTGACCAGATTGCCCGCACCGCCCTGTGCGCGGAAGTACGGCAGGGCGTGCTGTACCTGTTCATGCCGCCGCTGGAGCGGCTGGAAGATTACCTGGAACTGGTGGCGGCGATCGAAGCCACGGCGCAAGCCCTGGAACAGCCGTTGCTGATGGAAGGCTATGAGCCGCCGCACGATCCACGCCTGGCCAAGTTCAGCGTCACGCCCGATCCCGGTGTGATCGAGGTGAATATCCAGCCCATGCACAGCTGGAGCGAGCTGGTAAGCAACACCACCTATCTGTACGACGTAGCGCGCGAGACTCGCCTGACTACCGAGAAATTCATGCTCGACGGCCACCATTCCGGCACCGGCGGCGGCAATCACCTGGTGCTGGGCGGCGCCACCACCAGCGACTCGCCGTTCCTGCGCCGGCCCGACCTGCTGCGCAGCCTGATCAGCTACTGGCACAACCATCCGGCGCTGTCTTACCTGTTCTCCGGCATGTTCATCGGTCCGACGTCGCAGGCGCCGCGCGTCGACGAAGCGCGCAACGATGCGGTGGTCGAACTGGAACTGGCGTTTACCGAAATGGACAAGCAGCTGGCGAAAGACGGCTGTGCGCCATGGCTGGTCGACCGGCTGCTGCGCAACCTGCTGATCGACGTCACCGGCAACACGCATCGTGCCGAATTCTGCATCGACAAGCTGTATTCGCCCGACAGCAGCACCGGCCGCCTTGGCCTGCTGGAACTGCGCGCATTCGAAATGCCGCCGCATGCGCGCATGAGCCTGACCCAGCAACTGTTGCTGCGGGCGCTGGTGGCGCGCTTCTGGAAGACACCGTACAAACCGCCGCGCCTGGTGCGCTGGGGTACCGAGCTGCACGACCGTTTCCTGCTGCCGCATTTCATCTGGCAGGATTTCTGCGATGTGATGGACGACATGCGGCAGGCCGGTTACGCACTCAAGCCGGAGTGGTTCGCGCCGCATTTCGAGTTCAGGTTCCCGAAAATCGGCGACTTTGCCATAAACGGCATCGGGCTGGAATTGCGCACCGCGCTCGAACCCTGGCATGTGCTGGGCGAGGAAAGCCGTTCCGGCGGCAACGCCCGTTACGTCGATTCTTCGCTGGAGCGCTTGCAAGTGAAGGTGAACGGCATGGCACCGGATCGTTATGTGCTGACCTGCAACGGCGTACCGGTGCCGCTGCAGCCGACCGGCCGGGTCGGCGAGTTTGTCAGCGGCGTGCGTTACCGCGCCTGGCAGCCGCCGTCGGCCCTGCATCCGACCATCGGCATCGACTCGCCGCTGACCTTCGACCTGGTCGATACCTGGAACGGCCGCAGCCTGGGCGGTTGCCAATATCACGTGGTGCATCCCGGCGGGCGCAGCTACGAAACATTCCCGGTCAATGCCTTCGAAGCCGAAAGCCGGCGCCTGGGGCGTTATTTCCGTCTCAACCATACTCCGGGCCCGATGCAGGTAACGCAACCGATAGCATCCATCGAGTTCCCATTTACGTTAGACTTACGTCACTTCTGATCAAGCTCGGCAGCCGTGGTGCAGAAAAGCCGTAGCGCAACTAATTTGAGGTTGCGCTGCGACTTTCTGCAGTCTTGGCGGCAAGGTTTGCATTTAACCGTTTCAAGTGACGCAAGCGAATAACCATGTACCGGCGTTTACTCGAGAGTTATCCCGCAGAGGCGGATCGTTACGACGAAATGCTGGAAGCCGGCGGTCGCTTGCGGCCGCACTGGCGCACCCTGATCGACCAGCTCGAAGGGCTGTCGCCGGAGATCCTGCGGCGCCGCGCGCGCGAGGTGCGCGAAGCGATTGCCGCCGACGGCGTGACCTACAATGTGTACGCCGATCCGCAGGGAGCCAACCGTCCCTGGGAACTGGATCTGTTGCCGCAGATTATTTCCGCCGACGAATGGCAGACCTTGTCCTCCGCGGTGGTGCAACGTGCGCGCCTGCTCAATGCAGTGCTGGCCGACCTGTACGGCCCGCAGACGCTGCTGTCCGAAGGATTGCTGCCGCCGGCGCTGGTGTTCGGCCAGCATGGCTACCTGTGGCCTTGCCGCGGCATCGAGCCGCCGGCAGGCATACACCTGCACCTGTATGCAATCGACCTGGCGCGTTCGCCGGACGGTCACTGGTGGGTCATGTCTGACCGTACCCAGGGGCCGTCGGGCGCCGGGTACGCTTTGCAGAATCGGCAGATTATGTCGCGCGCGCTGCCGGAGACGGTGCGCGATATGCATGTGCAATCGCTGCTGAAATTTTTCCATACCCTGCACGACAGCCTGAACGCGCTGGCGCCGGCTGGCGGCGAGACGCCGCTGGTGGTGCTGCTGACGCCGGGGCCGTATAACGAAACCTATTCCGAGCACGCCTTCCTGGCGCATACCCTGGGCTTTCCGCTGGTCGAAGGGGCGGACCTGATGGTGCGCGGCGACATGGTCTACCTCAAGACCCTGAGCGGCTTGCGGCGCGTGCATGCGATCCTGCGGCGGCTGGATGACGACTATTGCGATCCGCTCGAACTGCGCTCCGATTCCGCGCTCGGCATTCCCGGGCTGGTGCAGGCGGCGCGCCTGGGCAATGTGCTGATTGCCAATTCGCTCGGCAGCGGCGTGCTGGAATCGGGCGCCTTGCACGGTTTCCTGCCGGCCATCTGCCAGCGTCTGCTGGGCCAGCCGCTGGCGCTGCCGGCGGTGGCGTCCTGGTGGTGCGGTGAAAAACCGGCGCTCGATTACACCTTGGCCAACCTGGAGCAGCTGGTGATCATGCCGGCGTTTCCGTCGATGCGCATGCAACCGGTCTATGGCCACAGCCTGAATGCGCAATCGCGCCAGCGCCTGGTCGACAGCCTGCTGGCCCAGCCGCACGCCTACGTGGCGCAGGAATGGGTGCGGCTGTCACAGGCGCCGGTGCTGTCGCGCAGCGGCGAATATCGCTTGATGAGCCGCGCGGTCAGCTTGCGGGTATTCGTGGTCGCCGGCGCCGACGGCAGCTACCACGTGATGCCGGGCGGCCTGACGCGGGTCGCGCCGCGCCAGCGCAAGGACGTGGTGTCGATGCAGCAGGGCGGCGCCAGCAAGGATGTCTGGGTGCTGAGCCCGGTGCGCGACGAGGCTGGCAATGCGGTCGGCGATGTGGCCGCGACGGCGACGGCGCCGCTGGAAGACAGCGACGGCCGGCAGCGTACGCTGGATCTGATCAGAAGCACCGTTGACATTTCATCGCACGCCGGCGAAAACCTGTTCTGGATGGGGCGCTACGCCGAGCGCTGCGACAACTTGGCGCATCTGCTGCGCGCCACCCTGCAACGCAGCAGCGACCTGCAAGGCGAAGCGCGCGAGACCTTCTACCAGCTGTGCGAAATCTGCCGCGGCCTCGGGATTGCCCTGCCGGCCGCGACCACACGGCCAACCGTCGCCGCCTTGCAGCAGGCGCTGATTGCCGCCATCGCCGATCCTGCCGCCAGCGTCGGCATTGCTGGCAACCTGCGTCATTTGCATCACTGCGGCTACCAGGTGCGAGAACATCTGTCGCTGGACAACTGGCAAGCGCTCAACCGCATGCCGGGCCTGACGACGGACAGCAGTGGCCCCAGCGGCGTGACTCCTGCTGCTGCGCTGCACATGCTGAACAATGTAATCCAGGCCTGCGTCGGCCTGGCCGGCCATGCGCTGGACGACATGACGCGCGATGAAGGCTGGCACTTCCTGATGCTGGGCCGCCATATAGAACGCATGACCCACCTGGCCAACCTGTTCGGCCAGTTCCTGCGGCTGCCGGCGGAGCGCCAGAACCGGACCCTGCCGTGGCTGCTGGAATCGGCCAACAGCGTGGTCACCTACCGCGTGCGCTACCGGCGCGCGCCGGAATGGCTGCCGGTGCTGCATCTGCTGGTGTTCGATGTCAGCAATCCGCACGGCATCGCATTCCAGTTCCATATGCTGGAGCGCTATTTAAGCGATATCGCCGAACAGCTCGGCACCCTCAGCATGGATACGCCGGCGCATCTGTCGGCCTTACTGCGCGAATTCGAATTGCAAGACCTCAGCCATGATTCCTTGTTTGTGGCAGACGCCCATGCGCGCCTGGTGCAGCTGATGCGCGACGCCATCGCCGGCGCCTTTTCGCTGTCGGACGAACTGGCGCGCCATTTCTTCACGCCCTTGAACGCGCCGGTCAGCCAGGGAGTGTCATGATGAGCGAGCACACCTATCACATCCGCCACGATACCCATTACGCCTATTCGCAGGCGGTGCGCCTGTCGCACCAGATGCTGCGCCTGACACCGCGTTCGCTGCCGTGGCAGACCTGCACTTCGCACGGCATCAGCATCACGCCCGAGCCGCAAAACCTGCGCATGTTCCTGGACAGCTTCGGCAATCCCCTGCAATCGTTTTCGCTGGAAAACGACCATACCGACCTGCGCGCCCTGGCCGAATCGTGGGTCACGCTGACGCCGCGCCAGCTGCCGCCGGCGACGCCGCCCTGGGAGCAGGCGCGCGCCGCGCTGTCATACCAGGCCGGCCAGTTCCTGCTGCCTGACGACCTGGAAGCCACGCGCTACCTGTTTGAATCGGCGCATGTGCGGATCAAGCGTGAATTCCTGGCGTATGCGATGGAATCGTTTACGCCAGGACTGCCTTTGCTGGCAGGGATCAACGCTCTGATGACGCGGATTTTCCAGGAATTCACCTTCGACCCGCTAGCCACTACCGTTTCCACCCCGGTCACCGATGTGTTCGCTACCCGGCGCGGCGTATGCCAGGACTTTGCCCACTTCATGTTGTCCTGCCTGCGCTCCCTGGGACTGGCGGCGCGTTATGTCAGCGGCTATCTGCTGACCGAACCGCCGCCCGGGCAGCCGCGCCTGATCGGCGCCGATGCTTCGCACGCCTGGGTGTCGGTGTATTGCCCCGGATTCAACGGCCAAGCCAGCTGCTGGATAGATGCCGATCCGACCAACGGCATCTTCCCCGACACCAGCCATATCACGCTTGGCTGGGGCCGCGATTTTCTCGACATCTCGCCCTTGCGCGGCGTCCTGATCGGCGGCGGCCAGCAAACCATGGATGTTGCCGTCACCGTCATGCCAGCCCATGAAGCACCAGGTTTCGGATTCGCGGTTTAACCGATACATGCCCCGACCTCATTTGATCGCACCTATAAAAAGCATATGAAAACATTCTTCCAGCACTGTCAGTTGGCGGCCTGCGCCATGACCATATTTTCGGCACCGGCTGCGGCTGAGCCACCGATCGCGCCACAAGTGCAGCTTGCTGCGCAAGCAAGTTTCAAGGAATGGGCCGAGGTGCTGGCAATTCCCAACGACTCTGCGGTAGCCGCGGATATCCAGCGCAATGCCGCCTGGTTTGAACAAGCTTTTCAGCGGCGAGGTTTCCATGCCAGGCAATTGGCCAATAACGGCAAGCCGCTGCTGTTCGCAGAGTTTCCAAAGAGCGATCCGGGTCTTCCGACAGTACTGTTTTATGGACATATGGATGGACAGCCGGTCAATCCCTCCGAGTGGCAGCAGAAAAGCCCGTGGGCGCCGGTATTGAAACAGCGCAATGCAGCAGGCCAGTGGGAAGCCATGCCGCTGGATAAGTTGTTCGCCAAGGATGTCGATCCTGAGTGGCGTTTGTTCGCCAGAGCTTCTGCGGACGACAAAGCGCCGATCATGATGCTGCTGGCTGCGATTGACGCACTCAAAGCCGGCGGCAGGACGCCGGCGATCAACCTCAAGGTCATTCTTGACGCGGAAGAAGAAAAAGGATCGCCGTCATTGGGCAGCGTCATTAAGCGTAATCAGGATTTATTGAAGTCCGATATGCTGGTCGTACTGGACGGACCGATGCATCCCAGCAATCAGCCAACATTGGTATTCGGCAATCGCGGAATCGTTGTCGGCACTTTGAAGGTTTATGGCCCGAAGCAAGATAGCCATAGTGGACACTACGGTAACTATGCCGCCAACCCGGCGCAATTGATGGCGCGTTTGCTGGCATCGATGAAAGATGACGAGGGCCGAGTTACGGTTCCCGGTTATTACGATAGCGTCAAGCTGGACGCCGATTCATTGCGTGTCATGCGCGCAGTGCCTGACGACGAAGCGGCGCTGCGCCAGCGTCTTGGAATTGCAGTCGCAGATAAGGTCGGACAAAATTATCAGGAAGCGATGCAATATCCGTCACTCAACGTGCGTGGCATGCAATCTGGAGATGTCGGCGAGAAGGCTCGCACTGTCGTGCCGGCGATGGCCGTCGCCGAACTGGATCTGCGTACCGTACCTGAAACTGAGCCGGCGGCCTTGATAGCTTTACTCAAGGGATTTGTGGAGAAGCGGGGTTTTCACTTGGTCAATGGGGAGCCGAGCGATGCGGATCGCGCCCGCTATCCTAAACTGGCCTCGCTGGAGTTCGAGTCGGCATCGGCTTCCAGCAGCGCCGTGCGTACCGATCTGCACGCGCCAATCAGTAATTGGCTGCGCCGCTCTTTGACCAAGACCTACGGTAAGGAACCGGTGCAGATCAGAATGATGGGCGGCACTGTTCCCACCGGCGCGCTAGTCGATGCACTGAAAGTTCCTTTTGTGATTGTGCCGCTGGTCAATGCCGATAACAATCAGCACAGCGCCAATGAGAATATGCGGTTGGGAAATTACATCAATGGTGTGAACAGCCTGGTAGGCATCCTGTCGGAGCCTTTTGGCAGCAAGCCCTGAACGATCAAAAAGCTTCCACGGCAGCAGTCAAATGGGGTCAGAGTTTTTTTCGCGGGTTTTGCGAAAATTACTCTGACCCCATTTGACGTTCTACGGAGTGGGGGCGGTGACACGCTAAAAAGCAACGTCAACACCCCTAAGGCGTCCGCACATGATGCACCAGCGCCACCGCGCGCGGATCGGGCGGCGGCGTCAGCAGGCTGACCACGATCAGCGCCAGCAGGCCGGCCGGCACGCCGAAGATGCCGGCCGCCATCGGTGCGATGTGGAACCACTGGCCGCTGGCCGAACCGCCCAGCGCCGGATAGGTATGCAGCATGTAGTAGATGCAGGTGCCGAAGCCGACCACGATGGCGGCGATGGCGCCTTGCTGGTTGCCGCGTTTCCAGAACACGCCTAGCGCCAGCACCGGGAACAAGGTCGAGGACGCCAGCGAAAACGCCGCGCCCACCATCGACAGGATATCGCCCGGTTTCAGGGAAGCGGTATACGCCGCCAACAGCGCCACCACCAGCAACAGCAGCTTCGATACCGTGACGCGCTTGGCGGTGGAGGCGTGCGGATCGATCATCTTGTAATAGACATCGTGCGACAAGGCATTGGAAATGGTCAGCAGCAGACCGTCCGCGGTCGACAGCGCCGCCGCCAGCCCGCCCGCCGCCACCAGCCCGGAAACGAAATAGGGCAGGCCGGCGATTTCCGGCGTCGCCAGCATGATCATGTCGCCGTCCAGGGTGATCTCTGACAATTGCACCAGGCCGTCATGGTTGAAATCGGTGATGCTGACCAGCGGGTTGCTCTTGTCTATATTGGCCCAGTACGAGACCCATTCCGGCAGGTGCGCGTAGTCGGAACCGACCAGCGAGGTATAGATATAGTATTTCACCAGCACCGCCAGCGCCGGCACCGTGAGATAGATCAGCAGGATGAAAAACAGCGTCCAGAACACCGACTTGCGGGATTCCTGCACCGACGGCGTAGTGTAGTAGCGCATCAGGATGTGCGGCAGGGACGCCGTACCCATCATCAGGCAAAACACCAGGGCCAGGAAATTGTTGCGCTTGATGTCGGACGCCTCCCGCGTGGCGCCGGGAAACGGCGTCGCCTGCGGCACCGGCGGTTCGGCGCGCGCCAGGTTGCTGGCCTTGTCCTGCTGCCATTTGCGCTCGGCTTCCTCTGGCGTTTTCGGATAGCTGTTCAAGGCGCGGTTGGCGGCGCGAATCTCGATCAGGGAACTGTTGTTGCGTTTCAGCAGTTCCAGGTGCTGCTGCGCTTCAATCCGCCCCTGTTCCCAGGATTTCGGCAGGTCGCGCAGGCGGGCGTCGTAGTCATCCGCATTGGCCTTGAAGATCGCTCGCACATCGATTTCCTTGGGGTCGACATCGAGCTTTTTTTCGATATTGGTGATCTGCGCCAGCACTGAGCCATAGGAAACCTGCGCCACCGGGCTGTGCGTGTGCTCCATCGACAGCCAGATCACCGGGATCAGGTAGGCAAACAGGATGATCACGTATTGCGCCACCTGGGTCCAGGTGATCGCCCGCATGCCGCCCAGGAAAGAGCAGACCAGGATGCTGGCCAGGCCAAGGAAAATCCCGACCGAAAAATCGACGCCGGTGAAGCGTGAAGTGATCAGGCCGACGCCATAGATCTGCGCCACCACGTAAATGAAGGAAATCACCACGGTGGCCGCCACCGCCAATACTCTGACCGGATTGCTGCTGGTGCGGCCGCGGTAGCGCGCCGCCAGGAAATCCGGGATCGTGTACTGGCCGAACTTGCGCAGGTAAGGCGCGATCAGCAGCGCCACCAGGCAATAGCCGCCGGTCCAGCCGATGATATAGGCCAGGCCGTCGAAGCCTTGCAGGTAGAGGCCGCCGGCCAGGCTGATGAAGGTGGCCGCGGAAATCCAGTCGGCAGCGGTCGCCATGCCGTTGAACAGCCCCGGCACCCGCCGACCCGCGACATAATATTCGGAGACATCGGAAGTGCGGCTCATGATGCCGATGCCGGCATACAGGACGATGGTGGCGAACATGAACAGGTAGCCGATCCAGGTGCGCGGCAAGCCTTCCTTTTCGAGGATCGCCAGCACCACCAGCAACAGGATGAAGCCGCCGGTATACCAGGCGTAGTAGCGCACCAGGCGCCAGAAAAAAGAGCCGTCTTTCATTGCTGCTCACGCTTTTGCTCGCGGTTATGCCCGCGATTATGCTCGGATTCCTGCTGGCGCCGGTCTATCTTCCGCATCTGCCAGGTGTATACCGCGACGATCAGCAGGTAGGCCAGCGCCAGTCCCTGTGCCGCCATGTAAAACGACAGCGGCCAGCCGAACCAGCGTATGCCGGACAATTCACGGGCAAAGAAGATGACGCCGAAAGTCAGGACGAACCAGACCAGCAGCAGGCCCAGCGTCAGTCGCCTGGTGCTGTGCCAATGGCTGGCGGGATGGTGCGGGCGGGGTTTCAGCATGGGCATGTCTGGTCCGGTGGCTGGTGGTTGTCAATGGAAGTCCGAGTTGAAATCAAGCGCAGGTTTTTCCAGTAAACGGAAGGTGACGCGGAACAGGCTGCCTGGCAGTTCCGGCTCGCTGCTGCGCGGATTATAGGAAATCGTCACCTGGGCGTCATGCTGCTGCGCGATCTCGCGCACGATCGCCAGCCCCAGGCCGCTGCCGCCGCGGCCGCTGTCGAGGATGCGGTAAAAGCGCTGGAACACATGGCCGCGTTCGGCCGGCGGGATGCCCGGGCCGGTATCTTCGACTTCCAGTATCGCGAATCCCCTTGCTACCGCCGTGGAGTTTTCTGCCCACTCGCCGCGCACGCGGACTGTCACCCGGCCTTCGACCGGCGTGTAATGCAAGGCATTGTCGATGAGGTTGCCCAGCAGTTCGCGCAGCATGAGTGGATTGCACAGCACCGGCACCGGTTGCTCGTCCTGTTCGAAACCGAAATCGATGCGCTGGCCGAATGAAGCTTCGACCCAGTCTTGCACCACGGCGCGAGCGAATTCGGACAGGTCGACTTCGATGAACGGCGCGCTTTCCTGCGACTGGTTTTCCGCCCGCGCCAGCGACAGCAGCTGGTTCACCAGCCGGGTCGCCGATTCCGAGCTCTTTGCCAGCTGCTCCAGCGAGCGATGGATATCGTGCTGGCTGGTCTGCCGCAGCGCCAGTTCGGATTGCATGCGCATGCCGGCCAGCGGCGTTTTCATCTGGTGCGCGGCGTCGGCGATGAAACGTTTCTGGGTCTGGATCGACAGCGACAGGCGCGACAGCATGTCGTTGAGCGAACGAACCAGCGGCGAAATTTCTTCCGGCACCTGGCCGGAATCGATGGGGCTGAGGTCGTCCGGGCGGCGCGCCCGGATCCGCTGCTGCAATTCGGACAGGGGCGACAGGCCGCGCGACAAGGCGAACCAGATCAGGGCCAGCGCGATCGGCAGGATCAGGAATTGCGGCAGGATCACGCCCTTGATGATTTCATTCGCCAGCCGGGCGCGTTTTTCCAGCGTTTCCCCGACTTGCACCAGCGCTACCCGCGGCCGCTCCTGTTTGTCGGCGCTGCCGCCGGCGTCGACCGTGTTGCGCAGGTCGACATAGGTATAGGCGATCCGCACATCGCTGCCATGCAGGGAGCTGTCCCAGAACTTGACCTTGCCAGGGTGTGCGGGCTCGTCTTCGGCGACAGGCGTGTGCATGTCGCGGTCGCCGTCGATATATTCGCCGTGCGGTCCGGTGATCAGGTAATACACATTGTCGACATCGTCGGCGCGCAGGAAGTCGCGCGAGGGTGTGGTCAGGCGCGTCAGGACCTTGCCGTTGACCTCGCTCACCTGCTGCGACAAGACCGTGACGCTGTCGTCCAGCGCCTGGTCGAAAGGCTGGTTGGCGATCGACTTCGCCACCACGTAGGTAATCGCGATGCTGATCGGCCACAGCAGCAACAGCGGCACCAGCATCCAGTCCAGGATTTCGCCGAACAGGGAGCGCTGCACCCGTTCTTCGGTTTGCGCGGCGGCCGGGGCGGATGGGTTTGGCTGCGCAGCCAGAGATTGAGCGTCGCGCATGAGGGCAAGCGTCAGCGGCGGCTGGAGGCGTCGAGCGGCGAGAGCGAAGCAGAGGAAGCTGCCGGACCTGCGGCAGCGGCTTGCGGCTCGCTGATTTTTTCCAGGCAATAACCGAGGCCGCGCACCGTGGCGATCCGCACGCCGCCGACTTCGATTTTCTTGCGCAAGCGATGCACATACACCTCGATGGCGTTGTTGCTGACTTCTTCGCCCCATTCGCACAGGTGGTCGACCAGCTGTTCCTTGGAAACCAGGCGGCCGGTACGCTGCAGCAATACTTCCAGCAAACCCAGTTCGCGCGCCGACAGGTCCAGCATCTGCTCATTGATATAGGCGATGCGTCCGACCTGGTCGTAACTCAGCGGACCGTGCTTGATGACGGTAGGGCCACCGCCGGCGCCGCGCCGGGTCAGGGCGCGCACCCGCGCCTCCAGTTCCGACAGTTCGAACGGCTTGGCCATGTAGTCGTCGGCGCCCAGGTCCAGGCCCTTGACTCGTTGCTCCAGGGAATCTGCGGCGGTCAGGATCAGCACCGGCAGCCGCGAATTCCTGGCGCGCAGGCGGCGCAACACCTCCAGGCCGGTCATCTTGGGCAGGCCCAGGTCCAGGATCAGCAGGTCGAAATCCTGGGTCGAGAGGGCCGAATCCGCTTCCATGCCGTTCATCACGCAGTCGGTGGCATAACCCGACTGGCGCAGCGAACGCGTCAGTCCATCGGCTAGAACACTGTCGTCTTCGGCAAGCAGGATGCGCATGATGGAGGTGTTTCCGGTACGGTGGATGGAAGTACTGCTTGTAGTCTATGGCGTTTCATTCTTCCCAGCAAGGTCGACGTAACATTGCCGCTGGTATTGGCGCTGTTTGGTATAATCATTGCCACTCAATCCAGCCTGGACCTGCTTTCCTACTTTGATGCGACGCTTACTGATTCTTTTGCTGATGTTTCTGCTGCCTATGCAAGTTTTTGCAGGCATGACCGAATCCCAGGCAAACACCGTGGCGACGCTGGCAGTCCAGCAGGAAATTCTGAAAGGAGTCTTGCAAGATGCCTCCGCCTGCACGGCTGGCGACGATTGCAGTTCACAGGACAGTGTTGTCGACGACATCGAGATGCATGTCGATCTCGGCGATGAGACAGTCCCTGCTTTTCCCCTTGTATTTGCCGCTGCGGCGATCGCTTCTACACCTGCGTTGAGCAACGATAAAGCGCTCCAGCCTCCGTTCCTGCCTCCGGCCGGTCCTCCGCCCAGAGCTTAAGCGCCTTTACGCCGCCCGATTGCATCCGGCGGCAGGCGCCTTCCCATCTGCCGGGTAACTGCCCGGCGATTCCAACCATCCATGATGTTGAGCGGCGGGCTGATGTGCGTCTTGCATCTCGCCTTAATTCCGGGCCGGCTCGGCGTCATGGCATGGCTGTGAAGTTTTAAAACTTAGCGGCCCGTGTGGCCGTGACGGCATCAAATCTCAGGAGAAAGTATGAAAAAATTATTTGTGGCGCTGATCGTCGTCGCCATGACGTTGTCAGCTGGCATGTCGGCCGTTGAAGCCAAGCGCATGGGCGGTGGCGGTTCCTTCGGCAAAAAATCGCAAAGCATGAACCGCCAGGCGGCGCCGGCGCAGAACCAGGCCGGCAATGCCGCCAAGCCAGCTGCTGCTGCAGCAGCGCCGGCCGCTGCGGCTGCCGCCAAACCTAGCATGTGGAAAGGCATGCTGGGCGGTGCGCTGCTGGGCCTGGGCCTGGGCGCCTTGCTGTCGAGCATGGGCTTGGGCGGCGCCATGGCCGGCATGATCAGCAATATCATCATGATCGCCTTGTTCGCATTCGCCGCCATGTTCATCTACAAGCTGGTGCGCCGCAAGATGGGCAACGGCGCTGCCGGCGGCAATGGCATGCGTCCGGCCTATGCCGCCCAAGCGCCTTCCAGCTTCACGCCGGAAATCGCTTCGCGCCTCGAGCAGCCTATGCAGCGCACGGCATTTGACGCCGCGCCTGCAGCGGCGGCGACTGGCGCTGGCGCCGCAGGCGTTGCAGCCTGGGGTGTGCCTGCCGATTTCGATACGGCCGGTTTCCTGCGCCATTCCAAGACCTATTTCCTGCGCCTGCAAGCCGCATGGGACAAGGCTGACAGCAACGACATCCGCGAATTCACCACACCGGAAATGTTTGCCGAACTGCGCATGCAATTGCAGGAGCGCGGTGCTTCGGACAACCATACCGACGTCGTGACGCTGGATGCCGAACTGCTGGGAATCGAGACTGCCGACGCCGAATACCTGGCCAGCGTGAAATTCACCGGCATGATCAAGGAAGACGATGCAGCTTTCGCCGCGCCGTTCTCCGAGGTCTGGAACTTGTCGAAGCCGACCGCGGGGCAGGGCGGCTGGATACTGGCTGGGATCGAGCAGGTCGAACAAAAGGGTTGAGCCCGGGCTGAAACCAGCTTTCATAACAAAGCCGCCGGCGAGAAATTGCCGGCGGCTTTTTCTTTTGGCGCGCGCCAGTGGCGCCAGTAGTGGCACAATACGGGGTTTTCAGGATACCGCTAAAGGAATTTCAATGAGTTTGCCAACAAGTTCGCCGTCGGCGGCGCCGCTGCCGCTGTCGAATTCTGCCGTGATTCTGACCGGCGACCGTCCGACCGGCCCTTTGCACCTGGGCCATTTTGTCGGCAGCTTGCGTAACCGCGTCGCTTACCAGCACACATACCGCCAGTTCATCATGCTGGCCGACGCCCAGGCGCTGACCGACAATATGGACGACACCGGCAAGGTGCACCGCAATGTGGTGGAAGTTGCGCTCGATTACCTGGCGGTCGGCATCGATCCGGCCTTGTCGACGATCCTGATCCAGTCGCAGATTCCGGAATTGGCGGAGCTGACTTTCTATTACCTGAACCTGGTGACGGTAGCGCGGCTGGAGCGCAATCCTACGGTCAAGGAAGAAATCCGCTTGCGCGGTTTCGAGCGCGATATCCCGGCCGGATTCCTGACCTATCCGGCCAGCCAGGCGGCGGATATCACGGCTTTCAAGGCGGCGCTGGTGCCGGTGGGCGAAGACCAGATTCCGATGATCGAGCAAACCAATGAAATCGTGCGGCGTTTTAACCGTACCGCGGGGCGCGATGTGCTGGTTGAGGCGAAGGCGCTGGTGCCGGAGATCGGACGCCTGCCTGGCATCGACGGCAAGGCCAAGATGAGCAAGTCGTTGGGCAATACCATCAACCTGGGTGCGACTGCCGACGAGATCCGGGCGGCGGTCAAGCAGGTGTATACCGATCCTTTGCACCTGCGGGTGCAGGATCCCGGCCACCTGGAAGGCAATGTCGCCTTCCTCTACCTGGATGCCTTCGATCCCGACCAGGCCGGCCTGGCTGAGATGAAAGCACATTATGTGCGCGGCGGCCTGGGCGACAGCCTGGTCAAGGCGCGCCTGGAAGCCTGCCTGCAAGACCTGCTGGCGCCGATCCGCGCCCGCCGCGAGGAGCTGGCCAAGGACAAGGGCCATGTCATGCAGATCCTGAAGGAAGGCACCGCCAAGGCGCGCGAAGTAGCGGCGAAAACCGCCGACGAAGTCAAGGCAGCTCTGGGCTTAACTTACTTCTAAAGGGCTGCGGAGTACATGTCAAAAGCAACGGCATGGCCCTGCATCGATCACTAATTCGCTACCCGTAACAAAACGTCCGGCATCCGACGCCAGATACAGGATCGCCGCCGCCACATCGGCAGCCGAACCGCGCTCTGTCAGCATCTGCAATTCCGCCCTGTCTGCCAGCACCTGGGTCAGGTCATCCTGCCTGCGCATGGCTGCAGCCAGCGCAGGCGGCCGCACCACGCCCGGATGGATGGCATTGACGCGGATATTCTGCATTGCGTAGCGCATCGCATGCGCATTGCCCATCCGCAGCGTCGCTCGTGCCGCATGGTCGGCCGCTTCCTGCTGCTCGCCATCCATGGGGCACAGCGACAGCACGTTGACGATGGAGCCGCCGCCGGCGCGTTCCATTGCCGGCGCCACGTGTTTGCTGCACAAGATGCTGCCGTTGACGTTGGTCTGCATCGCCTGTTCCCAATGCTTCAGCGGCAGTTCCTGTGCCGAGGCATTGCTGGCGTCGACGCCGGCGCTGTTGACCAGGATATCGATGCGGCCGAAATGCGCTTCGACTGCCGCCATCACCCGCTGCACCGCGTCGTTGTCGCTGACGTCGACTTGCCAGAAACGCACATTGTCCTTTTTGCCGCCGAGCAGCCTGGCGATGACGCGCCCCTCCTGCTCCCGTTCATCTAGAATCGCCAAATGTGCACCAGCCGCCGATAGCGCGCAGGCGATATGTAAAGCGATGCCACGCGCCGCGCCGGTGACCAGGGCGACCTTGTTTTTAAGAGGGAAATAGGCGGTAAGTGGATTCATGGTCGGCAGAATCATTGTCAGTTTTTACACGCAATTAAAGCATTCTTTAGTGCACATTGCAACCATGCTTTAAATGATTGAAAGTATTCTTTACCGATGATGAATAATTACGGGGCGCGGCTCGCAGAAGCTTTGCATTTGGCGCAAAAAGACAGGCAGGAACTCGCAGACGGCATCGGCGTCAGCGTGCAGGCGATCGGGCAGGTGATCGCCGGCAAAACCAAGGCGCTGACTGCGGAGAATTCGGCGCTTGCGGCAAGATTCCTGGGCGTCGACATATTCTGGCTGGCCACGGGACTCGGCGACCCCAAGATATTGCTCAAGGCTTCCGGCCAGTGGCCTTTCAGCATCAGCGTGGAATCGTTCCTTGCGATCCCGGAGGCAGAACAGAACCGCATAGGCGAATACATCGAATTCTGCGTCAACAAATGGCAAACGGCTCACCCGGCAAAAAAAAGCTGAGTCAGGAATCCATCTTCTCCGTGTCGCCCGGCGGCAGGTCCGCCCGGGGAAACAATAATCCCAACAGCCCGCGCAGCCAGCGATTGGCCGGATCAAGTTCGGCGTTCTCATGCCAGTACAGATAGACATCCAGCGGCGGCGTAGGCAGCGGCAGCGGATAGATCCGGTTCGGCAGGTTGATGTTGGCGATGTGCGCGTAGTGTTCCGGCATCGTGGTCAGCAGGTCGGAAACGCTGGCCACCTGGCAAGCCGCGTAATAGTGCTGGCAGCGCAGGCCGATGTGGCGCTGGCGGCCGATGCGGGCCAGCTCCACGTCTTCGACGCCGGGGCCGGTGCGGCGCGAGGAAACCAGGATATGGTTTTGCGCCAGGTAGGTTTCCAGGTCGAGTCCGTGTTTCAGCGCCGGATGATCCTGGCGCGCCACCACCACCAGCGTATCGCGCGACAGCGAAGCACTGCGGATTTCTCCGGGGCGCTGCAGCAAGACGTCCACCGCGATGTCCAGCGTGCCGGCCGCCAGCTCCGATTCCAGCTGCCGCCGCTCGACCCGTACCGAATTGATTTCCACCATCGGCGCCTGGATTTGCAGCAGCTGCATCAGCGGCGGCAGCAGCCGCGCTTCCAGCACGCCCGGCAGGCCAAGGCTGAAGCTGCGGCGGCTGGTGGTCGGATCGAACTGGTTGCCGTGCTTGACGCTGACCTCCAGCGTTTGCAGCGCTTGCCGCACCGGGCCGATCAGCGAGCGCGTCATCGGCGTCGGCAGCATCTTGCTGCCTTGCCGGATGAACAAGGGATCGCCCAGCAGTTCGCGCAAGCGCGCCAGCGCGTGGCTGACCGCCGGCTGGGTCAGGCTGAGCGCCTTGGCCGCACGGGTGATGTTGCCTTCCGCGTAGATGGTGTCAAGCACCACGAACAGGTTGAGGTCGATTCGACTTATATGCATGAGATTAATTATGGTCTATATAAATCATTCATTTGATGAATTATAGCCGTTGCGGCACACTTCATAGGACCCGTTAGGCAGTAAGTTGGATATTTGGGCGGTCGTGGCCGGATGCGATGCAAGGCGCCCGACGCGCCGCAGTGCGAGCACTGCAAGCGGTGGGCAACGCAGCAGCGCGCCGGCCACGGCCAGCACAAATGTTCAACTTACTGCCTGACGGGTCCTAATGTCGATTACACAGTTGAGGAATGCCATGGATTTCGCCTACTCACCCCGCGCCCGCCAATATATAGAACGGCTCAATGCCTTCATGAGCGAGCACGTGTTTCCGGCCGAAGCCGAATATTTCAGCCAGCTCAAGCGCGGCCCGCTGCCGTGGAATGTGCCGCCGGTCATGCTGGCCCTGAAAGCCAAGGCCAGGGAAGCCGGTTTATGGAACCTGTTCCTGCCGGATGAAGAGTTCGGCGCCGGACTGAGCAATACCGATTACGCGCCGCTGGCCGAAATCATGGGCCGCTCGTTCATCGCGCCGGAAGTCTTCAACTGCAATGCGCCTGATACCGGCAATATGGAAGTGCTGGCCAAATACGGCTCGCCGGCGCAGCAGGAACAATGGCTCAAGCCCTTGCTGGCAGGCGAATGCCGCTCGGCGTTCTGCATGACCGAACCTGATGTCGCTTCAAGCGACGCCACCAACATGCGCGCTACCGCGCTGGTCGAAGGCGACGAAGTGCTGCTCAACGGCCGCAAATGGTGGAGCACCGGCATCGGCCATCCCAACTGCAAGTTCGTGATCTTCATGGGGCTGACCTATCCGGACGGCCCCAAGCATGCGCGCCACTCCATGGTGATCGTGCCGATGGCGACGCCTGGCGTGAAGATCGAGCGCATGTTGCCGGTATTTGGCGCCCTGGATGAACCTTACGGCCATGGCGAGGTCAGTTTCACCAATGTGCGCGTGCCGCTGACCAACATTATTGCGGGGCCAGGGCGCGGTTTTGAAATCGCCCAGGGCCGTCTTGGCCCAGGTCGGATCCATCACTGCATGCGGGCGCTGGGAGCGGCTGAAGTGGCGCTGGAAATGCTGTGCAAACGTGCGCTGACGCGCAGCGCATTCGGCAAGCCGCTGGCCGATCTCGGCGGTAATGCCGACATCATCGCCAATGCCCGCATGGCGATCGAACAATCGCGTTTGCTGACTCTGAAGGCGGCATGGATGATGGATACGGTCGGCGCCAAGGCGGCGATGAGCGAAATTTCGCAAATCAAGGTAGTGGCGCCCAGCGTGGCGCAGCTGGTGATCGACCAGGCGATCCAGATCCACGGCGGCGCCGGTCTCTGCGACGACTTGCCGCTGACGGCCTTGTTTGCCTATGCCCGGGTGCTGCGCCTGGCGGACGGACCGGACGAAGTGCACCGTGCCCTGATCGCCAAGCTGGAACTGAAAGCGCAAGCCGCCAAGGCCGGGAGCATGGTTGCTGCGGGAGAGCCGGCATGACGCTGATCGATCAAGCCGGCGCGGTGCGCAGCGGTGAAGAACTGGATGCGGCAAAGGTCGCCGCGTTTCTGCAAAGCGTCGACGGCAGCCTGCAAGGCACGCCGGCCGTGAGTCAGTTCCCTGGCGGCGCCTCGAACCTGACCTACCTGCTGACTTATCGGCTGAGTGGCGCCGACCGCGAACTGATCTTGCGCCGGCCGCCGTTCGGCGCCAAGGCCAAATCGGCCCATGACATGCTGCGCGAAGCGAACATCATGGCCGAATTGAGGCCGGTCTATCCCTATGTGCCAAAGGTGTTTGCGACCTGCCAGGACCGGGCCGTGATGGACAGCGATTTTTATGTGATGGAGCGGCTGCGCGGCATCATCCTGCGCGACAAGTTGCCGGCCGGCCTGGAGCTGACCGCCGCCGATACGCGCCAGCTGTGCCTGAACGTCATCGACAAGATGATCGCCCTGCACCAGGTCGACTACCAGGCCGCCGGCCTGGCGCATCTGGGCAAGGGCGAGGGTTATGTGCAGCGCCAGATCAGCGGCTGGAGCGAGCGTTACCGCAAGGCGCGCACCGACGACGCTGTCGATTTCGAGTCGGTGATGCGCTGGCTGGAAGACAAGATGCCGGCCGCCGATGTCGCCACCTGCCTGATCCACAACGATTTCCGCTTCGACAACGTGGTGCTTAATGCTGACAATCCGCTGCATGTGATCGGTGTGCTGGATTGGGAAATGGCGACCCTGGGAGATCCGTTGATGGACCTGGGCAATACCTTGGCCTACTGGGTGCAGGCCGACGACGAGCCGCAATTCAAGCAGATGCGGCGCCAGCCGACGCACTTGCCGGGCATGCTGACGCGCAAGGAAGTGATCGCCTATTACGGTGAAAAAACCGGCCACCGCACCGATCATTTCGATTTCTATGAAATCTACGGGCTGTTCCGCCTGGCGGTGATCGTGCAGCAAATCTACTATCGTTTCCATCACGGGCAAACCAAGAATCCGCAATTTGCCTTGTTTGTCCACGTCACCAATTACCTGGAGCAGCGATGCAAGAACCTGATTGCGCAGTCGAGCATATGACACAGAACACGTCATTGGAGTGCGTTTAAGATGGGCTCTATCTATCTGGTGCGCCATGGCCAGGCCAGTTTCGGCGCCGCCGACTACGACCAGCTGTCGGAGCTCGGCCTGCGGCAGTCCGCATTGCTAGGAAAATGGCTGGCCCAGACCGGTCAGGAAATTCCGCTGCTGGTGACAGGCAGCCACCGCCGGCAACTGCAGAGCAGCGCAGCCTGTCTCGCGGCCATGTCAGGTAACGCTGCCGGGCCTGAGCTGAAGGTGCTGGAAGATCCGGGATTCGACGAATTCGATCACAAGCAAATACTGCTGCGCTTCATGCCGCGTTTTGCCGATAGCCTGTTCTCTGCCTACCTGGAGCAGCAGGAGCATCCCGAACGCGCTTTCCAGAGGGTATTCGTGAACGCAGTGGCGCGCTGGGTCAGCGGCGAACATGACGCCGAATACAGCGAACCATGGCCAGTGTTCAAGGAGCGCTGCAACGCCGCCTTGGCCCGCTTGCTGGCGCAGCTTGGCAAGGGACAGACCGCTTGGGTGTTTACTTCCGGCGGACCGATCAGTGTGATTTGCCAGCAGCTGCTGGCGATCCCGGACCGGCAGATTTTCGATTTGAACTGGTCGCTGGCCAACACCGGCGTGACCAAGCTGTTGTACCGCTCGGGGCGTGACGGCCCGGAGCGCGTCAGCCTGAGTTACCTGAACAATTTTTCGCATCTGGTAGCAGCGTGCGACCCGGCTTTAGTGAGTTACAGATAAAGGAGACAACATGAGCAGCACGGCCATTTTTGACTTGAAGGACAAGATCGCGCTGGTGACCGGCGCCAGCCGGGGCATCGGTGAAGCCATCGCCAAGATCCTGGCGCAGCAGGGCGCGCACGTGATCGTATCCAGCCGCAAGGCGGAGGCATGCGAGAAAGTCGTGGCGGAAATCAAGGCAGCGGGCGGTTCGGCCGAAACCATGGCTTGCCATATCGGCGAGATGGCGCAGATCGAGGCGTTGTACCAAGCCATCAGCAGCAAACATGGGCGGCTCGATATCCTGGTCAACAACGCCGCCGCCAATCCGCATTTCGGGCCGATCACCGATACCGATGTGGGAGCTTTCCAGAAGACCGTCGACGTCAATATCCGCGGCTATTTTTTCATGTCGTCCTACGGCGCCAAGCTGATGGCGCAGAACGGCGGCGGCGCGATTGTCAATGTCGCCTCGGTCAATGGCGTCACGCCTGGCGTGTTCCAGGGCATCTATTCGATCACCAAGGCGGCGGTGATCTCGATGACCAAGTCCTTCGCCAAGGAATGCGCCGCCAGCGGCGTGCGCGTCAATGCCTTGCTGCCGGGTTTCACCGAAACCAGGTTTGCCGCCGCCCTGATCGACAACCCGGCGATCCTGAAACAGGCGCTGCAGCATATCCCGATGAACCGCGTCGCCCAGCCGGAGGAGATGGCAGGCGCCGTGCTGTACCTGGTGTCGCCCGCGGCCAGCTACACCACCGGGGTTTGCCTGAATGTCGACGGCGGCTATCTGCTCAACTGATTTGGGATCAACAGGAAACCATATGAAGAATTTGCGAGGCAAGGTTGCCGTGATTACCGGCGCTGCGGAAGGCATAGGCAAAGGAATCGCGGCACGGGCCGCGGCCGAAGGAATGAAACTGGTGCTGGCCGATATCAACGCCGCCAAGCTGGAAACAACCGTAGCCGGGTTCAAAGCCATGGGCGCGGAAGTGATAGGCCTGGCTACCGATGTCGCCAGGGAGGAACAGATGAATACCCTGGCGGACCAGGCATTTGCCAGATTCGGCAATGTGCATTTGCTGGTGAATAACGCCGGCGTCGCGGTAGCCAAGCCAGCCTGGGAAACCAGCCAGAAGGACTGGGACTGGGTCATGGGCGTCAATTTCTACGGCGTCAGCCACGCCTTGCGCGCTTTTATCCCGTGCATGCTGGAGAACGGCGAGGAGGGCCATATCGTCAACACCGCTTCCATGGCCGGACTCACTTCGCAGCCCAGCCTGGCCAGCTATAACGCCAGCAAGCATGCCGTGGTGACGCTGTCGGAGGGTTTGCATCATGACCTGGCGCTGCGCCAGTCGCACATCAAGGTGTCGGTGCTGTGTCCGGGCTGGGTCAAGACCGGCATCGGCCATTCGGAACGCAACCGGGACGATGGCGGCGACAGCAGCCCGGCCGATGCGGTGGCGCTCAAGGTCGGCATGTCGGTATTGAACGCGGTGCAGAACGGGATTGCGGTGACGCAGGTGGCGGACGAGGTATTCGATGCAATTGCCGCCGGGCGTTTTTACATCCTGACCCATCCGGAAATGAAGCAGGCGATCGAGGTCCGCATGCAAGATGTATTGCAGCAGCGGACGCCGACTTTACTGAAGATCTGACGACAAGGCAGGGCGGACGAATCCGCCCTGCAATGCTGCTTAGTCGATATCGAACTTGACGCCCTGCGCCAGCGGCAGGGTGCGGCTGTAGTTGATGGTGTTGGTCGCCCGGCGCATATAGGTTTTCCACGAATCGGAGCCTGATTCGCGGCCGCCGCCGGTTTCTTTTTCGCCGCCGAAAGCGCCGCCGATTTCAGCGCCGCTGGTGCCGATGTTGACATTGGCCAAGCCGCAATCGCTACCGCTGGCCGACATGAACGCCTCCGCTTCGCGCACGTCGTTGGTGAAGATGGCCGAGGACAAGCCTTGCGGCACGGCGTTGTTGAGGCGCACCGCGTCCTCGAAATTATCGTAAGACAGCACGTAAAGGATAGGCGCAAAGGTTTCGTGATGCACAATGTCGCTTTGCCGAGGCATGCGCACCAGCGCCGGCCGCACATAGAACGCATTGCTGCTGTCGCCCACCTGCACCCGTTCGCCGCCGGTCACCACGCCGCCTTCGGCCTTGGCTTGCGCCAGCGCGGTTTGCATGGCGTCGAAGGAATGCTGGTCGACCAGCGGGCCGACCAGCGTTTCCGCCGCCAGCGGATCGCCAACCTTGACGCTGGCGTAGATGCGTTCGATGCGGCTGACCACGTCTTGATAAATGCTGCTATGGACAAACAGGCGGCGCAAGCTGGTGCAGCGCTGGCCGGCAGTGCCTACAGCGGAGAAAGTGATGGCGCGCAGAGCCAGGTTGAGGTCGGCGGTAGGCGTGACGATCATGCCGTTGTTGCCGCCCAATTCCAGCAGGCTGCGGCCCAGGCGCTCGGCCACGGTAGTGGCAACCTTGCGGCCCATGCGCACGCTGCCGGTGGCGCTGACCAGCGGCACCAGCGGCGAAGCCGACAGCGCGGCGCCGATTTCGGCGCGGCCCAACAACACCTGGCACAGGTCGGCCGGCAGCAGGTCCGGACGCTGTTGCGAAAAGCGCGCGGCCGCTTTTTCAAACAAGGCATGCACGGCGAGCGCAACGACCGGGGTTTTTTCCGACGGCTTCCAGATCACGGCATTGCCGCAGACCAGCGCCAGCGCCGCATTCCACGCCCATACCGCAACCGGGAAATTGAAGGCAGTGATGACACCGCACACGCCCAGCGGATGCCAGGTTTCCATCATGCGGTGGCCTGGGCGCTCGGAAGCGATGGTCAGGCCGTACAGCTGGCGCGACAGGCCGATCGCGAAATCGCAGATGTCGATCATTTCCTGCACTTCGCCTATGCCTTCGGACAGGATCTTGCCGGATTCCAGGGTGACCAGCTTGCCCAGCGGCTCGCGATGCTCGCGCAGCACGTCGCCCAGGATGCGTACCAGTTCGCCGCGCACCGGCGCCGGCACCACGCGCCATTTTTCGTAGGCTTGGTGGGCGTTCTTGATGGCGCTTTCAGCTTCCGCCGTCGTGTGCGCGCGCAGCGAAGCGATCGCGGCGCCGTCGCGCGGCGAGCGCGAATGGAGGTCGTCGCCGGCATGTGCGGAAAAATCGAAGCCGAGTTCAGCGAAGATGGTGGAGATTTGCGTCATTGGAAAACCTTTGTTCTGGAATTGATCTGAGCGCCGCCAAACGGATGCTGCGGAATGCTGCGGGCGAGCTTATAGCTTGAGTATAAGGAATAAATCGTCATTCCTTAAAATCAAAAAATATCAGAACATCATTACCTTTGATCATGCAGAACGTTGATCAGGCCTCTGCCAGTTCGCCCAGTATCCATTCCTGGAATTTGATCACGGCCGCCTTGCTGGCGTTTTTTTCAGGATAGGTCAGGTAATAGGATTGCGGGCTTTTGACCGCGAACGGGAAGGGCAGGTGCAACTGGCCCAGGGCGATTTCGGTTTCCACCAGGAATTTCGGCATCAGCGCCACGCCAAGGCCGGCGGCGGCGGCCTGGATCACCATCGACAGCTGTTCAAAGCGCGGACCGGACAAGGCGTCGGGACAGGCCACGCCGACATGATTGAACCAGTCGTGCCAGGCTTGCGGCCGGGTCGTGTGTTGCAACAACGTCATTTCCGGCAAGTCTTCGATGCGCTTGATTTTCCTGGCCAGCTCCAGGCTGCACACCGGCAGCACTTCTTCGCCCATCAGCCGCACCATGACCGCGCCCGGCCAGTTCGGCTCGCCGAAATGGATTGCCGCATCGACTGCGCGGCTGTTGAAATCGAAAGGCAGCACTTCAGTGCTCAGGTTGAGGATCACGTCGGGATGGGCGGCGGTGAACTTGGCCAGGCGCGGAATCAGCCACTTGACGCCGAAAGTCGGCAATGTTGCCAGATTGAGCACGCCGCCGGAATTCTTGTGCGCCATCACCTGGAACGTCGCCATCTCGATTTCCTTGAGGATGGCGGCGACCTGGGCCGCGTATTCGGCGCCGGCCGCGGTCAGTATCAGGCGGCGGTTAATGCGTTCGAACAGCTTGACGCCCAGGTAATCCTCGAGGATGGCGGCCTGGCGGCTGACTGCGCCCTGTGTCATGTGCAGTTCATTGGCGGCCTTGGTAAACGACAAGTGGCGCGCCGCCGTATCGAAAGCGATCAGGCAGGAGGTGGAAGGGATGAATCTGCGCATTTTTCTTGGTGCCGTGTAGGTATGTGCTGCCGTGCTTGCTGCCGAGCAGGCACTATACCAAACGCGGCGGCGCTTTTCAGCTTTACCTTTAGCCTGGCTGCGCGGGGAGTCGGGCATGGCCGTTACGGCGCCGTGCCGAAACGCGTCAGGCCCAGCAGCCCGGCCGGATCGAATACGTCTTGCATCCTGGCGGCCAGCGCCTGCGATTCAGGCGCCGTGTAGCGTTCATAGAACTGCTGGTTGTACGGTCCGACGCCATGTTCGGCGCTGAAGCTGCCGTGATATTTATGGACCGCCAGGTCGTAGATTTCCTGGCGCAGGGCATGGATGCGCTGCGGCGGGTAGTCGTCGGCCAGATGCTGCGGCAGCACCAGGTTGAAATGCAGGCCGCCGTCGCCCCAGTGGCCGAAGTCATACACCTTGACGCCGGCATAAGACTGCTCCAGCAGCGCTATCGCTTCATCGCGGAAGAGGGCCAGTTTCGAGCGCGGCACGGCGATGTCGAAGGCGACTACCTTGCCTTCCTGGCGCACGCTGTCGGTGATGGCATGGCGCATGCGCCACAGGACTTCGGGTTTGTCGATCACCGCGTCCAGGATCAGGTCGCCGAAACAGGCTTCGAGCCAGGCTCCGAACAGTTTTTCCAGGTCGAAATCGGCGCTGCGCGGCCGCGCGCTGCTCAGTTCGATCAGGAAAGCATAGGGCGGCAGCGGCTCGAACGGCGCTTGTATCGAAGGGATGTGCTGCAATACGGCTTGCATGGCATTGTGCGAGATACCCTCGAACGCGCTCAGGAAATCGGAGAAATTGCGTTCGGCGTCGCGCAGCAGCAAGGCGGCGGCCTGCAGCGAAGCTGGCACCACCAGCGCCGTGGCGCATTGCTGCGGCAGCGGATGCACTTGCAGCAGCGCCTGGGTGATGATGCCGTAGGCGCCGCCGCTGCCGATGAAGTTCTGTTTCCAGTCGGGGCCGGTATTGTTTTTCCGGAGGCGGTTGGTGAGGTCCAGGCGCTGGCCGGGCGGATCGATCAGCAATGCTTCCAGCCCCAGCACGTTATGCCGCACGTCGCCATAGCGGATCAGGCGCGCGCCGCCGGTGTTGGCCGCCAGCATGCCGCCGATCGACGGATCGGCAGCCAGGTCGATCGGGAAGTACAGCTCATGTTGCTTGAGCGCCTGGTTGAGGTCGGACAGGCGGGTGCCGGCATAGGCTTGCACTATGCGGTCGACCGGATCTATATCGATCACACCCTTGATGCGTTCCATGCTGAGCACCACGTCGAGACCGGAACGGTCCGGCGACGATGCGCCGACCAGGCCGGTATTTGCGCCCTGCGGAATGATACGGATTTTTTCCCTGGCGCACAGGCGCATCAGTTCGGCTGCTTCTTCGACGCTGGCCGGGCGCGCGATGCACAAGCTGCGGCCGTCGCCGTAGCGTGCGCCTTTTTCATAGGGTTGGCGCTGGTCGGGGGCGACCAGGCAGCCTTGCGGCCCGAGCAGGTCGCCGATGTGTTGCCGGACCAGGCTGGTATCGTCCATGTCTGCCTTCAGCAGGATGCAGCGCCGGCCGAGGCGGTCATTTTGAAGATGCCCTGGGCGTTACCGCTGTCGAAAGTCAGGTCCAGTTTTTCTTGCCGGGTTTCCTCGTCGAGGTAGCGGTCGCGTGAAATGAATTCGTAAAACGATCCCGGCACCTTCATCTCGACCATGGCGCCGTTGTCGTCGCGCATCGGGCGCGTCACGGTGCTGGCGCGGAAAGCCGTCTGCCGCACCCGGCCGTTGCGCGATACTTCGATCTTTTCCTTGATGGCGCGCCCCAGCGCGCGCTGCGCATCGGCTACCTGCTCCACATTGGCGACGCGGTCGGTGGCGTGGTTGAAGGCGTTGCCCTCGGTCGAAATCCAGGCCATTTCGGCCGATTCCGCCAGCAAGACCTGGTATTCGGCGATGCTGGGCAGGGCATGCTGGCGGTCGAAACAGGTCACCAGCACTGGCAGCAAGGCCAGCGCATCGGCCAGCGGCAAGCTCTTGTCGTTGCCGAGCTGCTGCAATAGCTGCGCCGAGTGCGTATCGACTGGGTCTTGCGAGGTCGACAAGACCTTGTTGACGGTTGCCTGGAATTCGCTGGAGAAATGATGCGGGTGCAGTTCGCTCAGGAAGAACTGGGCGATTTCCTCGGCGTCGTCTTCATGCGCATAAGCGCGGCCGGTCATGCTGATCCGCTGCAGAGGATAGACGCCGTTCACACGGTAGCCCAGCGGCCGCAGGATACGGGTAAAGGCGGCTTCGCCAGCCGGCAGGGTGCCGGTGCTGATGCCCAGAACGGTGCGCAAGGCGCCATGGTCGAAGCGGATCTTGTTGCCGGCGCGTACCGAGTCCTGCACATAGTCGTTGCCTTGCGGGACGGCTTTCAACAGTTTCTCGAACAGCAGCATGTTCAGCGCCTGCGCGATTTCGATGCGGGAAACCGTATCGGCGCGCGGCCGCAGGGTGCTGGCCGGGATCTGCAGCAGGTTGGATAACTGATTGGCATGCTCGGCGCCCAGCAGCGACGTCAGCATATATTGCAGATTAGTGGGCAGGTTGGTGGAGGACATGCGCGCTCTTTATCGGGGGAGGATAGGCGCAGTGTAAATTTGATTTGAGGCGAGATAAAACGATTAATACTGATAGTTCAATGCGTTTTTCTCATGACCAGGCGAAAAAAAACGGGTGCAGACCACCCGTTTTCGGATCAGGCAGGTAAATTTTAGTAACCGATAGCAGCGCCGGCAGGGCGGCGTGTATCGTTGGCGCCGTAATACAGGCCCGGACGGACAACGCCCGATACGCCGGCATCGTTGCCCGAGCTGGCGCCGGCGACGCCGGCTGCGCCCGGCAGGCCGATCATGATCAGTTCAGCCGCGCCCCAAGGGGTTTGTTCCTTCATCTTGTAGCCCATGCCGTCCAGGATTTTCAGGGTATCCGGCGACAGGCCGCGGGTTTCGTAGTAGACCTCGTCCGGCAGCCATTGGTGGTGGATGCGCGGCGCATCGACCGCTTCCTGCGGCGCCATGCCGTAGTCGATCACGTTCAGGGCCGTTTCCAGGGTGATGGTGATGATGCGCGAACCGCCTGGCGAGCCAAGCACCATGTAGGTCTTGCCATCCTTGGTGACCAGGGTCGGCGCCATCGACGACAGTGGACGCTTGCCCGGTGCGATCGAGTTGGTGGCGCCTTGCACCAGGCCGAACAGGTTCTGCACGCCGGCCTTGACGGTGAAGTCGTCCATTTCATCGTTGAGGAAGAAGCCGGTGCCGGGCGCAATCACCACTGCGCCGAAGCGGCCGTTGATGGTGTAGGTAGTGGACACTGCATTGCCGTCCTTGTCGACGATCGAATAATGCGTGGTCTCAGGTTTTTCATGCGGCGCCATGCCTGGCTGCACTTCGACCGAAGGCGTGGCTTTGTCGGCGGCGATTTTCTCGCGGATGGAGGCTGCATATTCCTTGCTCAGCAAACGGTCCAGCGGATTCTTGACGAACGCCGGGTCGCCCAGGAAAGTATTGCGGTCCATATAGGAATGGCGCATCGCTTCGGTCATGTAATGCACCGCCGACGCCGAGTGGAAACCGAGCGCCTTCATGTCGTAGCCCTCGAGAATATTGAGGATCTGGCACATGGTGGCGCCGCCCGAGCTAGGCGGCGGCGCGGAGACGAATACGTAGCCGCGGTAGTTGCACGACAGCGGGGCGCTTTCGCTGATCTTGTAACCGGCAAAGTCGGCTGCGGTGATGATGCCGCCGCCAGCCTTGGAAGCGCGTTCCACCGCGGCCGGGATCGCGCCTTTGTAGAAGGCGTCAGGGCCGTTGCGTGAAATCGCTTCCAGCGTCTTGGCCAGGTCTTTTTGCACCAGGCGGTCGCCCGGCTGCAGTGGCGTGCCGTCGCGGCGCAGGAACAGGCGCGCTGCTTCCGGGTCCTTCTTGAACTGGGCGATGGTGGTGTCGAGGATGTCGGTGTCGCCGCGGTTCAGGATGTAGCCGTCGCGCGCCAGCTTGATCGCCGGCTGCATGACCTGGGCGCGGGTCAGCTTGCCGTATTTGCGTTGCGCGCTGTCGAGTCCCAGCACGGTGCCCGGCACGCCGGCCGCCAGGTAGCCGAACAGGCTGGCGTTGGTGATCGCCTTGCCATTGGCGTCCAGGTACATGTTGGCGCTGGCCGCGGCCGGCGCCGTTTCGCGGAAATTGATGAAGGTATCGCGGCCGTCGGCCAGGTGGATGGTCATGAAACCGCCGCCGCCGATATTGCCGCAGCAGGGATTCACCACGGCCTGCGCATAACCGACCGCCACCGCCGCATCGACCGCGTTGCCGCCCATCTTCAGGATATCGACCCCGACCTGCGACGCCAGGTGCTGCGAAGTCACCACCATGCCGTTCTTTGCCTCGACCGCAGGCGCGGACGCTGCCTGCGCCGTGCCCAGCAAACCCAGCAGCAGCGCCGACGCCGCCAATGGTTTCATCCAATATGTAATACGCATACCTTCTCCCCGTTATTAGTGGGCAAGCCGCTTGCCCCTGTCTCGAAATATGGCGCATTGCCCCGGCGGCGGACTGGCGGCCGAAGCAAAATGTGCGTCACGATTATTGCATCCTCTTGCGCATCCGGCATCCTTTTTACTTTTCCGGATGACGATATGCGTAATAAGCATAAAATGCGCCCGATGCTTCGCAGCCGTGGCAATAAGATTCGTAATAAGTCCGCACCTAAAGCGTGATTTTTTGCAGGGGATTTAGGGCGATTCGCATCGCCGGCAGCGATTTCTGCACATACAATATGCATCAGGCTTTTAAAAATTTGCGACAGTGCTTGCATAAATCACTGTTTTTTTATACAGTACTACCTGAAGCTCTAGCTCAGGTCCTGAATCATTCACCATTATCACTCACCATTTTTGCCGAAAGAACAACCATGGACGATAAAAAATCCGCACCAAATCCGGATAAAAGCAAGGCCCTTGCCGCAGCCTTGGCGCAGATCGAAAAACAATTCGGCAAAGGTTCGGTCATGCGCATGGAAGACGGCGCCGTGGTCGAAGAAGTGCAGGTTGTCTCGACCGGTTCGCTCGGCCTGGACATCGCGCTGGGCGTCGGCGGCCTGCCGCGCGGCCGGGTGGTCGAGATCTACGGCCCGGAATCTTCCGGTAAAACCACGCTGACCCTGCAAACCATCGCCGAAATGCAGAAGCTGGGCGGCACTTGCGCGTTCATCGATGCGGAACACGCGCTGGACGTCGGTTATGCGCAGAAGCTGGGCATCAACCTGTCCGAGCTGCTGATTTCGCAGCCGGACACCGGCGAACAAGCGCTGGAAATCACCGATGCGCTGGTGCGCTCGGGCGGCGTCGACCTGATCGTGGTCGACTCGGTGGCGGCACTGACGCCACGCGCCGAAATCGAAGGCGACATGGGCGATTCCCTGCCTGGCCTGCAAGCACGCCTGATGTCGCAAGCGCTGCGCAAGCTGACCGGCAGCATCAACCGCACCAACACGCTGGTGATCTTCATCAACCAGATCCGCATGAAGATCGGCGTCATGTTCGGCAATCCGGAAACCACCACCGGCGGCAACGCCCTGAAGTTCTACGCTTCGGTGCGCCTGGATATCCGCCGCACCGGTTCGATCAAGTCGGGCGATGAAGTCATCGGCAACGAAACCAAGGTCAAGGTCGTCAAGAACAAGATCGCGCCGCCATTCAAGGAAGCGCACTTCGACATCCTGTATGGCGAAGGCACATCGCGCGAAGGTGAAATCCTCGATCTCGGCTCCGACGCCAAGATCGTTGAAAAGTCGGGCGCCTGGTACAGCTACAACGGCGAACGTATCGGCCAGGGCAAGGACAATGCCCGTACCTACCTGAAAGAACGGCCGGAACTGGCGCGTGAAATCGAAAACAAGGTGCGTGCTTCGCTGGGTGTGCCGCTGCTGGGCGAGATCAAGTCGGACAGCGGTGACAAGGCGGCGGAAAAAGCTGCTGCCAAGGCAAGCAAGGCTGCTGCCAAGGCTGAAGAGCCGGTTTAATAGACTTCGCCTTATAGCAATATAGCCGGCCCCGTTTGGCAAACGCCCTTCATACATATCCGCCAGACGGATTGTTGAAGGGCGTTTTAGTTTTCGGGCAGGTATTTAGAACTACAGGAAGCTGCCATGGCAAAACTACAGATCAGTCTCAAGGCCAGGGCGCTGCGTTATCTGTCGGCGCGTGAGCACAGCCGCCTGGAACTGGCGCGCAAGCTGGCGCGTTATGCGCAGGAAGGCGACGATATCGAAGCCTTGCTGGATACGCTGGAGGCGGCAAAACTCTTGTCGCAGGCGCGTTTTTCCGAATCCTTGATTCACAGGCGTGCCCATCGCTACGGCAATAGCCGCATCCTCTCTGAATTGCAAAGCCACGGGATTGACGCCGAATCATTGGCGGATATCAGGGCCGATCTCGCTAGCGGTGAAGTTGCGCGCGCGCGCGAGGTCTGGCGCAAGAAATTCAATCACCCGCCGGTGGATGCTGTTGAACGGGCCAAGCAAATGCGATTCTTGCTCCAGCGCGGGTTTTCATTGCAATCCATTCGAGGCGTCTTCAAGAGCAACTTGGATGAAGACGGTTAATGGTTTTTATTTTTAAAAGTTTCGTAATCAAATTCCCCGTCACCTTTTGGCGAAATCACCATTCTTTTGCGCTCTGTAAATTTTTCAGATGCAAAACTTTCAGTCTCCTGTTTGCCATCCCAATTTATTCCGGCAATCTCAAGTAGAGATGGAAATATATTTCTATGGCTGATTTGTTTTTTACTATTATCCGTCAATATTTTTTCTAAACCAGGTTGATTTTTCTTATACGCCGGATTCATCCAAAGTAATAATGGCACATGCAGATCATATTGTGTGGGAGGAAATTGGGTATGCATAAAAAATTGACGGTCATCATCGAACAGATTTTCACCATGGTCAGAGGTGTACATTAAAACGGCCGGTTTATCCTGGTTGTTCAGAATGGTAATTATATTATTCATGAATTTGTCCATTTCTATGATCGTATTGTCATAAGAATTAATGGCTTCTAGCTTGTTTTTTGAAACTGGATCAGTCACTCCGATGTCGGATAATGTTGGCTGGAAAATTTTTGAATCGCCAGTATATCTTTGGTCATAAACAACATGACTTCCTATCATATGAAGAACGATGAATTGATATGATCCGGCCTGCTGGACAAATGATTCAAAAAGAGGAATCAAGCTCATATCCTTGCGCATGCGAAAATCAAAATTGGATTCCGGGAAATCGGTAATTTCTGCATCTTTTGCAAAAGGTTCCTGCTCTTGGTTGGAGAACCATGCAGTTTTAAATCCGGCTTCGCGGAACGTCCTGGCAAGGGATATTTGGCCACTTTCGTGTTTTCTTAGAACGATATTTGGAACGGCGTTTTGAGTGCTATTGGCAGTAGAGACAACATCCGAGTAGGAAATAAGCTTCGTTCTTAAATTTTCCAAATATGGCGTCGTATTTCGCACATATCCGTTAATTTCAAGATGATCGCTTCTTACGCTTTCACCAACAACTAAAACTACAATTTTAGACGCAGGATAAGTAACAGGAATTCTTCCATTCGCTGAAAGTGTATTGCCATATTTTCCATCGTTTCTTATCACTCGCGTATATGACATCACGAGATTAATCGGGAAACATAAATTTAGAGTGTAATCTTCAAATACCGGAGGTGTTTTGGCATGATTCTCGAGAGCCGCGCGTGCTCCCATAAAAAACATCGCGAATATTAAAAGAGATGCCAATAGTTTTTTTCGCGAAATTATCGATATTGAGATATTTTTATCAATTGAAAATGAAAGCAAGAAATAACCAATTCCAAAAAATGGAATTATTAATATCTTCGAGCCAAACGATAAAAATACCTCCAGTGATTGCGCTGCGCTCGTATGCACTATTGCCGATATTAAAGCGTCTCCCGGCACGCTGTGGTAGATCAACACAAGATAACAATATGGTGGTATCAGGAAAGCCAGTGGGGTCCATGCCAGAAAATAATTTCTTAATTTCGAAAAAAATACCAGCGGAGATAAGATCAGGAAAATGGAGAAAGCAATGACTGCAAATGCTTCGCTGCCATCATGAATATGATTTGTGGTTAAAAGGATTAAACCTGGAAGAAAAAGAAATACGGAAAGGGTGGAGATTTTGAAAAAAACGGATTTCATTGTCGAATTGGCTTTTGTAAAATTAGACACATCTTTAAAGATGGCTATATGTAAATATATTGTATAGTTCAAAGTCAATATATCATGAATTTACTTGTGGAAATATTGTAATATTGATCATGTAAGTTATCTTTTTAACAGAGATATGTTTGATCAGCCATTGCCATCAGAACTCCAGAAACGCAGCTGGGGCGGGCAAGTCCGGCATCAAAATAGCGCGCCCTATCGCCAGCTGTGCTAAACTTTTGGGGTTTTTTGCAAACCGCAGGAGCGGCAGTTACACATAGAAACTGTGGTAACGACACGCAAATCAGTCCACCATTATGTCTCTGACACCTTCCATTTCCCGCCGAGCGTTGAAGCACACCCGCGCGATTCAGATCGACGCGTTCGTACGTGACGACGACCTATGGGAAATCGACGCCCATGTTACCGATACCAAATCCTTCGATCTTCCTTTGCCAGCCGGCAATTTACCTGCAGGCCAGCCGTTGCACAGCCTGTGGCTGAGGCTCACGCTCGACCGCCAGTTCGTGATCGTCGAGGTCGAGGCGAATTCCGAAGCGGTGCCGTATCACGGCCATTGCAATACCATCGAACCTGATTACAAGAAATTGATTGGCTTGAGCCTGGTCAAGGGCTTTCGCCATACTCTGAGAGAGAATATCGGCGGCGCGCTCGGCTGTACGCACCTGACCGAGCTGGCGCAGATACTGCCGACCGCGGCATTGCAGGCCTTCGGCGGCGAGATCAATCGCGCCACCGACCAGAAACCGCCCCAGCTCGATCGTTGCCACGCTTTACGTAGTGAAGGCGCAGTTGTCGCCAAATATTATCCGAAGTGGGCAATCAGCCCTCCAGCAGGAACCGGCACCGGATCTGATTTAGAAACATCGCATTTAGAAGCATCGCATTAATTTATCCAACCAAGCAATTTCATTCAATTAAGTGTCAGAAGGGAAGCTCGTATGAAGATCCATGAGTATCAGGGTAAGGAAATTCTCCGCCAGTTCGGAGTGACAACACCGCGTGGCATCCCGTGCCTGAGCGTCGATGACGCGGTCAAGGCAGCGGAAACCCTGGGCGGTTCGGTTTGGGTCGTGAAAGCCCAGATCCACGCCGGCGGTCGCGGCAAGGGCGGCGGCGTCAAGGTTGCCAAGTCGCTGGAACAAGTGCGTGAATACGCCAACCAGATCCTCGGCATGCAGCTGGTCACGCACCAGACCGGCCCTGAAGGCCAGAAAGTCCGTCGCCTGCTGATCGAAGAAGGCGCAGACATCAAGCAGGAACTGTACGTCAGTATGGTCACCGACCGCGTCAGCCAGCGCGTGGTGCTGATGGCATCCAGCGAAGGCGGCATGGACATCGAAGAAGTCGCTGCCAGCCATCCGGAAAAAATTCACCAGGTCGTCATCGACCCGGCTACCGGCCTGACCGATGCTGAAGCCGACAGCATCAGCACCCTGATCGGCGTTCCCGCCGGTTCGATCGCCGATGCGCGTGTTCAGTTGCAAGGTCTGTACAAGGCTTACTGGGATACCGATTGCTCGCTGGCGGAAATCAACCCGCTGATCGTCACCGGTTCCGGCAAGGTCATCGCCCTGGACGCCAAGTTCAACTTCGACGCCAACGCCCTGTTCCGCCATCCTGAAATCGTCGCTTACCGCGACCTGGACGAAGAAGATCCGGCTGAAATCGAAGCTTCCAAGTTCGACCTGGCTTACATCTCGCTCGACGGCAATATCGGCTGCCTGGTGAACGGCGCCGGCCTGGCCATGGCCACCATGGACACCATCAAGCTGTTCGGCGGCGAACCTGCCAACTTCCTCGACGTCGGCGGCGGCGCTACTGCTGAAAAAGTCACCGAAGCATTCAAGATCATGTTGAAGAACCCAGGCCTGAAAGCCATCCTGGTCAACATCTTCGGCGGCATCATGCGCTGCGATGTGATCGCTGAAGGCGTCATCACCGCATCCAAGGCCGTTTCGCTGCAAGTGCCGCTGGTGGTCCGCATGAAGGGCACCAACGAAGAGATCGGCAAGAAAATGCTGGCCGACTCCGGCCTGCCGATCATCGCGGCGGACAGCATGGAAGAAGCGGCGCAGAAGGTTGTTGCTGCGGCTAACGGTAAATAAGTAAATAACTAGGAACAACTATGTCGATCCTGATCAACAAAGACACTAAAGTCGTCACCCAAGGCATTACCGGCAAGACCGGCCAATTCCACACCCGCGGCTGCCGCGACTACGCAAACGGCAAGAACGCGTTTGTCGCTGGCGTCAACCCGAAGAAAGCCGGCGAAGATTTCGAAGGCATCCCGATTTTCGCTAACGTTGCCGAAGCCAAGGCCGCCACCGGCGCCAACGTTTCGGTGATCTATGTGCCGCCAGCAGGCGCGGCAGCAGCGATCTGGGAAGCCGTCGAAGCCGAACTCGACCTGGCCATCTGCATCACCGAAGGCATCCCGGTACGCGACATGCTGGCCTTGAAAGACCGCATGGCAAAAGCCGGCAGCAAGACTTTGCTACTCGGACCTAACTGCCCAGGCCTGATCACGCCGGACGAAATCAAGATCGGCATCATGCCGGGCCATATCCACAAGAAGGGCCGCATCGGCGTGGTTTCGCGCTCCGGCACCCTGACTTATGAAGCAGTCGGTCAGCTGACCGCACTGGGCCTGGGCCAGTCTTCTGCAGTCGGCATCGGCGGCGATCCGATCAACGGCTTGAAGCACATCGACATCATGAAGATGTTCAACGACGATCCTGAAACCGATGCTGTCATCATGATCGGTGAAATCGGCGGTCCGGACGAAGCCAATGCGGCTTACTGGATCAAGGACAACATGAAGAAGCCGGTGGTCAGCTTCATCGCCGGCGTCACCGCTCCTCCGGGCAAGCGCATGGGCCATGCCGGCGCGCTGATCTCGGGCGGCGCCGATACTGCGCAAGCCAAGCTGGACATCATGGAAGCGTGTGGCATCACCGTGACCAAGAACCCGTCGGAAATGGCGCGTTTGCTGAAGGCGATGCTGTAATCGTCGCTGGCTAGCAGGGCAGGCGCTTATCGTGTAGACGATTACCTGCCGAACCATGAAAAGGGAGCTTCGGCTCCCTTTTTTATTGCCGTGCACAATCGGGCCTGAAGGCAGATGTCGCATCCAGGAGCGGGGCCGCCGCCGACTTTGCAAATTGTCTTGCCGTCCCTAGCAGAACCAAGGAAAATACTTGTAACTAGGCAATCGTCTGATCTGCCATAACTTTTTATCGTGTCTCGACATATGCCGCTTGAGTTTGCCGCCAAAACGGATATTGGTATGGTGCGAGTACAAAACGAAGACACCGTCGTGGTCGACGATGTCCTGCAACTGGCGATCCTGGCCGACGGCATGGGCGGCTACAACGCCGGTGAAGTTGCCAGCAGCATCGCCACCGTCGCCATCCAGGAAGAAATCGAAAGCCAGCTGCAGGAGTACCGCCGCCTGCAGAAGCCGGAAGCCGAGCTGCCGACGCGCCTGTGGCTGATGCAGGCCGTGCGCCAGGCCAACAGCACCATCATCAACGCCGCCCGCCGCGAGCCGGAATACCGCGGCATGGGCACCACCCTGGTGGTAGCCTGGTTCGCGCCGCAGGGCAGCGTCAGCATCGCCCATGTCGGCGATTCGCGCGCCTATCGCATCCGCGACGGTTTGCTGGAACAGCTGACGCGCGACCACTCCCTGCTGCAGGAACAGATCGACGCCGGCCTGATCCGCGCCGAAGACGCGCAATTCGCCAACAACCGCAATATCGTCACGCGCGCCGTCGGCATCGATTACCAGCTGGTGGTGGAAGTGCATCAGCACCAGGTGTCGGCCGGCGATCTTTATTTACTGTGTTCGGATGGGTTGTCGGACCGGATCGGCGACGAGGATATCTTCAACATTGTCAGCGACGCCCAGGGCGACCTGAAGATGGCATGCACCATGCTTATCAATGCTGCCAACCAGTCAGGCGGACAGGATAATGTGTCGGTGATCCTGGTCCGCGTGCCGGACAATGAATAGGCTGGCGCCCGATATAAATCCCGGATTTTGAGTATCATTGCCCCGAAACAACATTAAACTGGGGTTTGTGGAAGTATGCGAAACCGAATATACCAGTAGCTGCGGACGTGGCCGGATCTGCAGCTTGCTTTTAAATTAACTTACAGATAGCGTTTCCCGAAAGAGATAGGAATGGCGAAGATCATCCTGACCAAAGGCGGCACCGTGATACAAGAGATGACGCTCACCAAAGAGCGCACCACCATCGGCCGCCGCGCCCACAATGACATGGTCATTGATAACCTTGCCATCAGCGGCGAACACGCGGTCATCATCACTATCTACAACGATTCGTTCCTGGAAGACCTCAACAGCACCAACGGCACCCAGGTCAACGGCCATCCGGTCACCAAGCATTTTTTGCAGCATAACGATGTGATCCAGATGGCCAGGTACAAGCTGTTGTACCAAGTTGATACGGATGAGGAAATCAAGGACAACCGGCCCAAGATGTTTCCGGTGCCGCGGCCGGATGCCACTATTACCGTGCTGGATGGGCCCAGTGCCGGCAAGGAGATGTTGCTGACGAAAGTCCTGACCACGATCGGCCGTCCGGGCATCCAGGTGGCTATCGTTACGCGCCGGCCACATGGCTATGAACTGACGCATGTTGAAGGCTCGACTTATACCAGAGTCAATGACACCCCTTTAAGTGCTGGCGCGAGAGCGCTTAAGGATGAGGATGTGATCGATATCGCCGGGACTTTGATGAGATTTTCCTGGAAAGCCGCTTAAATAATTGACAAAGCCGATATTCAACCTTTCCATCGGTTTCTGTGGTGCTAGCCGCCAGATATATCGTTTGTCCGCGCCATGACAGGTTGCCTTAATGGAATGGCCCCACGGCAAAATTTAAGCTCAATGCCAGTTTTATTTTCCTCCGGAATCAATCAGACTTTTGGGGGATGCCATGCCGCATTTTATGTTGCAGCGACTGCATACATGCCGTGTGCCGGATTAAGTCCTTGGCGGTGGATCGGCATAGTTTCCTTGTGACAAACTTTGTCAGCTTCGTATCGAAAATCTGCCAAATTTCCTCACTTTTCACGGCGCAAACCTTTTAAACCCGGAGATTTTCTACTGGCACAGACATTGCTGTATGTGCTGCGTAGTGAAGCCCCCTTTTTTTAACCGGAGAAACAAATGAAATCGATGAAAATGATTAAACGTGCCCAGCACGGTTTTACCCTGATCGAATTGATGATCGTCGTGGCGATTATTGGTATTCTGGCTGCTGTAGCGATTCCTCAATACCAAGACTATACACTGCGTGCTAAATTGTCGAATGTGGCGGCAGGTGTTGCTCCTATCGAGTTAGCCGCGGCCGAGTATTTCCAATCAAATGGTAGTTTCCCTGATAAAGACACGTTGGTCAGCGCGGGAATTAACATTCAGCCTACCAAGGAAGCTAGTTATGCCGTGACAAATGGTCTTAACGCTGCTAAAGCTACAATCGAAGCAACTATTGCTGCAGGTGGTTTGGGCACCGGTGTGCCAGCAGGTGCAGTGATTACATTTTCTTCGCAGCCTGGCGCTGGCGACACTGTCTTGAAATGGGCCGCCGCTGCTGACGGCAACATTTCGAACAAGGCTGCTTTGTCATACATTACGACCAAACTCAACGGTTCCTAATTACTGGCGAACTAAATATGAAGTGCCGCAAATTGCGGTGTTATTCATGGGAGGCCCCTCTTTCGGAGGGGCTTTTTTAATGGAAAACAATATTTTATCCATCGTTTCGAACGCAAAAATATCTTCTGTTACTACTCTGTAGCAGCAATATGAACGAATGATCGTGGCTGCCGCTGCAATCAGAACCTAGATGTGGTACTCAATTTACTTCCAATGAGTACGGAAGTAGGCAGGTCACGGAGCTGATAAATTGAAACAGATTAACACTGCAACTTGGATATTGGCCTTGCTCGGACTGCTGTGCCTATTGCCCTTTATTCAGCCATTTCATGAGGCGCCGATTTCGTCGCTCTTTGCGGAATGGCAGGCATTTTTGATATTGTGGACAGCTCTGCTTATTGCGAGTTTTCACGGCCGGAAAATAACGCCATTAGTGATCCCAAAAATTGCATTGAGCAGCGTTTTCTTGCTTGTTTTCCTGATGTTTCAGTTCGTCATTCGTCCGCCAGAGTATCTGCAACAAGTTTTGTTGCCAATATGTTATGTCATTAGTTTGTATGGTGCGTTCCAGTTGGGCTACTGGCTCCGACAACACGATCTGGTCGAACGTTGCATTGTATGGCTGGCGGCTTTTTTTGTTTTTGGTGCTGTGTACACTGTGATTGTGCAATTTATACAGCTGCTGTGGCAAGATTTTTCTCGCATGCCGTTCATGATACCGAGGCTTGCAGGTTATAACCCATATGGCAATATTGGGCAGACCAACCATGTGGCTACCTATTTGGCAATCGGCTGGGCTGCGGCTCATTATCTGTTCTCTGGTGGCAGGTTTCCACTAAGACTATATTTACCTCTTATATTTTTATTGTTCGCCGGGATCGTCCTGACTGGTCAGCGCAGCGGCTTTATATATGTTGTGTGTTTAAGTATATTGTTCTGGCGTTTTCCCATGAAACGCAACGCCTCCGCTGACTCTTCGCACCGTTCAGTTTGGTTTTGCGCCGTGCCATTTGCCTATCTGGCGTTGAGCTATTTGATGCACGCTGCGCTTCATTATATGGGGAGCGAATTCACCTCGGCATCGCAACGCCTGAACAGCGGCTGGGATGAGCGTTTAAAACTACTCCAGATTGGCTGGTCTCTATTCCTGGAGCATCCATGGATGGGGATCGGTTGGGGGCGGTTGGTTTCCTATGAATTCCTCAAGGCGGATGTACTACCGACCCTGCCTGCCAACCATGTCCATAACCTAATCTTGCAGCTCCTTGCCGAAACTGGCGTTTTTTGCACGGTCGTGGTTCTGTCCATAGTAGTGTTGTGGTCGTTACGGTTTCTTAAGTTCGTTGCTTCGCCTGAAAAACAATTCGTGCTCGGCGTGGCGATTGTCCTCGGTATGCATAGCATGGCCGAATATCCGCTCTGGTACGCCTATTTTCTTTTGCCGCTTGGTGTATTGGCGGGGATGTTCGAGACGGGTGTCGTGTGTTTCAAATTGCCTTCGAGATTGACTGGCGTGATCGCTAGGGGGGCAAGCTTTATGGCGGTCGGAGTTTTGTTCTATTCTTTTTTTGAAATCCTCTACGTGACTGATATGTATGGGCGAAGAGCGAATATTGCCTACTCGCGTACCTTGCATTTAGCGGAGTTAAAAGAAATTGCACAAATGCCGAGTAAATTATTTCTTGAGCCTTATGTGGATTATATCGATAGCAGCGGGCGCGCTCTGAACACTGAAAATCTGTCGGAAAATAGAGCACTGAATCAACGCTTATTGAATGCGTCGATTAATAACATTGTGATTGCCCGTCAAAGCATTTATTTGGCAATGGCGGGAGACCAGGCTGAGGCTAGGATAACGTTCCTAAGAATGAAAAAAATATTTCCGAATCGAGTACTTGAAATGCTGGGTATGGTCAAGCATGCTGCCGCCCACGCGGATAATGAAAATTTGACTGAATTTTCAAAATGGGCCACTGAGGCCGCTTCACAAAAATAAGAGGATCTGCGGACTGTTCAAAGGATTCGATGTGACAGGAATTCAGGCTACACGGATTTCGCCAGTGACAGCTTCAGCTGGCCTGTCTTTTGCGATATTGACCGCCATCGTTGCCGCTATAGGTCCGCTGTGGCCATTTGCCTTGATAGATGGCGCTGGACATCATGACAACCAGCGCATTCTCCAGATTTTCTGCGTGATGTTGTCTGCTCTGCTCGGCATGCGCATCTTGTTTTTGAGTCGTCGGGAAATAATCCCGCGCTTATACGACAAACCTGTGATGTTCTTCCTGGTGTTGTTTTTTGTGCTTGGTTTTATATCCAGTATCGTTGCTTATTCGCCGCGACGCGCCTTGTTCGAATGGGCAAATTTTCTATCGCTGGTAATCATGTCTTTGCTGATTGCATCCGAGATGCGCACGAAGGGCAGTGTGTTGCTGGACAAGATGTTGTTCGTGTGTGGTCTCGGATGCGGGCTCTACATTTTTATGGAGATCATCATCTATGTCGCCGTGATTAATGCAGGTGGTCAGCCAGCAAACGAAATACTCATTCTCGGTTTCGATAACTATCGCTTCCTCAATCATGTTCAAACCATTACTTTACCATTCCTGGGCCTGTTTGCCGTCCGCAGCAACGACACAAGGAGAAAAGTATTTGCCTGGACCGTGCTGTCAATGTGGTGGGCGCTTCTTTTCCTGACTGCCGGACGTGGGACCTTTATTGGTGTGCTGGCAGGTTTGTGCGTAACAGCGATGTTCCTGAGGCGAGAGGCTTTGCCATGGTGCAAAGTGATGCTGTATTCTGGGTTATTCGGTTTCGGCGCGTATCTTTTATTTTATGTATTGATTCCAATGTCTCTGGGCCTGCATCCATTTGGGTTTTTACTTTCCGTAGTTGGCCGAACCTTGGACAATCCTGGCTCTAGTCGCTGGCTGCTGTGGATACGGGCATGGGAAATAATAATGGCCCATCCTTGGTTGGGGGCGGGGCCTCTGCACTTCGCTCATTTTGGACGTATTGTGCAAAATGGCGCACACCCTCACAATTGGGTGCTTCAGATTGCTTGCGAGTGGGGTATTCCGGCCCTTCTTTGCCTGATTGCGGCTCTCGCTTTAGCTTTTAAAAAACTACTCGCGGCACGTCGGTATACAGCTTTGAAGGATGGCAAGAATCAGTTGATACTTGCCGCATGGCTAACCACTGGGGTTGCAGTTCTGGTTGACGGATTGGTTTCAGGTCTGTTCGTGATGCCGAGCAGCCAGCTATGGATTGCCTTGTATATTGGTTGTACGTGGGGTTGGAGCTGTTCAGTAATGCCGTCGGCGCAAGCCAAGCAGACAATGCGCTTATCTATCGCCACGCGCATATGGGGTGCAGTTGGTGTACTGATATTGATCTGTATCCTTGGTAACGGCTTGTGGCCGGAAATTCGTAACCTGCCTTTGTACGAAGAGCAAAGTCTGCAGAAAGAGATCTATCCTGATGCGATATTGCGTCCGCGGATTTGGCTGGGCGGCTATTTCTGACAATGAGAGGAGGCGGGAATCATGATTCGGCTATCCAGTCTCCCGACTTGCCGCCATGCTTCTCCATCACCCGCACATCGGTAATCACCATTCCCCTATCTACCGCCTTGCACATGTCATAAATAGTCAGCAACCCAATCTGCACCGCCGTCAACGCTTCCATCTCCACCCCGGTCTTGCCCACAGTCTCAGCCTGCGCATTGCAAGTAATGCTGCTTGCTGCATTATCAATACTGAAGTCAACCGTAACCCGCGTCAGCGCCAGCGGATGGCACAGCGGGATCAGGTCGCTGGTGCGTTTGGTCGCCATGATGGCGGCGATGCGGGCAATACCCAGCACATCGCCCTTTTTTGCTGTTCCGGACTGGATCAGCGCCAATGTCTCGGCCTTCATGCGGATGCAGCCGCTGGCGACAGCAACGCGGTGGGTGTCTTTTTTGCTGCCGACATCGACCATGTGGGCTTGGCCGGTCTGGTCGAAGTGGGTCAGCTTGTCGGCTGCGGGAGTTTTATTGGTCATGGCGGTATTTTCTGTAGATGATGCAGTCGCTGGTCGAATTTTGCAGGCTGTCGGTACATACTGACGGTGGAACAATTGCCCTCTGTTAGTATCATAGCATCGTGATTTTGACACCACCCAGTACTCGATGAAGCTATCCTTGCAAATGCCCGGGCGAATGTTGCTTGCAGCGCTCATCAGCGCCTGCTGCGCGCTGCCGGCGCAGCCTGCATTTGCAGTGCAAAACCTGCCAACTCTGGGTGACACTTCCCGCGAATCGCTGTCGCCGCTGATGGAGCGCAAGCTGGGCGAGGAGGTGATGCACGATATCCGCCGCGATCCCGATTACCTGAATGATGCGCCGCTGCTGGAATACCTGAACAATTTCGGCTGGACCCTGGTTAACGCCCGGCCCGAGGTGCGCGGCGAAGCTGGGTTTGATTTTTTCTTCTTTGCGGTGCGCGATCCGGTCTTGAATGCGTTTGCCTTGCCGGGCGGTTTTATCGGCGTGCATTCCGGCCTGTTGCTGGCGGCGCAGAGCGAATCGGAGCTGGCTTCGGTGCTGGCGCATGAAATCGGCCACGTGGCGCAGCGCCATATCGCACGCATGGTGGGCAGCCAGAAGCAGGATTCGATGATTGCCCTGGCGTCCATGCTGCTGGGGGCGCTGGCGATGCGTGGTAGCGGCGATGCCGGCGCGGCGGTGATGATGGGCGGCACCGGGCTGGCGATGCAGAGGCAGCTGAATTTCAGCCGCGACGCCGAGCGCGAGGCGGACCGGATCGGGCTGTCGATCCTGGATTCCGGCGGTTTCGACACCAGTGGCATGGTAGCTTTTTTCGGGCGCATGCAAACGGCTTCACGCAATTATTCGGATGTGGTTCCGCCGTATCTGCTGACGCACCCGCTGACTACCGAGCGGATTGCCGACATCGAGGCCCGGATCCGCGAGCAGCGTTACCGGCAGCGGGCCGACAGCCTGGATTTCCAGCTGATACGCGCTCGCGTGCGGGTGCTGCAGGACGATACCGAGCAGGGCCGGCGCGACGCCCAGATCGTATTCGATGCGCAGCTGCAGCTGAATACCAAGCAACAGATTGTCGCCGCTAAATATGGCATGGCTTTCCTGGCGTTCAAGCAGGGGGCATACGACAAGGCGGAGGAATTGCTGCAACAGGCGGTAGCTGCGGCTTTGCCGGCGAAGCCGAGCCTGGTGCTGACGGACCTGGGCGTTGAGATCATGCTGGCCAGCAAGCGCGAGGCGGAAGCCTTGACGCTGGTGCAGCAGGGACAGCTCCAGTATCCCCTGTCGCGCGGGCTGGCGCATCAATATGCGCGGGCGCTGATTGCTTCAAAGCGACTTGACGACGCCATCAAATATTTGCGCGAGCAGGCCCGGCTGTATCGCCAGGATGCGGATGTGCAGGATTTGCTGGCCCAGGCCTATTCGGCGCAGGGCAAGCGGGCTTTGCAGCATATGGCTTTGGCGGAATCTTATGTGTTGACCGGGAGTGTGCCGGCGGCGCTGGATCAGTTGCGGATTGCGCGCAATTCGGGGGATGGGGGGTTTTATGACCAGTCCATGATTGATGCGCGGGAGCGGGAGTTGCAGGAGCGGTGGAAAGAGGAGTTGGCGGCGTCTAAAGAGCGTTAGTGCCGAGAGTTTTCTTCTCCGTGGTCCGTTAAATGGGGTCAGAGTAATTTTCGGCGATAAAACTGCCGAAAAAAAACTCTGAGCCCATTTAACTACGTCTGGCGGGGTTTTTGAGTAAAACCGAAATGCGTTGCGATGTTTTCCGTGGCGATGTGCATGACGGGTAATGTTGTTCCTGATTTTTGCCAGGTCAGGGTTTGATGCGGCGCTGCTATCCAGTCGAGCAGGGTTTCGTCGCTGACGGGGTTTCCGTCCATGCGCAAGTCGGCCAAGCATTGCACCAGGTCGCGGTCGTCGACGGCGGCGACCTGGCCTGGGGCGATCAGCAGCAGCCGGCCTTGTTCGGTCAGCATGACGGATTCGATAGCCGCCATCGCTGCGCCGTTTTGCAAGACAAAACCCTGCGTAGGGTCGGTGTGGGCGATGTAGGGGGTCAGTTCTAGGTCGACATACACGCGCTGCGGGCCGTTCTGGAAATACCAGCAGCCGTTTTCGTCCGCACTGTAGTTGCGGTTGATGAAGCCGACCAGCGCCGCATGCATGATCTTGTCGCCGGGCAGGTTGTGGCGCTGCGCCTGTTCGTCGCGCATGCGCCAGGCGCCGCGTGCGTCCAGGGTCAGCCAGCCGTAGCAATGGGGAACGTTGGGCCACTTTTGCATGGCTTGAGCGACGATCTGGTCCATCCTTAGTTATCCTGCAAAAAACGCAGCATGCGCTGCGGCAGCCAGTCGAGCCGGCCGGGCGGGCCGCCGGTGGCGAAACCTACATGGCCGCCTTGTTCCGGATAGTCGAGGGTGACGCTGGCGGCGGCCTTGGGCGGCAGGTGCTGCGGCGGCAGGAAGGGGTCGTTGCGGGCGTTGAGCACCAGCGTCGGCAGCGTGATGTCGTTGATCACCAGCTTGGCGCTGGCGCGATGCCAGTAGTCGTCGGTGTCGCGGAAACCGTGCAGGGGCGCGGTGACGATATTGTCGAACTCGTACAGGTTGCGTGCGCGCAGCATTTTTTCGCGGTCGAACAGGCGCGGGAATTGCTGCAGTTTGTCGAGCGACTTGCTTTTCATGGTGCGCAGGAAGGAGCGCGTGTAGACCATGTTGAAGCCGCGCGACAGGGCCGCTCCGCCGCCGGCCAGGTCGAGCGGCGCGGAAATCGCGCAGGCGGCGTCGACGATTTCAGCCTGGTGCTGGGATTCGCCGAGCCAGCGCAGCAGCGCATTGCCGCCCAGCGAAACGCCGGTCGCATAAAGTTTGCCGAATTGTCTGGTGCCGCGGCTGGCAACCAGGCGGCGCAATATCCAGTCGACTTCTTCAGCATCGCCGGAATGGTAAAAGCGCGGCGCCTGGTTGATTTCGCCGGAGCAGCCGCGGAAATGCGGCACCGCTCCCGACCAGCCCAGCGTGGCCAGTTGCGCCATCAGGGCGCGGCTGTAGTGGCTGTCGGAAGAGCCTTCCAGTCCGTGGAACAGCACCACCAGCGGCTGTCCCGGCTTGCCGTCGACAAAATCGATGTCGATGAAATCGCCGTCCGGCGTATCCCAGCGTTCGCGCCGGAACGCGACCGCCGGCTTGCTGATGCAGGTGGCCGGGTAAATGGTTTGCAGATGGCCGCCCGGCAGCCATAACGGCGCGGGGTAGGAGCTAAGTGAGGCAGCAGCGGGCATACGATTTTCTGTGATGTTCGATTCAATGCAGGGTGGCGCTGGAGGTGGTTTCTTCCGGCGCTGCTCCCGGCGCCACCGAGGCGTGGTGCAGCACGATGCGCCAGCCGCGCGGGGTCTTCATGTAGATGTTGGTCGCCAGGATATGCATTTCCCGGTCGGATTCGCTGGCCTGGTGCAGTTCTTCCACCAGGTTATGGATGCTGGTCGACATATTATGCGTCACGTGCAGCTGGCGTGCACGGATGTGCACGCCGCCGCGCTCGAACAGGCTTTCGAAAGCGGCCCTGATCGCTGCATGGCCATGCAGCCGGGTTGCGTTCGGATGGATGCAGACGATCTCGTCGTCGTCCGCCCATAGCGCCATCATGGCCTCGATATCGGCGCGGCTCATGGCGTCGTAAAAAGCGGTTTCGGTTTCTTCGGCTGAGCCGTGCATGAATTTGACGTGCGGCATATCGCCTCCGTGCTCAAACTGTTGAACGAATTGTCACCATGTTTTGCTGCCATCAAAAAAGGGAGCCAGGCTCCCTTTTTGTCATCAGTGGGCCTTGACCACCGCGCCCGGTTTCAGCCGATATTGCGTGCCGCAGTAGGGGCATTTGGCGTTGCCGCTGCTCTTGTCGAATTCCAGAAACACGCGCGGATGCGAAGACCATAGCGGCATTGCCGGATTGGGGCAATGCGCCGGCAGGTCCTTGCCGTCGAGTTCGACCGGGGTTTGTATATTTGCTGCCGAATTTGCAACTGTACTCATCTGCTTCTCCAAATTTGCTTGTACTTTACTTGTAACCAAGTGATGCCGGCGCTGCCTTATTTCCCGACCACGGTAAGCCAGTGCCGGTATTTGTCCGACTTGCCTGCCACTACATCGAAAAACATGGTTTGCATCTTTTCGGTGATCGGGCCGCGCTTGCCTTCGCCGATGGCGCGGTTGTCGAGTTCGCGGATCGGCGTGATTTCCGCCGCGGTGCCGGTAAAGAAGGCTTCGTCGCTGCAATACACTTCATCGCGTGTGATGCGTTTCTCGATCACTTCGATGCCGCTGTCGCGCGCCATGGTCAGCACCGCATCGCGCGTGATGCCGTCCAGGCAGGAGGCCAGGTCGGGCGTATAGATCTTGCCGTTCTTGACGATGAACACGTTCTCGCCGGAACCTTCCGATACATAACCGTCGGTATCCAGCAGCAGCGCTTCGTCGTAGCCGTCGGTCAGCGCTTCCTGGTTGGCCAGGATGGAATTGATGTAATAGCCGCTGGCCTTGGCGCGCACCAGCGACACATTGACATGGTGGCGGCTGAACGAGGAAGTCTTGACGCGGATGCCTTTGGCCAGGCCGTCTTCGCCCAGGTAAGCGCCCCACGGCCAGGCAGCGATCGCGACATGCACTGTGTTGCCCTTGGCCGCGATGCCGAGCTTTTCCGAGCCGATCCAGATCAGCGGCCGCATGTAGCAGGATTCCAGCTCGTTCTCGCGCACCACCTGGATTTGCGCATCGATCAGGGTTTGCAGGTCGTAAGGAACCTGCATCTGGAAGATCTTGGCCGAATTCAGCAGGCGCTGGGTGTGTTCCTTCAGGCGGAAAATCGCCGGACCCTGTTCCGTCTTGTAGGCGCGCACGCCTTCGAAGACTGCCATGCCGTAGTGCAGCGAATGCGTCAGGACGTGGATATTGGCGTCGCGCCAGTCGATCAGTTTGCCGTCTTTCCAGATCTTGCCGTCGCGGTCGTCCATGGACATGTTCAAATCTCCAGTTCAAATAAAAATTGCCTGATAAGCAATGAAACTGCGAATGAGACTGCGGCGCCTGTCGTGTTTATTGGCCTGTCGTCGCTCACTGCCGATCTTTGGCGGATTCTTGGGTATAAAGTGACATTTTAACGGATTCGCCGCAGCCTACTCTGTAGAATATTGGTCTCGGCGCCGGTGTTTTGAGACCCGCCATGCGCCGAAAACGGTGTTTTGACAGAGCCTGCTGGAGTAAAATAGCGGCTTTTCCTCCCTGATATTGCCTGATCGACATGAAATTCAATCGACTTAGCGACCTGATCGCGCAACACCAGCTGCAAGGCAAGCGCGTGTTTATCCGTGCTGACCTCAATGTGCCGCAAGACGCGGCAGGCAATATTACTGAAGATACGCGCGTGCGCGCTTCGGTGCCAGCGATCCGCCAAGCGCTGGATGCAGGCGCCGCGGTGATGGTGACGTCCCACCTGGGACGTCCGACCGAAGGCGAATTCAAGCCGGAAGATTCGCTGGCGCCTATCGCCAAGCGCCTGGCGGAACTGCTGGGCCAGTCGGTTGAACTGCGTCAGAACTGGGTCGACGGCGTGGAAGTGGCGCCGGGCCAGGTGGTACTGCTGGAAAATTGCCGCGTCAACAAGGGCGAGAAAAAGAACAGCGACGAACTGGCGCAAAAGATCGCCAAGCTGTGCGATATCTATGTCAACGACGCTTTCGGCACTGCCCACCGGGCTGAGGCCACTACCCACGGCATCGCCAAATTTGCGCCGATCGCCTGCGCCGGCCCTTTGCTGGCCGCCGAGCTGGACGCCCTGGGCAAGGCCCTGAACCAGCCGGCGCGGCCGCTGGTGGCGATCGTCGCCGGCTCCAAGGTGTCGAGCAAGCTGACCATATTGAAAGCGCTGGCCGACAAGGTCGACAACCTGATCGTCGGCGGCGGCATCGCCAATACATTTTTGCTGGCAAGCGGCCTGAAGATCGGCAAGTCGCTGGCGGAACCGGACCTGGTTGAGGAAGCCAAAGCCATTATCGACATGATGGCCAAGCGCGGCGCTTCGGTGCCGATCCCGGTCGACGTCGTCTGCGCCAAGGAGTTTTCGCCGACGGCGGCGGCGCAGGTCAAGGATGTCGGCGATGTGGCTGACGACGACCTGATCCTGGACATCGGTCCGAAAACCGCGGCGACGCTGGCGGCGCAAATCGCCCAGGCCGGCACCGTGGTCTGGAACGGCCCGGTCGGCGTGTTCGAATTCGACCAGTTCGGCGAAGGCACCAAGATCCTGGCGCTGGCGATCGCCAATTCCAAGGCCTTCTCGATTGCCGGCGGCGGCGATACGCTGGCAGCCATCGCCAAGTACCAGATTACCGACAAGATCGGCTACATCTCCACCGGCGGCGGCGCTTTCCTGGAATTTTTGGAAGGCAAGACCCTGCCGGCGGTCGAGATCCTGTTGCAGCGCGCCGCCGCCTAAGTTTTACCTCGAAATCGGACATCTGGTTGCACAACCAATTGTCTTGAGGTTTGTCCATGTTGTACTGAAAGGTTGTCCATGCAAAGAGCTACCAAGATCGTCGCCACTATCGGACCTGCATCGAGCGATGCTGACACACTGAAGCGGATGTTCGTCGCCGGGGTCGATGTGGTGCGCCTGAATTTTTCGCATGGCAAGGCGCAAGACCATATCGACCGCGCCAAGCTGGTGCGGGAAATAGCTGCTGCCTGCGGCAAGCAGGTCGCGATCATGGCCGACTTGCAGGGACCGAAGATCCGGGTCGGCAAGTTCGAACAGGGCAAGATCGAGTTGAAAAATGGCGAAAAATTCATTCTCGACGCAGATTGCGCCATGGGCAACCAGGAACGCGTCGGTCTTGATTACAAGGCTTTGCCGCGCGACCTGAAACCGGCTGACGTATTGCTGCTCAACGATGGTTTGATCGTGCTGATCGTTGAAAGAATCCTCGGCAACGAGATCCACACCATCGTCAAGATCGGCGGCGAACTGTCCAACAACAAGGGCATCAACCGCCAGGGCGGCGGTTTGACGGCGCCGGCGCTGACCGCCAAGGACATGGAAGACATCAAGACCGCGATGAGTTTCCAGGCCGATTATGTGGCTGTGTCTTTCCCGAAGAACGCCACCGACATGGAAATGGCACGCCAGCTGGCCAATGTGGCCGGCGAGCCTTACGACCACAAGCCGATGATGATCGCCAAGATCGAACGCGCCGAAGCGATCCCGGTATTGCAGGAAATTCTCGATGCCTCCGACGGCATCATGGTGGCGCGCGGCGACCTGGCGGTGGAAGTCGGCAACGCCGCTGTGCCGGCGCTGCAGAAGCGCATGATCAAGATGGCGCGCATTTCCAACAAGCTGACCATCACCGCGACCCAGATGATGGAATCGATGATCGTCAATGCGGTGCCGACCCGGGCCGAAGTGTCCGACGTCGCCAACGCCGTGCTGGACGGCACCGACGCCGTGATGACTTCTGCCGAAACCGCTTCCGGTAAATATCCGGTGGAGACGGTGGAAGCCATGTCGGCGATCTGCCTGGAAGCCGAAAAATCGGAAGACTGCAAGCTCGACGCCGATTTCCTGAATGTCCAGTTTACCCGCGTCGACCAGTCGATCGCTTACGGCGCCTTGTTTACCGCTCATCACCTGCGGGTCAAGGCGATTGCGGCGCTGACCGAATCCGGCTCGACGCCATTGTGGATGAGCCGGCACAATATCGATATCCCGATTTGCGCCATCACCCCGAGCATCGCTACCCAGCGCAAGGCTGCCTTATACCGCAATGTGCAAACCTTCGAACTGGCCAAGTCGATCGACCGCGAAGAGGTGCTGAAGGCGGCGCAGAATTTGCTGCTGGCTAATGGCGTAGTGCAACTTGGCGACCTGGTGGTTGTCACATGGGGCGAGCCGATGGGACAGATCGGCGGCACCAATGCGCTGAAGATCATGAAGATCGGCGAGTATTGAATTCGTTGGAGCAGAATCGGCACGCTGCGTCGTAATGCGTAATCCGCGCGGCCTGAACGCTGTTCCATTACAGGTTTTTATTATCGGAGTACATCATGCCTCTAGTATCCATGCGTCAATTGCTGGACCACGCAGCTGAAAACAGCTATGGCCTGCCTGCTTTCAACGTCAACAACCTGGAACAAGTCACGGCCATCATGCAGGCCGCCGATGAAGCCGGTGCGCCGGTCATCATGCAGGCTTCGGCTGGCGCCCGCAAATATGCCGGCGAGGCATTCTTGCGCCACTTGATCGAAGCAGCAGTCGAAGCTTTCCCGCACATCCCCGTGGTGATGCACCAGGACCACGGTCAGTCGCCTGCGGTCTGCATGGCGGCGATCAAGTCCGGCTTCACTTCGGTGATGATGGACGGTTCGCTGATGGAAGACGGCAAGTCGGTCGCCAGCTACGAATACAACGTCGAGGTATCGCGCAAGGTGGTCGAGTTCTCGCACGCGATTGGCGTCACGGTGGAAGCGGAACTGGGCGTGCTCGGTTCGCTGGAAACCATGATGGGCGACAAGGAAGACGGCCACGGCGCCGACGGCAAGATGACCCGCGAGCAGTTGCTGACCGACGTGTCGCAGGCAGCCGACTTCGTCAAGCAGACCCAGTGCGACGCGCTGGCGATTGCGATCGGCACTTCGCACGGCGCTTACAAGTTCTCGCGCAAGCCGACCGGCGACATCCTGGCGATCGAACGCATCAAGGAAATCCATACCCGCATTCCTAACACCCACCTGGTGATGCACGGTTCGTCATCGGTGCCGCAGGAACTGCTGGCGGAAATCCGCGAGTTCGGCGGCGACATGAAAGAAACCTATGGCGTGCCGGTGGAAGAAATCCAGGAAGGGATCCGCCACGGCGTGCGCAAGATCAATATCGATACCGACATCCGTCTGGCGATGACCGGCGCAATCCGTCGTTACCTGATCGAGAATCCAAGCAAGTTCGATCCGCGCGATTACCTCAAGCCGGCGCGTGAAGCGGCCAAGGCCGTGGTGAAAGCCCGTTTCCTGGCGTTCGGCTGCGAAGGCCAGGCTGCCAAGATCAAGCCGGTTTCGCTGGAAAAGATTGCAGAGAAATACAAGAAGGGCGAACTGGCGCAGATCGTTCAGTAATAAATAATGTAGTACCGGCGCCAGGTAAGGCTTGGCGCAATAACTTACCAGGTGCAGGATGATGCTTACATCATTCTCTGCCTGGTTTTCTGACTTTTGGAATAACCATGACAAGCCTCTACCAATCCACCATTACCTCACTGCCATTGCTGGGTCGCGGCAAGGTGCGCGAAAACTATGCAGTCGGCGAGGACAAGATCCTGATCGTGACTTCGGACCGCCTGTCGGCTTTCGACGTCATCATGAACCAGCCGATACCCGGCAAGGGCAAGGTCTTGAACCGCATGTCCGACTTCTGGTTCGACAAGCTGGCGGCGATTGTCCCCAACCACCTGACCGGGATAACGCCGGAGTCGGTGGTGGCGGGCGACGAAGTCGAGCAGGTGCGCGGCCGCGCGGTGGTGGCGAAACGCTTGCAGCCGATCATGGTCGAGGCGGTAGTGCGTGGTTATATCATCGGTTCGGGCTGGAAAGATTACCAGGCAACCGGCGCCATCTGCGGCATCAGCCTGCCGGCGGGTTTGCAGCAGGCAGCCAAGCTGGCTGAGCCGATTTTCACGCCGGCGGCCAAGGCCGAGATGGGCGAGCATGACGAGAACATCAGTTTTGCCGACATGGAAGCGCGCATCGGCAAGGAGCTGGCGGAAAAGATCCGCAGCGTCAGTATCGAACTGTACAAGACGGCAGCCGACTATGCGGCGACGCGCGGCATCATCATCGCCGACACCAAATTCGAATTCGGCCTCGACCAGGACGGCGTCCTGCACTTGATGGATGAAGTGCTGACCGCCGATTCGTCGCGCTTCTGGCCGGCATCCAGTTACCAGGTCGGCATTTCGCCGCCATCGTTCGACAAGCAGTTCGTGCGCGATTACCTGGAAACCGTCACCAGCTGGAACAAGACCGCGCCGGCGCCGACCTTGCCGCAGGATGTCATCGAAAAAACCGGCGCCAAGTATCGCGAAGCGCTGTTCAGCCTGACCGGCGAAACGCTGAAGGATTGATGATGAGCAAGGATAGCCAGCCAGCCGGCAAGCCGATCATCGGCATCGTCATGGGATCTTCCTCGGACTGGGATGTGATGCAGCATGCCGTCGCCATCCTGACCGAGTTCGGCGTCGCGCACGAGGCGCAAGTGATCTCGGCGCACCGCATGCCGGACCAGATGTTTGCCTATGCCGAATCCGCGCGCGAGCGCGGCCTGCGCGCCATCATCGCCGGCGCCGGCGGCGCTGCCCACCTGCCGGGCATGATTGCCGCCAAGACTATCGTGCCGGTGCTGGGCGTGCCAGTGCCGTCCAAGTATCTGCGCGGCGAGGATTCCTTGCTGTCCATCGTACAGATGCCGAAGGGGATTCCGGTTGCGACTTACGCCATCGGCGAAGCCGGCGCTGCCAACGCCGCTTTGTCGGCGATCGCCATGCTGGCTACTACCGACGATGCGCTTGCCGCCAAACTGCTGGCGTTCCGCGCCAAGCAGACGCAAATTGCCCTTGATATGAAATTGCCTCCGGTATGAGCAGTATGGAAGACAAAGCGCATGATTCGACAGAACCAATGGTCCACGCCACCCCGCCCACCACCACGCCGGCCACCTGGCTGGGCGTGATGGGAGGCGGCCAGCTGGGCCGCATGTTTACCCACGAAGCGCAAGCCATGGGTTACAAGGTGGCGGTGCTGGAACCGGAACAGGATTGCCCGACCGGCCATGTCGCCGATCGTCATTTCCTGGCCGACTACAGCGATGAAGTCGCGCTGACCGAGATGGCCAGCTTGTGCGCAGCGGTGACCACCGAGTTTGAAAACGTCGCCGCCGATAGCCTGGCGATCCTGGCGCGCAGCAGCTTTGTCGCGCCTGCCGCCGCCTCTGTCTCGGTTGCCCAGGACCGCATGGTGGAAAAGCGCTTTTTTACTGAATGCGCCAAGACCTCGACGGTACTGCCGGCGCCGCATCACCTGATTGAATCGGCAGCGGATATCGAGACTATCCCGTCCGACCTGTTGCCCGGCATCCTGAAAACGGTGCGGCTCGGTTACGACGGCAAGGGACAGGCGCGGGTGCGCAGCCTGGACGAAGTGCGCCAGGCGTTTGCCGGCATGAACGGCGTCGCCTGCGTGCTGGAAAAGATGCTGCCGCTGGCCTATGAGGTTTCGGTGCTGGTGGTGCGCGGCGTCGACGGCAAGGCAGCGGTATATCCGATTGCCGAAAACGTGCATCGCGACGGCATCCTGTTTACCACCACGGTGCCGGGCCCGAACGTCTGCGGCGAAACCGCCGAACGCGCCCAACATGCGGCGCTGGCCATCATCGGGCAGCTGAATTATGTCGGCGTCCTGTGCATCGAATTTTTTGTCTTGCAGGACGGCTCGCTGGTGGTCAACGAAATGGCGCCGCGTCCGCACAACAGCGGCCACTACACCATGGATGCCTGCGTCACCAGCCAGTTCGCGCAGCAGGTGCGGGCCATGGCGCGCATGCCTCTGGGCGACACGCGCCAGCATTCGCCGGCAGTGATGCTGAATATCCTGGGCGACGTCTGGTTCGAGGGCGATGATAGCCAGCAAGCGCGTGAACCGGTATGGGACCAGATTCTGGCCTTGCCGGCGGCGCATTTGCATTTGTACGGCAAGGCGCAGGCGCGCCGTGCGCGCAAGATGGGACATATCACGTTCATCGCCGCCACCATGGCGGAAGCACAGCAACAACTGGCGCAAGCTTGCGCTATCCTCGGCATCGCTCCGTAAATGAAAGCCCCGGTCATCGATCTGCAGGCAATCCGGCTGGCCGCGCGCAAGCTGGAAGCCGGCGCGCTGGTCGCGTTCCCTACCGAAACGGTGTATGGGCTGGGCGCCGATGCCGAGAATCCGGCGGCGGTGGCCAGCATCTACGCCGCCAAGGGACGTCCATCGAATCATCCGGTGATCGTCCATGTTGCTCCGGAAGCGGACATCGCTTACTGGGTTGAGTCGGTGCCGCCGCAGGCGCAAGCGCTGATCGCTGCTTTCTGGCCGGGACCGCTGACGCTGATCTTGCCGCGCGCCGCGCATATCCCGGATCAGGTCTCGGGCGGTCAAAGCTCGGTCGGCTTGCGTTGCCCGTCGCATCCGGTGGCGCAGGCCTTGTTGCGTGAGTTCAAGGGCGGCAAGGGCGGCATTGCCGGCCCTTCGGCGAACAAATTCGGCCATGTCAGCCCGACCACGGCACAGCACGTGCGCGACGAATTCGACACGGAAGGCGACAGTCCGATCGCCTGCATCCTGGATGGCGGCCAGAGCGAAGTCGGCATCGAGTCGACCATCATCGATTTATCCCGTATCGCTTCGCATGGGCCGGTGCTGCTGCGGCCCGGCCATATCAGCGCCGCACAAATCGGCGCGGTGCTGGGAGTTGCGGTGCAAGCCGCCGACGCCGCCGCTCCGCGCGCCTCAGGCACGCTGGAGTCGCACTATGCGCCGCGCACGCCGGTGCTGCTGGTGGCTTCAGCGCAGCTGGCAGGCACCTTGCAGCAAATGCACCAGGCTGGACAGAGCCTGGCGCTGATCAGCTATTCGGCGCTGACAACTGGCATGCCGTCCCTGGCCGCGCAATTTCCCATGGCTGCTGAGGCCCAGGCTTATGCCCACGATCTTTATGCGGCACTGCGCAATATGGATCACGCCGCGGCTGACCTGATCGTGGTGGAAACGCCGCCGTCCAGCCAGGCCTGGCAGGGCGTCAACGATCGTTTACGCCGTGCCGCGCACGATTCCTCTGCCGTCCTGGCAGGTTTCAAAAAATAATTTGAGGTAAAAAAGCTACAACTATAGTCAAATGATTCTAAAGCTGGCATAGTGTAAAAAAAAGAATAGCACGCGCGTTCTTTTCGAGGAAAAAAAGCATAGACAAGATATCCGGAAGTCACGGATACGCCGATTCTGGTAAATGCAGTCGAATAAGAGAGCGTTGTCTGGATAGGCCAGAGCCGAAAAACGCCAAAAAAAATGGGTTTGTACTGTATTCGCTGCAGGCAAAAATCCCGCTACTAAAAATGAAGTGTAACTTGGAGAAGACATATGAAAAAACAATTCAACGTATTGCCGAAACTGGCTGCGCTGTCCGTACTGGCAGCATGCGCGGCTCCCGCCATGGCGCAACAGGCTGGCGATAATATCGTCAATTTCGGCTGGGCGCACATCGGACTGAACCAGTCCAGCGAACCGCTGAAGCTCGGGACCATCACGGTGCCAAACAGCGGCGCGCATGTTTCCAACGCCGATACCGCGATCCTGCAGATGACCCATTTCTTTACCGACAATATCGCTGTCACTGCGGATCTGGGCATTCCGCCGAAATTCAAGCTGAGCGGCGAAGGTTCCCTCAACGGCCTCGGCCAACTGGGCACGGCGACGCAGTGGAGCCCGGCGATCTTGGCGAAATATTATTTCGGCGACGCTAACAGCCAGTTCCGTCCTTATGTCGGCGCCGGTGCCGCATACGTCTGGTATTCGAATATCAAGCTGACCAACAGCCTGACAGGACTTCTTGCCGGCGGCGATCCTGGTGCTTCCACCAGTGCTGACCTGAGCAGTTCTTTCGTGCCGGTCGCGAACATCGGTATTGCCTATAATTTCGACAAGAACTGGTCCGCCAATTTCTCCCTGTCGTATGTTCCGCTGGACACCAAGGCTGATCTGAGCACCCGCCACAGCAATGGAACAACGACCCACGCGACTACCAAAATCACTCTGAATCCTTTGGTTTCGGTGCTGACCGTCGGCTACAAGTTCTAAATCATCAGACAAGCGCTGGATAAGGTTTGTATTAAATGCCCTGCATAGCCAGGGCATTTTTTTGCCTGCGCGGATTGCATATGAGATTCTGTATATCTACGTCGACAAGCAGTGGCAGATTGCGTTAAAGTGAAAGTGTTAATGGAAAGTAACCAGGGAGTAGCGGCCATGACCAAGGAAGTTGCAGTTTTAGGGGGCGGATGCTTCTGGTGCCTGGAGGCGGTTTACCAGCAAATAAGGGGCGTGCAGCAGGTCGAATCGGGATATACCGGCGGCCAGGTAGCCAACCCAAGCTATGAGCAGGTCTGCGAAGGCACGACCGGCCATGCCGAAGTAGTAGCAGTGACATTCGACACCGACCAGATCAGCTTCCGTGAGCTGTTGGAAATCTTCTTTACGATCCACGACCCGACTACCCTGAACCGGCAGGGCAACGACGTCGGCACGCAATATCGTTCCGCGATTTATTACCAGTCGCCGCAGCAGGAGGCCGAGGCCAAGAAAGTGATGGCGGAAATGGCGAATGTCTGGGATGCGCCCATCGTCACTGAGCTGAGCCCTGCCGAGACCTATTACAAGGCCGAGGATTACCACCAGAATTACTTCCGCCAGCATCCGCTGCAAGGCTATTGCGCATTCGTGGTTGCGCCCAAAGTGACAAAGTTGCGCAAGACTTTTGCCGACAAGGTTATCGCCAGCTGAGAATAGCTCCACTGTTCCAGGCGGAACAGTGGATAGCCGCGATTATTGCGTGGCCTGGTAAATGTAGTCGCGCGACCAGGGCAGCGTGCTCGCGCTGCGGCCGGCCTTGCGGCACACCACCTGGTACAGCGACACCCAGTCGCGTTCGAAGCCGTAGGAACTGCCGGCCAGGTAAATCCGCCAGATGCGGAAGCGGCGGTCATCCACGGTTTTCCTGACTTCGTCGGCGCGCGCTTCCAGGTTGTCGGCCCAGATGCCGCAGGTCTTGGCATAGTGGCGCCGCAGGTTTTCCACATCGAATACTTCCAGGCCGCCTTCCTGCATGGTTTTCAGCACCATGCCGATATGCGGCAGCTCGCCGTGCGGGAACACGTACTTGTCGATGAATTCGCCGCCGCCGTAAGGCGATTCGCCATTGTCGATGTCGGTGGTGGTGATGCCGTGGTTCATGGCGATGCCGTCGTCCGCCAGCAAGCCGCGGATGCGCGAGAAATACATGGGCAGGTTATTCAGGCCGACATGCTCGAACATGCCGACGCTGGTGATGCGGTCGAAACTGCCGGTGATGTCGCGGTAGTCTTGCAGGCGGATTTCTACCCGGTCTTCCAGGCCGGCCTGCTTTACCCTTTCCTTGGCCAATGCATACTGGTTTTCCGAGAGCGTGATGCCGACGCACCTGGCGCCGAACTTCTGCGCTGCCCGCAACACCAGGGCGCCCCAGCCGCAGCCGATATCGAGCAGGGTGTGGCCCGGCTGGACCTGGATCTTGGTCAATATGTGATCGATTTTTTTCAGCTGCGCCGTATCCAGGTCTTCATCGCCATTCTCGAAATAGGCGCAGGAATAGACCATGTTCTGGTCCAGCCACAGCTTGTAGAAATCGTTGGAGACGTCGTAGTGGTAACGGATCGCTTCCGCATCCTTCTCCTTGTTGTGGCGGAAGGTGCGGGTGATGCGTGAGAATTTCCCATCCGCTTTCAGCGTATTGGCCGCCAGTGCATTGCCGACAGCGATGATTTCCCGGATTTTTCCTTCGACCTCGATCTTGCCTTCGACATACGCCTCGCCGAGGTTGGCGAGGGATGGCGTCAACAGGTAGGTGAGGGCAGAGGCATGCGGTACCCGTACGGTAACCTCCGGCGTCGCATAGCTGCCAAAGTCAAACTTCTGGCCGTTCCACAGTTCCAGCCGTAACGGTAATGCGGCGCGGTGGCGGACTTCATTAACCCAGTTCTCAAGCTTCTTTTCCCAGAACACGATTTCTCCTCCGGTGATTAAATACTTGTACTAGTGGACTCAAGCGGCCGGCCTTGACCAATAACGCAGAACTAAGGTTGAAGGCGTTGCCGCTGCCAGTTGCCATCCGCGTCCAGGGTATACAGAATCCGGTCATGCAAACGCGACCGCCGTCCTTGCCAAAATTCTACCGTATCCGGGAAAAGTCTGTAGCCACCCCAATGATTCGGCCGCGGCGGGTGGTCGCCGAACTCTTTTTCGGCCTTCGCATATTCAGCTTCGAGCAGGTCGCGGCTGCCGATCGGCTGGCTTTGCGCCGATGCGATCGCGCCAAGGCGGCTGCGCAGCGGCCGGCTGTGGAAGTAAGCGTCGCTCTCGCTTTCGGCGACGCGCTCGACCCTGCCTTCGATGCGTACTTGGCGTTCCAGCGCAACCCAGTGAAACAGCAGCGCGCCGTAGGGATGCTCCAGCAGTTCATGGCCTTTGCGGCTGTCGAAATTGGTGAACCAGGTAAAACCGCGTTCATCGAATTGCTTGATCAGCACGATGCGCGACGATGGGCGGCCGTTGCTGCCCACGGTGGCCAGGCTCATCGCATTCGCTTCCGGCACTTCCGCCTGGATCGCTTCATCGAACCATGTTCCGAATTGCGTAATCGGATCGGCGGCGCTGTCTGCCTCCGACAGGCTGGCCTGGCTGTAATCGATCCGGAGATCTGCGATGGATTGGTCCTTGCTTTGACTCATGCTGGAATACCTCGGCGTTGTTGCATTGCTGCTCCCAGCTGTTGCATTTGCTGGTCATTGAAAATGCGTTTTGCCATGGGCGCAATCCAGGTTTCTTCTTTTTCCATGTGAGCGGAATAGATGGTGGAAAATTGCTGCACGTCTTGCGGTGACAACAGGGGCGGGGCCTGAACAGCCGCGCCATCGGCGATCTGCGCCAATTGCAGGTTGAGGCAATGCCAGAGGCTGTCCATCTGCTGGTGTTCCGCGAGGATTTCGGGCGTCAGTTTTTGCAGCAGGTCGGCATCTTCCCCTGTCGCAGTGGCGCGCAACATCGGCAGCAGGTCTTGCTCTTCATCTGCATGATGATGCGGCGCGGCCTGGTTGAAATAGCGCATGACGTTGTGGGCAGCCTGCTGCGCCTGGGCGTCGCTGCCGTATTGCGGCACGTGATCGAGCAGGTTCTGCAGCGTGCTCAGCTGCTGGCGGATCTTGTCGTGGCAGTGCTTGAGGACGGCTATCGGCTGGCTGAAGTCCGGCGCCGTGCTGATCAGTGCATTTGGCATGATGATGTATCTCGTGGGTTAAGCTGGGGCGCCTTGGGCGGATAGATGTTTATCTGGCAACTCATTGATAACTCATCGATAAATGGCAATGCACTCATATTAAAGCACTTCAAAATAAATCCGTCTTGCGGAGCCGGTAAAATAGCGCCAATAGCGATATCCGGCTGTCCGTGGATATTTTGGCGATTGCCCATGCATCTTTTTTGTTTCCAGCCATGTCCTCATCCGTTGTACCAAGCGCTCCTGGCGTATTTGTCCCCACTGCCGTCGACCTCGACGAAATCGACTTCGACCGCCGCTTCGGCGGCATCGCGCGCCTGTACGGCGCTGCCGCGCTGGCGCGCTTCCTGCAAGCGCATGTCTGCGTGATAGGCGTCGGCGGCGTCGGTTCCTGGGCGATCGAGGCGCTGGCGCGCAGTGCGGTCGGCAACCTGACCATGATCGACCTGGATAACCTGGCCGAATCCAACATCAACCGCCAGATCCATGCGCTGACCGATACGCTCGGCCAGGCCAAGGTGAGCGCGCTGGCGGCGCGTATCGCCCAGATCAACCCCTATTGCCACGTCACCGAAGTGGAGGATTTCATTACGGCGGACAATTTGCCTGAAATGATAGGAGGGCAACGCTACGACTACGTGATCGACGCCATCGACAATGTGCGCGCCAAGGCGGCGGTGATCGCCTATTGCCGCGACCAGGGAATTCGCCTGATCACGATCGGCAGCGCCGGCGGGCAGGTTGATGCGACCTGCATTGAAGTGCGCGATCTTGCCAAGACCGAGCAGGAACCGCTGCTGGCCAAGGTGCGCAAGCGTTTACGTTCCGAATACCGTTTCCCGCGCGGCGACAAGGTACGTTTCGGCATCGATGCGGTGTTTTCCACCGAACCCTTGAGTGCGCCGCTCAGCGCAGAGGTGTGCGCCGTCGATGCCGACACCGCGCCCGGCGTTACTGGCCTGAATTGCGCAGGTTATGGTTCGGCGGTAGTGGTCACCGCCACTTTCGGCCTGGTTGCGGCCGGCCATGTCCTGCGCAAGCTGGCGGCGGATGCGGCGGTCGTTGCTTGACTTGCCCGTGGCGCCTCCATAGAATCCGGTGGACTATCTTTACAGGAGATCCGGTTTTGGACAGTTGTCCCAGTACCCGTGGATGGGCGCCTTGCCCGATGCAATTTGCCCGCTTTTAGTCGTCCATTGCTGCAGCCCGTGAATTGACGTGCCGCGGTATCCCGGGCGATCTCGCATCGCCGCCTGTCCCACCCATTCGTTTGTTTGCGTTGCCAGCTGACCTTCAGTGCATGAAGCAGCGCTGCGCACCCATGGAATGTCGCCATCCGGCATGGCGACGCATATAGAGAGGCAGTGAAGATGGATTGGAAAATATTTACCCTGCGGGTATTGCTGGCCCTGACCTTAGGTTCGCTGATAGGAGCGGAGCGCCAGATGCGCCAGCGCATGGCCGGTTTGCGGACCAATGCGCTGGTATCGATAGGCGCCTCGCTGTTTGTCATGGTGTCGGCATTCGAATCGGATCCGCAGGGGGCGACGCGGATCGCCTCTTATGTAGTATCCGGCATCGGTTTCCTTGGCGCCGGCGTCATCATGCGCGAAGGGATTAACGTGCGCGGGCTCAATACCGCAGCGACACTGTGGTGTTCGGCGGCGGTCGGCGTGTTGTGCGGGCTCGGCCATGCGCTGGAAGCCGCCATTGGCGCGGCGGCGATCCTCGGGGCTAATGTATTGCTGCGAGGCGTCTCTCACATGATCAACCAGCAAGACCTGCATAGCGCGACTGAAATCGAGCAGGTCTATCGCCTCTCTATAGTATGCCGGCCGGAAGACGAGGTGCAGGTGCGTACCTTGATGCTGCATATGCTCAATGGCATGCCGCACTTGGTGGTGCAGTCGTTGCACAGCGAGGACCTGGCTTCCGGCACCCAGCTGGAAGTACGGGCGGATCTGATTACTTCACCTAGCAACCACCTGCAGCTGGAGCAGATAGTGAGCCGGGTCAGCCTGGAAAAGGGCGTCAGCGCCGCCCGCTGGGCGGTGCTGAACTCTGTTGATGCATAGCGGACAGGCCGCTGCCGGAGGCGGGAGCGGTGGGTAAAAGGGGTAAATAGAAATATTTTAAGGAAAGAGCGAAAAAATGCTTGCTGGGGTGAAGAAGGGTTGCTATAGTTCGCCTCCCGTTGAGAACGACGCGAAATTACCGAGACAGCGAAGAGAAGTTAGAGCTGTTTTGTGAGTGGAGTTTGAGAGGGGAAAAGGGGGTTTGCAGGTGATGTGGGCAGGTAAAAGTTTTTCGGTAAGTAGTAAAAAAAGTAGTTGACGAAAAGCTGGAAACGCCACATAATCTCATCTCTCTGCTGCTGACAAACAAAACGATTTGTTGGCGACGCGAACCGGCATGCTGGTGACGCGAAGTAGAAGGTTCTTTAACAATTAACAGTCGATAAGTGTGGGCGTTTGATGGAAGTGCAGCGTCATTCATGTAAATGGGTGGCGTATAACTTAAAACATTAAATGTTCACAAAAGAAGAAAATAGGCGCTTTTGAAAGAAAGTGGCCTGTCAGTATTTTGAGTGAGCGATAGCAGAGATGCTAGGCAGCAATGCCACAAAACAGAGATTGAACTGAAGAGTTTGATCCTGGCTCAGATTGAACGCTGGCGGCATGCCTTACACATGCAAGTCGAACGGTAACAGGGAGCTTGCTCCGCTGACGAGTGGCGAACGGGTGAGTAATATATCGGAACGTACCTTTGAGTGGGGGATAACTAGTCGAAAGACTAGCTAATACCGCATACGATCTACGGATGAAAGTGGGGGCTCGCAAGACCTCATGCTCATAGAGCGGCCGATATCTGATTAGCTAGTTGGTGAGGTAAAGGCTCACCAAGGCATCGATCAGTAGCTGGTCTGAGAGGACGACCAGCCACACTGGGACTGAGACACGGCCCAGACTCCTACGGGAGGCAGCAGTGGGGAATTTTGGACAATGGGGGCAACCCTGATCCAGCAATGCCGCGTGAGTGAAGAAGGCCTTCGGGTTGTAAAGCTCTTTTGTCAGGGAAGAAACGGGGGATCCTAATACGGTCCCCTAATGACGGTACCTGAAGAATAAGCACCGGCTAACTACGTGCCAGCAGCCGCGGTAATACGTAGGGTGCAAGCGTTAATCGGAATTACTGGGCGTAAAGCGTGCGCAGGCGGTTTTGTAAGACAGGTGTGAAATCCCCGGGCTTAACCTGGGAATGGCATTTGTGACTGCAAGGCTAGAGTGTGTCAGAGGGGGGTAGAATTCCACGTGTAGCAGTGAAATGCGTAGAGATGTGGAGGAATACCGATGGCGAAGGCAGCCCCCTGGGATAACACTGACGCTCATGCACGAAAGCGTGGGGAGCAAACAGGATTAGATACCCTGGTAGTCCACGCCCTAAACGATGTCTACTAGTTGTCGGGTCTTAATTGACTTGGTAACGCAGCTAACGCGTGAAGTAGACCGCCTGGGGAGTACGGTCGCAAGATTAAAACTCAAAGGAATTGACGGGGACCCGCACAAGCGGTGGATGATGTGGATTAATTCGATGCAACGCGAAAAACCTTACCTACCCTTGACATGTACAGAATCCCGAAGAGATTTGGGAGTGTTCGAAAGAAAGCTGTAACACAGGTGCTGCATGGCTGTCGTCAGCTCGTGTCGTGAGATGTTGGGTTAAGTCCCGCAACGAGCGCAACCCTTGTCATTAGTTGCTACGAAAGGGCACTCTAATGAGACTGCCGGTGACAAACCGGAGGAAGGTGGGGATGACGTCAAGTCCTCATGGCCCTTATGGGTAGGGCTTCACACGTCATACAATGGTACATACAGAGGGCCGCCAACCCGCGAGGGGGAGCTAATCCCAGAAAGTGTATCGTAGTCCGGATTGTAGTCTGCAACTCGACTACATGAAGTTGGAATCGCTAGTAATCGCGGATCAGCATGTCGCGGTGAATACGTTCCCGGGTCTTGTACACACCGCCCGTCACACCATGGGAGCGGGTTTTACCAGAAGTAGGTAGCCTAACCGTAAGGAGGGCGCTTACCACGGTAGGATTCGTGACTGGGGTGAAGTCGTAACAAGGTAGCCGTATCGGAAGGTGCGGCTGGATCACCTCCTTTCTAGAGTTTGCATGAAAGTTAAGCGTCCACACTTATCGTCTGTTAGTTAAGAAGAACAGGTATCGGTCAAAGGCTGTTGCGTAGAGATACGCGATAGTTGATGGTAGGCTCGTACTGATCCAAGCGGGTCTGTAGCTCAGTTGGTTAGAGCACCGTGTTGATAACGCGGGGGTCGTTGGTTCGAGCCCAACCAGACCCACCAAAGATTTCCGGGGGTTTAGCTCAGCTGGGAGAGCACCTGCTTTGCAAGCAGGGGGTCGTCGGTTCGATCCCGTCAACCTCCACCAAGTTTCCTTGGTGAGAATCGTGAAATATCAAACCTAAGTCGGTGCGAAGGATAGGCACTGGGATTTAGGTTTGGTCTTTTTAAGATCAAAAGCAATAACTGTTCTTTAACAATTTAGAAGAAGTAGTAAAGATTCGTCCATGACAAGACATTGTTGTGGATGGGTATGATTGTATCAAATCAAAAAGTATGTAAAGAGTTCTCAAAAGAGTCCATGGGCGCAAGCTGCATGGACATGCGAAAACACTTTGGATACGGCAAACGCTAAACTCATAGAAATACCTCTATAACCGCTTTTTGGGTGTGAACGCACTCAGAGGCTAAAGTTATAGGGACAAGTGAATAAGTGCACATGGTGGATGCCTTGGCGATATCAGGCGATGAAGGACGTAGTAGCTTGCGATAAGCTGCGGGGAGCTAGCAAACAAGCTTTGATCCGCAGATTTCCGAATGGGGAAACCCGGCCCTAGTGGTCATTGCATACTGAATACATAGGTATGCAAAGCGAACGCGGCGAACTGAAACATCTAAGTAGCTGCAGGAAAAGAAATCAACCGAGATTCCCAAAGTAGTGGCGAGCGAAATGGGAACAGCCGCAAGTTTTAGCAGTGGACATAGTAGAACGACTTGGAAACGTCGGCCATAGAGGGTGATAGCCCCTTATACGAAATGATCATTGTGGAACTAAGCTTGCAACAAGTAGGGCGGGACACGTGTAATCCTGTCTGAACATGGGGGGACCATCCTCCAAGGCTAAATACTCGATATCGACCGATAGTGAACCAGTACCGTGAGGGAAAGGCGAAAAGAACCCCGGAAGGGGAGTGAAATAGATCCTGAAACCGTGTGCATACAAACAGTAGGAGCGGACTTGTTCCGTGACTGCGTACCTTTTGTATAATGGGTCAGCGACTTACATTCAGTGGCAAGCTTAACCGTATAGGGAAGGCGTAGAGAAATCGAGTCCGAATAGGGCGTTCAGTCGCTGGGTGTAGACCCGAAACCAAGTGATCTACTCATGGCCAGGATGAAGGTGCGGTAACACGCACTGGAGGTCCGAACCCACTAATGTTGAAAAATTAGGGGATGAGCTGTGGGTAGGGGTGAAAGGCTAAACAAACTTGGAAATAGCTGGTTCTCTCCGAAAACTATTTAGGTAGTGCCTCAAGTATCACCATCGGGGGTAGAGCACTGTTATGGCTAGGGGGTCATCGAGACTTACCAAACCATTGCAAACTCCGAATACCGATGAGTGCGAGCTTGGGAGACAGACGCCGGGTGCTAACGTCCGACGTCAAGAGGGAAACAACCCAGACCGCCAGCTAAGGTCCCAAAGATTGGCTAAGTGGCAAACGAAGTGGGAAGGCTAAAACAGTCAGGAGGTTGGCTTAGAAGCAGCCATCCTTTAAAGAAAGCGTAATAGCTCACTGATCGAGTCGTCCTGCGCGGAAGATGTAACGGGGCTAAGCCAGTCACCGAAGCTGCGGATATCAATTTATTGATATGGTAGGAGAGCGTTCTGTAAGCCTGCGAAGGTGTCTTGTAAAGGATGCTGGAGGTATCAGAAGTGCGAATGCTGACATGAGTAGCGATAATGGGGGTGAAAAGCCCCCACGCCGTAAGCCCAAGGTTTCCTGTTCAACGTTCATCGGAGCAGGGTGAGTCGGCCCCTAAGGCGAGGCAGAGATGCGTAGCTGATGGGAAGCAGGTTAATATTCCTGCACCGTCGTGTGATGCGATGGGGGGACGGATCGCGGAAGGTTGTCCGGGTGTTGGAAGTCCCGGTTCCTATATCAGAGAAGGCTGTTAGGCAAATCCGGCAGCGTAATTCAAGGGTATGGGACGAGCCAATTTATTGGTGAAGCAATCGGAAGTGGTTCCAAGAAAAGCCTCTAAGCTTCAGTCACACGAGACCGTACCGCAAACCGACACAGGTGGGCGAGATGAGTATTCTAAGGCGCTTGAGAGAACTCGGGAGAAGGAACTCGGCAAATTTGTACCGTAACTTCGGGATAAGGTACGCCCATGTAGTTTGACTGGCCTGCGCCAGAAGGACGAAAGGGCTGCAATAAAAAGGTGGCTGCGACTGTTTAATAAAAACACAGCACTCTGCAAACACGAAAGTGGACGTATAGGGTGTGACGCCTGCCCGGTGCTGGAAGATTAAATGATGGGGTGCAAGCTCTTGATTGAAGTCCCAGTAAACGGCGGCCGTAACTATAACGGTCCTAAGGTAGCGAAATTCCTTGTCGGGTAAGTTCCGACCTGCACGAATGGCGTAACGATGGCCACACTGTCTCCTCCCGAGACTCAGCGAAGTTGAAATGTTTGTGATGATGCAATCTACCCGCGGCTAGACGGAAAGACCCCATGAACCTTTACTGTAGCTTTGCATTGGACTTTGAACCAATCTGTGTAGGATAGGTGGGAGGCTTTGAAGCGGGGACGCTAGTTCTCGTGGAGCCAACCTTGAAATACCACCCTGGTTTGTTTGAGGTTCTAACCTTGGTCCGTTATCCGGATCGGGGACAGTGCATGGTAGGCAGTTTGACTGGGGCGGTCTCCTCCCAAAGTGTAACGGAGGAGTTCGAAGGTACGCTAGGTACGGTCGGACATCGTGCTAATAGTGCAATGGCATAAGCGTGCTTAACTGCGAGACTGACAAGTCGAGCAGGTACGAAAGTAGGACATAGTGATCCGGTGGTTCTGTATGGAAGGGCCATCGCTCAACGGATAAAAGGTACTCTGGGGATAACAGGCTGATTCCTCCCAAGAGTTCATATCGACGGGGGAGTTTGGCACCTCGATGTCGGCTCATCACATCCTGGGGCTGTAGCCGGTCCCAAGGGTATGGCTGTTCGCCATTTAAAGTGGTACGTGAGCTGGGTTTAAAACGTCGTGAGACAGTTTGGTCCCTATCTGCCGTGGGCGTTGGAAATTTGAAGGGGGCTGCTCCTAGTACGAGAGGACCGGAGTGGACGAACCTCTGGTGTACCGGTTGTCACGCCAGTGGCATTGCCGGGTAGCTAAGTTCGGAAGAGATAACCGCTGAAAGCATCTAAGCGGGAAACTTGCCTTAAGATGATATTTCCCGGGAACTAGATTCCCCTAAAGGGTCGTTCGAGACCAGGACGTTGATAGGTCAGGTGTGGAAGCGTAGTAATACGTTAAGCTAACTGATACTAATTGCCCGTGAGGCTTGTCCCTATAACCTTAGCAGGTTATATGATGAGCTTATTTGTTTGCCAAGATTCGAAAGAATCGTTTGGACACTCATACCCAACCGGACTCACTCACCCTAGTGAGTTCGGTATAAAAAACTACTTCTTCTAAATTGCGTTCTTTGTTGCTCCAATCGGAGAACAAAAACGATACAAGTTATGCCTGATGACCATAGCGAGTTGGTACCACCCCTTCCCATCCCGAACAGGACCGTGAAACGACTTTGCGCCGATGATAGTGCTGCAACCAGTGTGAAAGTAGGTCATCGTCAGGCTTTTATTAAAAAACCCTCTGCTCTTACCAGCAGAGGGTTTTTGCTTTGGGACGACGGTTTACAATTGCCAGGTCAATCGAAGGAAAACTCTGGAGGCGAACATGTCTGCCGCAAATACTCCGCCTGTTAGCCTGGTTCAGGCAATTGAAACGGATTTTGAAGAACTGGTGGCATTGCGCATAGACGCCATGCGCGAAAGCCTGGAACGTATCGGCCGCTTCGACCCGATTCGTGCAAGGGAACGATTTCGCTCCGGTTTTTCGGCAATGCACACACGGCACGTGCTGGTCGATGGCCAGCACCTGGGTTTTGTGGTTGTCAAACCTGCTCAAGGTCAATTGCTGCTCGACCATCTCTATATCCGTCCCGGCAACCAGGGAAAAGGAATCGGCGCCGCAGTCCTTGCACAAGTCTTTAAAGAAGCCGATGCGATCTCACTGCCGGTGCGCGTAGGCGCCCTGAGAGGAAGCGATGCCAATCGTTTCTATCAGCGCCATGGCTTTGAATTCCTTGCAGAAGAGGAATGGGATATCTATTATCTTCGTCCAGCACGATAGCGCTGCTCCAGCGGCCACGCCATCCATCCAACGCTGGGCAGCAGCCGAGCCGGCAATACAACACTAAGCAATCCATCCCGGCAGACTTGCACACGGTCATCAGCGCGTAACAAAGCGCTGGCACGATGTAAACGTTTACATCGCGGATTAAATTGTGCGTCCATCCATCAAACAGGTAGCCCTGGAAGCCGGCGTATCGATCGCCACGGTATCGCGTCTGCTGAACAAGCCGGATTCGGTCAGCATCGATTCCGCCAGCAAGATTAACCAGGCAATCGAAGTCCTTGGTTTCCGCCCGAATTTCACCGGACGCAATTTACGCGCCGGACGTTCGCGCACGGTCGGCGTGGTGGTGCCGACTTTGTCCAACACGGTATTTGCGCAATGCCTGCAGGGAGTAGAAACGGCGGCGCGCCAGCGCGACTATTCGGTCATGTTCACCGCAACCGAATATCGCCAGCAAGATGAATCCGCGGCCGTCGAGTTGCTGCTGGCGCATCGCGTCGACGGCATCATCCTTACCGTCACCAATGCCGATGCGAGCAGCACACTGGATGTACTTGACCGCGAACACATCCCGTATGTATTGGTGTACAACCAGCCGCAACAGACGGCGCGGCCATCCGTATCGGTCGATAACCGGGCTGCCGCGCATGAGGCAGTAACCCATCTGATCAACCTCGGCCATACCCGGATCCAGATGCTGTCCGGACAATTTCACGCTTCCGACCGGGCCCTGCAACGCTATCACGGCTACCGGCAGGCAATGCACGAGCACGGATTGCAAGCGCTGACGCCAATTGAAATTCCTCGCCATACCTATGCCGCACTTTCCTCCGAGCACCTGCAAATCTTTCGAGATCCCTTGCGGCGGCCAAGCGCGTTGTTCTGCTCCAACGATTTACTGGCGCTGAGCGTCATGCGCGATCTGCGCGCAATTGGCCTGCGCGTGCCCGACGACGTATCGGTGATGGGTTTCGACGGCATCCCGCTAGGCGAGCTGATGGATCCGATGCTGAGCAGTGTCGCCCAGCCATCCGAGCAGATCGGCGAACTGGCGCTGCGCACGCTGGTGCGTGCAATCGAAGAGCCACAAGAGGGCCAGGCGCCGGCATCCGCGCAATTATTGCCTCACACCGTCCGCCTGGGCGGCTCGGTCAGAACTTTTCACAGTTAAATTCAAGAAAGGAACCAGCATGCGCTTAGCACGTGTTTTCCATGCGATGGCCGCCGCCGTCGCCCTGGCCGCATCGGCCCATGCCCTTGCGCAAAACGCAATCTGCTACAACTGTCCGCCCGAATGGGCTGACTGGGCAACACAGATCAAGGCCATCAAGGACAAGACCGGCATCACGGTGCCGCCCGATAACAAGAACAGCGGCCAGTCGCTGTCGCAGATCATCGCCGAAAAAGCCAGCCCGGTGGCCGACTTCACCTATGTCGGCGTGACCTTCGGCATCGAAGCCAAAAAGAACGAGGTCGTGACTCCTTACAAGCCGGCTGGTTGGAATGAGATTCCGGCCGACCTGAAAGATCCCGACGGTTATTGGTTTACCATCCATTCCGGCACCATGGGCCTGATGGTGAATGTCGATGCGCTCAAGGGGAAACCGGTGCCGCGCTCCTGGCAGGACTTGCTGAAGCCGGAATACAAAGGACTGATCGGCTATCTCGATCCGGCCAGCGCTTTTGTCGGCTATGTCGGCGCGGTGGCGGTCAATCAGGCGCTGGGCGGCACCCTCGACAACTTCACGCCGGGCCTCAATTATTTCAAGGCGCTGCAAAAAAACCAGCCCATCGTGCCCAAGCAGACGTCCTATGCACGCCTGCTGTCTGGCGAGATCCCGATTTTGTTCGGTTATGACTTCGATGCCTATCGCGCCAAATACAAAGACAAAGCCAACGTCGCGTTTGTGATCCCTAGCGAAGGAACGGTGACGGTGCCGTATGTGGTCAGCCTGGTGAAGAACGGCCCGAATCCTGCCAACGCCAAGAAAGTACTCGATTTCCTGCTGTCCAACGAAGGACAGGCGATTTGGGCCAATGCCTACCTGCGGCCGGTGCGTGCTTCCGCCATTTCCAAGGAGGCCCAGTCACGTTTCCTGCCGGCTGCGGAGTATGCCCGCGCCAAGCCGGTCGACTACGGCAAGATGGCCGAGGTCCAGCGTAAATTCAGCGAACGTTATCAGGCTGAATTGCGGTGAACCGGCATAGCCAGAAGCGGCGCACGCCAGCCGGGCGCCACATTTACCTGCTGTTTGCAGCGCCAGGCGTGACGTTGTTCCTGGCCTTCTGGCTGCTGCCGATGCTGCGCCTGCTAGAAGTCGGCGCCAGCGGGCCGAGCGGCGCCGCAGCGTATATTGCCGTGCTGACCAACCGCCATTATTTCACCAGCCTGATGTCGACCTTGCTGTTGTCGGCCGCAGTCACATTGGCGACATTGATGATTTCTTCCCTGGTCGGGCTGTTTTTGCAGCGTAATCGTTTTGCCGGCAAAGCGCTGCTGCTGGCCATGCTGACTTTCCCGCTGGCGTTTCCCGGGGTGGTAGTCGGTTTCATGGTGATCATGCTGGCCGGTCGCCAAGGCTTGATTGGCGCCGTGACAAACTGGCTGTTCGGCGACGCCTGGGTATTCGCCTATTCGCTGGGCGGCCTGTTCCTGGGTTATCTCTATTTTTCGATTCCGCGCGTGATCCTGACGGTGATGGCGGCGGCGGAAAAACTCGATCCGGCGCTGGAAGAAGCGGCGCGCTCGCTAGGCGCCAATCCGCTGCGGGTATTCGCCGATATCGTGCTGCCGGCTTTGGCGCCGGCGCTGGTGTCCTCCGGCGCGATCTGTTTTGCCACCAGCGTCGGCGCATTTGGCACAGCCTTCACGCTAGCGACCAATATTGACGTATTGCCTATGGCGATCTATAACGAATTTACCAGCTATGCCAATTTTTCGATGGCAGCCGCGCTGTCGATCGTATTGGGAGCGACCACCTGGCTGGTGCTGGCGCTGGCACGTTCATGGTCAGGCAATGCGGCGGGAGCAGCGGCATGAAGCCTTCTTTTCGTTTTCCTTTCCGCTTCTATCTGCAGCTGGGATTCACCTTGCTGGTGTGTGCATTCCTGATCGTGCCCATCGTGTTGTCGATGCTGGCTGGCGTCACCGAGAATTTCTTCATCGGCTGGTCCAGCGGTTTCACTTTACGCTGGGTGGTGCAGGTCTGGGATACCTATCAGCAGACGATCTGGCGTTCGATTGCCATCGCATTGGCTTGCCTGGCAATCACCACTGTCGCCGGCGTGCCGCTGGCTTACATGCTGGCGCGCCATCGCGGCGGCAACAGCCGGCTGGCGCGCGTGATCGAAGAACTGCTGATGATGCCGGTAGCTGTGCCGGGGCTGGCGACGGCACTGGCCCTGATCATGGCGTACGGCCAGTATCGGGAATTTCGCGGCAGCCTGCTGTTTATCCTGGTCGGCCATGTGCTGTTTACGCTGCCATTCATGGTGCGTCCGGTGCTGGCGGTAATGCAGTCGTCGCAATTGTCGGTGCTGGAGGAAGCCGCGGCCAGCCTTGGCGCGGGACTGGGGCAGCGGTTCTTCGGGATCGTGATTCCCAACGTGTTTTCAGGCATCCTTGCCGGCGCCCTGATGGTGGTGACCTTGTCGATAGGCGAATTCAACATCACCTGGATGCTGCATACGCCCCTGACCATGACGCTGCCGGTCGGGCTGGCCGATAGCTATGCCTCGATGCGGCTCGAAGTCGGTTCCGCCTACACGCTGATCTTCTTCCTGATGATCATTCCGCTGCTGATCGCCATGCAATGGGTGACGCATGCCACACGTTCAAGAGTCCGTTTATGAAGAATGCTGTTTCCATCCAACTAATCCAGTGCGGTAAAACCTTCGCCAACGGCGCACAGGCGCTGCAGCCGATAGAGCTGGCAATCGAGCCCGGGGAAACCGTTGTCCTGCTAGGGCCGTCCGGCTGCGGCAAAACCACCACCTTGCGCCTGATAGCAGGGCTCGAATTTCCGGATGCAGGCGGCCAGGTCTTGTTCGGCGGCGAAGACGTCACCGCTTTGCCGATAGAAAAACGCGGCGTCGGCATGGTGTTCCAGAATTACGCCTTGTTTCCCAACATGACGGTTGGTGAAAACATTGCCTATGGTTTGAAGATCCGCAAAATGCCGGCAGCTCAACGCCTGGCAAAAATCGAAACGCTGCTGGAGATGGTGCACCTGCAAGGATTGAGCCACAGGCGCATCGACCAGCTGTCGGGCGGTCAAAAACAGCGGGTCGCGCTGGCCCGTGCATTGGCGGTCGAACCCAAGGTGCTGTTGCTGGATGAGCCATTGACCGCGCTGGATGCCAAACTGCGCGAAACCTTGCGCGCCGATCTCAACCAGCTGTTGCGCAAGCTCGGCATCACGGCAATCTATGTGACGCACGATCAAGGCGAAGCCATGGCGCTGGGCGACCGGGTAGTAGTGATGGAGCGCGGCAGGATTGCGCAGATCGGCAGCCCGCAGGATATCTACTATCGTCCCGCCAGCCATTTTGTGGCCGATTTCATCGGCACCATGAACCGAGTGACGGGCCGGGTGCACGACGGCTACCTGAGATTTGCCGGCGGCATGCTGCCGTTCACCGCAACGTCGCCGGCATCGGCGGCAACCCTGATGTTCCGCCCGGAAGATGTGGAAATCGTCGCCGCCGGCACGGCTGGCGCGAACATGCAAGGCGCCGTGCTGTCTACCTTCTTCCTGGGAGACAGAACGCGCTTGCTGATCGATATCGGCGCCGAACAGCCGGTCGTTGTTGAAACCGGCAGGCGGGCTTCCTGGCAGGCAGGCGAGGCAATTGCGTTGCGCGTAGCGGAACATGCGCTGCTGCACTTTAACCATGGAGCAGCAGCATGATTCTTTGCCAGATTTCCGATTTGCACATCAAGGCAGGCGGCAAAAAATCGTACCGCATCGTCGATACGGCTGAAAGCCTGAGGCGTTGCGTGGCGCAGGTCAATCAGCTCAGGCAGCGGCCCGATGCGGTGGTGCTGACCGGCGACCTGGTCGATTTCGGCAAGCCGCAAGAATATGCATTCCTGCGCCAGCTGCTGCAGCCCCTGGACATGCCTTACTACCTGCTGCCGGGTAACCACGATGAGCGCAGCGCGCTGCGCGCCGCGTTTCCAGATCATGCTTACCTGCGGCAAAGCGCAGAGAGGATCGAATATGTAATCGACGATTATCCTCTGCGCATTGTCGCCCTGGACACGGTCATCCCGCAGGCCAGCGGTGGTGCGCTGGGGCCTGCCAGCCTGGCCTGGCTGGACCAGGTATTGCAAGCGCAGCCGGATAAACCGACAGTCATTGTGATGCATCATCCGCCGTTCAAGACCGGCATCGGCCATATGGATCAGATAGGTCTGGCGCAGCCGCAGGCATTGGCTGACGTGGTGCGTCGCCACCCGCAGGTTGAGCGCATTCTTTGCGGCCATTTGCACCGAAGCATCCAGGTGCGCTTCGGCGGTACGATCGCCTCCACCTGTCCCGGCGTCGCGCACCAGGTGGCGCTGGACCTCAGTCCGCAGGCCGCCTCGCAGTTCGTCATGGAACCACCGGCATTCCAGTTGCACCTGTGGGATGCGGAGACCGGCCTGATCAGCCATACCGCCTATGTCGGAGAGTTCGACGGGCCGTATCCGTTCTATGATGGCGACGATCTGATCGATTAAGCCAGGCTGCTAGCGGAGCGTCAGTTTCAGCGCCGGTTTTTCGCCGTAGTCGTCGTAGCGTTCATTGATCGCGGCGATGCAGAATTCCAGCTCCTCGATGATCTCGGGCGCCTGCTGGCGCAGTTTTTCGCTGTGCGATATCTCGATGCTCAGCACTTCGTTTTCCTGCAGCCGGAACTTGCTCATGCCGTCTTCATCGCGCAAATAACTGAGGCAATCGATCCAGGCATTCATGTTGCGGCCGTAGAATTCGGGAAAACCGAACACCTGTGCGCATTCGGTATGAAAGCTGTCCCAATCGGTGATGATTTCGCCATTCAGGCGTGCGCTTGGCATAATGTTCTCCTGCTTGAATTCCGGGTCGTCTGCCGAACTTATCACATCTGCTGCAACTAGTTGCGTGATTCGAGTTACAGCACCCACATCTTCAGGGCCAGGCCGCTTACCGCACACGCCGCGATGACATGGATCACATTGCGCTTGAAACGGAACAGGGCGACAGCTGCGGCCAGCGCGATCAACGCCGATATCCAGTCGAAGGCGCCGGCAAAACCCTGCGGCCAGAGCACGTGGTAGCCGAAGAACACCGCCAGGTTCAGGATCACGCCCACCACGGCGGCGGTTATCGCCGTCAGAGGCGCGGTAAACTTGAGGTCATGGTGGGTGGCTTCGATCAGCGGGCCGCCGGCCAGGATGAACAGGAAAGAGGGCAGGAAAGTGAACCAGGTCACCAATGTCGCAGCAGCGGCGCCGGCAAGAAACAGGCTGTCCGGCCCGAACACGGCTTTGACATAAGCGCCGACGAAGCCGACAAAAGCCACCACCATGATCAGCGGTCCGGGCGTGGTCTCGCCTAACGCCAGGCCATCGATCATTTGTGTCGGCGTCAGCCAGCCATAGTGTTCGACCGCGCCTTGATACACATAGGGCAGTACCGCGTAAGCGCCGCCGAAGGTCAGCAGCGCGGCCTTGGTGAAAAACCAGCCCATTTGCGTCAGGGCGCCATGCCAGCCGTAGAACGCTGTCAGCAGGCCCATCGGCAGCGCCCACAGCAAGGCGCCCGCGGTAGCTATCCATGACAAGGTGCGCCAGCGAAATTGCGCATGCCTCGGCGTCGGCGTATGGTCGTCGATCAGCGCCGCTCCAAACGACTGGTCCGCCATGCCGTGTGCGCCTCCAGTCTTGAAACGGTCCGGCGCGATGCGGCCGCCGACGTAACCTATCAGCGCCGCGGCGGCGATGATGGCCGGGAACGGCAGTTGCAAGGCAAAAATCGCCACGAAGGACGCTGCGGCAATCGCCCACAAGGCATTGTTCTTGAGCGCGCGCGAGCCGATCCGGTGCGCTGCCTGCAGCACGATGGCGGTCACGGCGGGCTTGATGCCATAGAACAGGCCGGCGACCAGCGGCAAATTGCCAAAGGCGATATACACCCAGGACAGGGCGATCAGGATCAGCAGCGAGGGCAGCACGAACAAGACGCCGGCCACGATACCGCCCCATGAGCGGTGCATCAACCAGCCGATGTAAGTGGCCAGTTGTTGCGCCTCAGGGCCTGGCAGCACCATGCAGTAGTTCAGCGCATGCAGAAAGCGCCGTTCCGAAATCCAGCGTCGGTTCTCAACCAGTTCCTGGTGCATGATGGAGATCTGGCCGGCAGGCCCACCGAAACTGATGAAACCCAGTTTCAGCCAGAACAGGAACGCCTCCCGAAAGCTGACCGCAGGTGGGGGAAGATCTGTGCGCGCTGCGGATGGAGTTCCGGATTGGTTCATATGCCTGGTTTCGTCAATATCGCTGGATGCCGTCACGGCGCCGCGCCGCCAGCTTTGCACAAGCTTATCCTACAAAAAGAAAAGGGACTCCGGTTGCGGAATCCCATTTTTCCATCCGATGCAGCACGGTTCGGTTTTATTCGATAGTGCTATGCAGAACGCTGTCTGGCAAAGGCGCCTTGAACCAGCGCTGCGCGTTGACATTAAGCATGCCGTTTTGCTTGATGGTGCTGAGCATGGCATTGACCTTGTTCAGCAATGCAGTTTCGTTTTTATTAATGCCGATAAAGCAGGGTGAATCTTTCAGCACGATTTTCAGCTGGGTTGCTTCCGCTTGCTCTTTGGTAAAGGCGGAAATCAGCACGTTGCCGGCCGCCAGCAATTTGGACTCGCCCTGCAAATAGGATTTGACGGCCTCAGGTTCGGTGGCGAAGCGCTTGATATTGGCCGATGCAGGCGCAACCTTGCTCAATTCCCCGTCTTCGATCGAGCCTTTGAGCACTGCGATAGTCTTGCCGGCCAATCCAGCCGCGTTCTTGACGTCGATACCCGGCGCGCCGAAGACGCCGAGGTAAAACGGCGCGTAAGCTTGCGAAAAATCGATCTGTTTTTGACGTTCAGGATTTTTGCCGAGGCTGGAGATCACCAGGTCGACATGCCGGTTCAGCAGCGACGGAATGCGGTCGCCGCTGTCGAGCGGCACCATGTCCAGCTTGACGCCCAGTTCCAGTGCAATCATCCTGGCGATCGAGACATCGAAACCTTCCAGCGCCTTGTACTGGTTCGAGGCGCCGAACGGCGGCGTATCTTTTGGCACCGCGATGCGGATCGCGCGGCGGTTCTGCACATCTTCCAGTGCATCGGCGCGGCTCTCATGGGCCGGCAGCAAGGTGGTTGCCAAGGCAAGGGAATAGACAAGAATACATGCAAATACACCGGTGTAACGCTTCACAAGAAGACTCCCAGAATCAATTGAACGAACTCATGTCCATTTTTCAATGGCTCGCATTGCTGCTGCAACGATTGTTACGCACAGGATTCTATGTCTGTGCAGAAAGTTTGTATACGGAATAATCGGGAATTGTGTCGCGCTGTTTCTTTCCTGCGAATTTACAAAAAAACTGTTGGCAGGGAGTGTGAAAAGGCTTGGAAAATGCCTCGAATGCGAGACGATTTGTTGTTTCCTTGCCTCACCGGACCGGACTTGAGTTCCAGATTTTGACGTGCCAAACAAAACGGCCTCCATTTCTGGCGGCGGCGAAAACCGCTCAGACAGCGGCAAGCATGCTTGCCGAAACCCTGTCTTCGCCCCGCGTCTGTTCCGGCCGCGGCTTCGATACCCGTCATATCGAGCACCAATAAAAAAGGCCACCCTGAAGGGTGACCTTTTGTATTGGTGGTGGAGGCGGCGGGAATCGAACCCGCGTCCGCAAGTCCTCTACAGACAGTTCTACATACTTAGTGCTGTCATTTGATTTAACCCAGCCGACGCGGACGCACACGCTTCGTTCAGGCGAGTCACCTAAATTTAACTTTCAGCCAAGTAACCCGACGGAAAGCGATTCCCTGTAAATGACTCTACTGCTGTTTTACCAGCCCACCCCAGGGACGAGATGGTGTAGAGCTAACCGGTTATTAAGCGGCTAGTGCGTACGAGTTATCGTTTGCAGTTAGATCTATTCCGATTGTATTTACGAGGTAGTCGGTCCTCGGTATGCCCTGCGCTGCTTTGTAACCCACGTCGAAACCAGGTCGCCCCCGACGCTATAAAGCAAGTATCAGTATACCACTTTATCGCTCGATCCGAGGCGGACATCCCAGGGGCTTGGCCGGTATGGCGCCAATGGCTCGCATTTCCTGCATATCTATCCATCACCGCATGCTCAAGGTCCCCCTTTTCCACGCCGGGTCCTGCCAGCGGTAAAACAGGCTCAGGGAGCGCGGGTTGTCGGCTTGTTTCTCGACATCCATGGTATCCATCCGGATCACTTCGAAGCTGCGCTTGAAGCGTCCATCCACGCGCGCTTCGCGCACCGCCAGCATTTTCGTGCTGCCTGGCACCCAGCCGGCGAATTCCAGGTAGCCGATATCGGGCGTGTTGGCGGCCGGCGGCAGGATGTCGATGGTCCAGCCCTTTTCTCCCTGGTGGAATACCCAGAGCTCGCGCCATGAATCGAGCGGCTGCACGGCGAGCGCCAGCGCGGTTTGCTGGGCGTTGACGCTGGCCGAGGCTTTCCAGACCAGGCCGTAGGTGCAGCGCTTGAAGAGCGGGTTTTTTTGATCGTGTTTGGCATCTACCAGCGTGACGCAGGTTTCGCCGGCTTCCCCGGGCATGGTGACGACCGCCAGGCCGCTGCCAGTAGCCGGTTCCGGTTCCGCCGCCCAGCGCGAGGCGGCGACGCGCACGGCGGCATCGGTATAGGCGGCCGCGTCCGGTTCGGCGATTTCTTCCTTGTTGACGCCGGCCAGTTCCTGCAAGGCGCGGTTGGCGGCTTCCTGGACCGGCTGGCGCTGCCTGGCGCGTTCGAAGGCGATGCTGGCCCAGACGCCGGCGCGGCGCAGGCGCAGGCGGTTTTTTTGGTATTCTGGCAAGTTGGTCAATTGCACACGGTCGAGGATGTCGCCGCGCCAGGCGTCGAGGCTGTTGCGGTCGGTGGGCGTGAGGTTCGGATCTACACATTCGGGCCGGGTCAGGGCCAGGGCTGCTCGCGCACGCTGGCCATCGTCCGATTTCATGGCCAGCACGCGGCGGAAGGCTTCGCCGTTGTAGCAAAGCTGGATGCGCCCATCGCGCTCGAAGCCCTGCATGCCAATGCCATAGCTGGATGCCACTTCAAGATGGGCCGCCAATACGGCATCGTCGGTTTTTCCGCGTTTGGCGGAGGCGCGGCGCGCCAGGCGTTCCGCCATGGTGCCCAGTGCATCGAACGGTTCGGGGCCGATGGCTTCTGCCGGCGCCGCTTTCAGGTAGGCCGCTGCGTAGCTGATGCCGAGCGCCTCGGCTCCCGGCGTGTCGCGCAGGAAGCGCACCACTGCCAGCAGGTCGGGCGCGTCTTTCGGTTCCAGCGACTGGGTGCGCACTTGCGAAGCGCGGATATAGCCGCCGCGTTCGCGGCGGTGATCGTATACCTGCAGGTAGTCCATCTTTTCGCCGCGCACTTCCAGGCTGTCGCCTTGCCAGAGCACGGCTTGCTGCTGGGCCGATTCACGGGGAGCGGCACGCAGGGCAGCGCTATCCTGGGTGACGATGGCGACCAAGGCCAGGGCGGCGAGCATCATTGCTGTGTCTCCTGGGCAGCGTTGGCTTGCGGGTTTTGCGAGGCAACCGCCTGACCGCCGCCGAGCAGGGCAGAACCGATGAAACCGCCGTTGGCCGGGGGCGCGGCGATGATTACCGAAATCTTGTCGGACAGTTTGTCGGCCATGGTTTTCTGGATCAGCAAGGGATTCTTCGAGATCAGCGCACCGTCGCGTTCAAGCTGGGCGCTGGTGACCTTGCCGATGGTTTCCAGTCGGTAGGCTTCGACGTCGGCCAGCTTGTGGCGTGAATCGGCTTCACCGGTGGCTTCGATGCGGCGTGCTTCTGCGCTGCCCTCGGCGGTCTTGATGCGCGATACCTTTTCTGCCTCGGCTTCATACTGGCGCTGCTCGATCTGCTTTTGCTTGAATGGCAGCACGTGTTTCATGGCCTCTTCCTGGGCCTTGGCGGCAATGATTTGTTCGTTGCCAGCCGCTTCCGCCGATTTTTCGCGTTTGACCTTGTCGGCTTCGGCTTCCAGCTCGGTTTGCTTGACGTGCTTGCTCTTCAGCTCCAGCGTGTATTTCATTTTTTCGGTTTCCAATTCCTCGGCCAGCAGTTTTTCCATGCCTTGGCGGTATTCCGGCGGCAGGTCGACCTGGCCCATCTGTACGCCGCGCAGGATGATGCCGTCGGCCGCCAGTTTCGGTTTCAACTCGTTCTCTATTTCTTTCTGGATCTCGCCGCGCTGAGTGGAAAAGATGTCGCGCACCGAATAGCGGGTGAAGGACTTGTAGATCACGCCTTGTACCATCGGCTCGACGATCTCGCCGTTGATGTCGGCAGGCAGTTTCGCCGCGATAGCGGCCAGCCTGGACGGGTCGATGGCGTAGCGTATGGTCAGGTCCACGCCCAGCGACAGGCCTTCGATCGACTGGAAGGGCGCTTCGCCATTTGCCTTGCTGCTGCGGACCGGGCGATATACCTGGTCGAGCAGCGAGTAGCGCCGCAATTCATGCAGGCCGGGGATGACCACGACCAGGCCGTCTTTTATCTCGGTGGTGCCGCCGGTGAGCTTGTTGGAGCGGATGCCGACTTCGCCGGGTTCCAGGGTCTTGAACGGCGGGTGGGTAATCAATTCGTAGCCGCTGCCGCCTATCAGGACCAGCGCCAGCAGCAGCATCCAGGCACGCCGCGCAGCGCGGCCCAGGCCAACCAGCGTGGCGCCGATTGCCGAAATGGTTGTGGTGAGCAGTGCCAGCAGACCCTGCGCCAGTGATTCGAGCCGTTCAGACATGATATTTCCCCCGGTTGATGTGGTAATTCGATGGTTGGGAGCGGCATGCAGTGCTTTTCCCTGGGAAGAATCTTGCGCTCCAGGTGGCGGAAGTAACAATGGCCAGGCAGGGGCAGTAGCGTTATCCGGGAGTGGTGAATGCTCCGCAACGTCGCAGTCCGGTAAGCCGTGTGAAGAAATACTCACAGCGCGGCGCAGACATTTCATGGGAAAGCGTGGATACTTTCATGACCCTCCGGCCCGCAAGCCAATCTCCTCTCTCTACGGATGCACGGGAAGAGCAGGCAACCGGCGACAAGAGCCGGGACGAAGGGCGTCATTGATAGCGGATGTAGCGGAGAAAAAATGTCAAAGCAGGCACAAAAAGTAGCGGTGATCGAAGACGACATCCCGACCAGCAACCAGCTCAAGGGCTGGATCGAGTCGGCCAAGCCCGGCATCCGCGTCGACCAGTGGTATACGCGCGACGATGCCGAAGCGGCGCTGGCGCGCGAGAACTATGACCTGGTGGTGCTTGATATCGAGCTGGGGCGCGAGCGTCACGCCGGCGTCGCCATCATCAATGCCATCAACAAGGGCCAGGCAACGCCGGTGCTGGTGGTGTCGGCCATGCCGGCCACCATCTACCGCAGCATCATGAAGGCGCTGGATGCCTGGGATTACCTGCAAAAGGCAACCTTCGAGGAATCCGATTTCATCGATACCTTCCTGGAAATCCTGCGCGCCGCCAAGGACCGCAACAGCGCGAAAGAGAGTACGCCTGCGGCCAGCGGCAATGAACTGTCGATCGATCCGCTGCGCCAGAAAACACCGATCTGGCGCGCGCAACGCATCAACCTGCCGCTGACGGCGCAGCGCCTGCTGGCTGCGCTGTACGAGCATCGCGGCCAGGTCGTGACCTATGAGCAGCTGTTCCAGGTAGTCAAGAGCGGGCGCAATCGCGACAATATCCGCAAGCACGTCAGCACCATCCGCGATGCGTTCCGCGAGGTCGACGCGGAGTTTGCCTGCATTGAAAATATCCCGATGCGCGGCTTTCGCTGGGTCGACCAGGAAAAATGATGTGCCGCCACTTCAACTGCGGAGACAACTGCGCATGAAGACCAGCTTTCCGAATATCGCCCAATACCGCCTGCGCATCCTGTTTCGCGGCGCCTTCCTGCTGCTGGCGGTGGCTACCATTGCCATGGCGCTGTACGTGCTGCAGCAGGAAAAGCAGCTGAGCTACAAGAATTACCAGGCCAGTTTTCGCAAGACCGGCGACCAGGTCCTGGCCACCTTGCGCCATCCCGCCGGACAATTGGCGCTGTTGAATCCGCGCACCGAAAATGGCGGCGCGGCGGCGCTGCACCCGATACTGCTGCCGTTTCCCTCGCTCGATTTCGACGACCAGAACAAAGTACGGCAAGCCATTACCATGTCTGGCTGCCTGGTGCAGTATGGCGACGACGGCGCGCTATGCGTTGCCATCGGCAACAACCCGTGGGCTGGCGGCTTCATTTATGTTGCCGGCAGTTTCGTCAGCGGTGAACTGATGCCCCACCAGCGCGGCGAGCAGGACATCGGCGACGCGCATCGCGTGCGGGTGACAGTGACGCTGCGCGGGCAGACCTATCGCTGGATAGCGCCGTTTGAAAAGAACGGCGATCCAAATGCCGTTCAAACGCGCGGCGCGCATGGCCGCCTGACCGGCTTTCTCGATGACGATAGCGGCCGTGTGGGATCCAGGCCGGTCAAGGATTTCCGTGGCTGGATCTGGCAAAACACCTTGTGCAGCAAACCCGGCCAGGATGATGGCGCTGCCGACTGCCCGCGCAGTTCGTTTTTCTCGCTGCGCCTGCCGGTAGGTGTCTTGCAGGACGAACTGTTCCAGAAAAAAAATCCGGTCTGGCCGCCGGCCGACCTCGATAACATCAAGGTCCGCATCGAGGTCTTGCCACCGGATGACGGATCGCCGCTTTTCGACAGTCAAAGCGCGGTTGCAGCGCGAGCTTTTGCGGTGGGTGACCTTGCCTCGCTGCTGTTGCCGGGCGAGAGTTTGCGCATCAAGAAGCGCGGCACGGCGGACGGCGCCGACCTGGTCAGCCTGATCGGCGCCGAAGATCATCCGGACGATGCATCGCGCCTGCTGAGTCGCCTGGTGCGCCGCCTTCCGGTGGACGAAGTCGGCGCGCCGAACGAAAGCCGGGAATCCGTCGTGACTTCGGCGGGGATCTATGACGTCACCCTGATCGGCGACGAGCGCAGCGTCAATCGAAGCCTGGGCGTGGTGGCGGCGCGGGTATTGTGGTTTGTCGGCGCCATGCTGCTGGCATTGTTCGTGGCCTGGCTGATCATCGAGATCGGCATCATCCGCCGCATCACGATGCTGACCCGGCGTGCCGCCAAGGTATCGAAGATCGTCAAGGGTTCCGGCGGCCTCGACCAGTTCGACCTGACCGATTTGCGCGGCGCCGATGAGCTTGGCGTGCTGGCAAGCTGCCTGCATGACCTGCTGAGGCGCGTCAAGGAAGATGTCGAGCGGGAGGAGATCCGTGCCGAACAGGAAAAGGAAATGTGGCATGCGGTGGGCCATGAAATCATGTCGCCGCTGCAGTCGCTGATGGCCTTGCACGGCACGGCCGACAGCCAGAGCAGCCGCTACATCAATCGCATGCAGCAGGCGGTGCGGGTGCTGTATGGCAGTGCCTCTCCCAGCGAGGCGTTTCAATCCACGGTATTGCAGGTGACAGCAATCGACATCGGCGCTTTTCTCGGCAACGTGGCGGACAATGCGCCGCTGGTCGGTATCGCCGACGTCAGGTTTTCCGGCGAGCGGGAGGGCGTGATGGTCAGGGCGGACGATTATTCCCTGGAGGATGTGGTGACGCACGTCTTGCGCAATGCCGATCGCTGCCGCCAGCCGGGTTCCATGATTTCCATCGACCTGAAAACCACGGAAACCGCAGCCACCATCGCCATCCATAATCACGGGTCGAATATCGCTGAAGAACTGATCGACAAGATTTTCGAATACGGCGTGTCCGATCAGCTTGAAGCCGGTGCGAATGGCAGCCGGGGACAAGGGCTGTTTGTCGCCAAGACGTATATGGCCAAGATGGGCGGGACCATTACCGCACTGAATGTCGCGGACGGCGTGGTGTTTTCACTGGGACTGCAACGGGTGTGATATTACCGTCCTTGTTCCGGCAAGAGAAAAATTTCTCTTGCCGGACGCTCTCTATTTCAGCGCAAAATCAACCCGGTTCGGCTGGCCCTTGTCCTTGATGCCGTCGGCCGTCAGTTTCGGCGCGATCAGGAAGATCCGTTCCAGCGGGATCTGGCCCTTGGTTTCCAGGTACTTGCGGACTACTTCGGCGCGCCGGGTCGCCAGCGCGCTCAAGGCGTCCTGCGTCACCGCGGTGTTGGCGACGATCAGTTTTTCCATCTCAGCGGTCGGCAGCGATTTTGCCAGGCCCACCATGTTGCGCGGCTTGTCGAATTTTTCCGAGCCATACACCTTGCTCATGTATTTTTCCTTGTCGGCGTCGGTCAGGGTCACATCGTCCGACTGCGCATCGTCGCTGCCGTCAACCGAATCCTTGAGCTTCAGCGCTTTCAGCTTGCGGTTGAGGATTTGCTGGCGCACTCCGTCGGTATCGCTTTTCGGATCGACCCGGCCGATCAGGTCCAGTTTCAGCGCCGGCCGGTCGGCCAGGGCCTTGGCCAAGGTGTCCAGCTTGCTTTGGGTAGCTGCCGTGAGGGTGGCCGAGCCGGGCGCGAATTCAGCGTAACCGAGATCGTCGCCGCCGGCGCCGCCGAAGGCCGAGCTGATCAGCGCGAATGGCGAGGTGACGGCCTTGACGAGCAGGTTGACGATGACGCGGACGACGATGCCGCCTATCGAAAATTCCGGATCCGACAAGGTGCCGGAAATCGGCAGGTTGATGTTGATCTGGCCGTTGCGGTCTTTCAGCAGGGCGACCGCCAGCAGCACCGGCAGCTTGGTGGCGGTCGGGCTGTCGATCTTGTTGCCGAAGGTGAGCTGGTCGATGCGCACATTGTTTTGCGCCTCCAGCTTGTCGTTTTCGATGTGGTAGCTGACATCCATCGACAGCTTGCCTTTTTCGATCGCGTAGCCGGCGTACTTGGCGGCATACGGCGTCAGGCGCGGCAGTTCGACGCTGTTGGCGCTGGCCTTGATATCGAGGAACATCGGCTTGAACAGCGGATTGAGCGAACCGGAAATCGCTACCGGGGCGTCGTTGTCGATCTTGCCGTTCAAGTCTATCGGCGCCGGCTGCGGCTTGTCGGAGGCGATGGCGCCGACAGTACCGTTCATGCCAGTCATGTTGGCGGTGTAGTTCGGCTTGACGAAGTTATCGGTGTAGTTGATGTTGCCGCCCTTGATGACAACCTGGCCGACCTTGATCACCGGCGCATTCTCTTTAGGCGGGGCGGCAGCGATGGGCGCCACGGTGGTCTTGCCTTCGGCAGTCGGCTTGGTGACTTTTTGCGTCCCCTGGCCCATGCCTTCGCCCGCCTCGGCGGAAGTCAGGGAAGGCGCCGGCGTGCCTGGCGGAGCATTTTTCGAGACGACGATATCTTGCAGGTTCAGCTTGGCTGTTTCAGACAAGATGATGCGCGCATAAAAATCGGTGAGTGCAATTTTCGCCAGTGTGACGTTTTGGCGCGGGCCGCCGATACTGGCGTTGATGCCGCTGACGTCAAGCAGTTTCCATTTCAGGAAATCGGAGGAAGTTTCCTTGTCGAGCACGCGGAAATTGGCCAGGCGCAGGTTGCCGTTATAACTGGTGGCGAGTTCCTGGCGGCCGCTGGGCGGCGTCAGCGACAGTTTGCCCTTGGTGCTGGCCTGGCCCGAGGTCAGGTTCACGTTCAGGTAGTCGGTAAAATACGGCTGGAAGGCGGCTACCGGCAGGTTTTGCACATCGAGGTCAAGCGCAATCGATTTCAATTGCGGCGCGACGCTGCCGTCGGCTGACAATTTGCCGGTCTTGTTGAGCTGGGTGCGCAGCGAAACCTTGATGGCTTTGTCGAGCTTGCTGAAGATGTTGTCGGCGCTCAGGTTGAGGCCGTCGGCGCGCAGTTTGACCGCCGGTTTGACCGAGTCGTCCTGATAGGCCAGGCTGCTGTCGCTGACGGCAAACTTGTTGATGGTAGCGACCCAGTCCGGTCCGCTTTTCTTGGCGGCTGCAGGAGCGGCGGGGGCGCCTTTGTTTGCGCTGCCTGTGTTGGCGATGAATTGCTGCAGGTTGAGCTTGCCCTGGGCATCGCGCTTGACGTCGCCCTGGATCCCGGCCAGGCGCAAGGCGTCGGCGTTGAAAGTGTGCGCTTCGGTATCGACGCTGGCGTTTTCCAGGCTGATTTTCTTGGCGCCTATGCTGCCGCCGGCGCTGGTTTTTGCCGCCACCTTGAGATCGTCGACATCGATGCCCAGCTGGTGCAGGCGGATGCGGCTGCCGTCGATGGCCAGCAAGGTATTGAGCGACAGCTGGCCGGACAGCACTGCCGCCAGCGAGCGGTTGACGTAGGGCTGGTAAGGTGCGAGCGACAGGGCATTGATGCTGGCCTTGCCGGCAACGATGCCTTTGGCCGGAGTGATCTGGCCGATGAACTGGATATGCTGGTCGTTTTCCGCGCCGGTGGACAAGGTCACGGTGGCCGGCTTGGCGTCAGCCGCCATCGACAGCCGGCTCGCTTCCAGCGCCACGTTCTTGACCTGCAGGTTGAGCGCGGGCGAAGCATTGGCGGCATCCAGCCAGTTGACCGTGCCGTTGTGGATGCTGAGCTTGGCCAAGCTCATTTGCGGCGCCGCGCCGGCCGGCTTTTTCGGCGCATCCTTGGCGATTTCCTGTTTCACCTCCTGTTTTGCGGCGGGAGTGCTCAAGGCCGCCCAGTTCAGGCTGCCGCTGGCGTTCAGGTTGACCCAGACTTCCGGCTGCTGGATCTCGATCTGGTCGAGCGCGGCGGCGCCGGTGAGCACATTGAGTTTATTGATCTGGGCATTGATCGCCTGCGCCTTGAGCAGCGGCGCGGCATTCTTGTCGGCCAGGGCGACGTCGGCCAGCTTGATCGCGCCCGACAGCAATACTTCCGGCTTGTCCTTGTTGCGCAGGAAGGTCAGGTCGAGTTTGGTCGACAGTTTGGTGCTCTGGATGGCCAGCGGCAGCGCCACCGGCGAAAACGCCACGAAGCTGGCGACATCGAGCTGGTCGATATCGATCGCCAGCGCGGTTTCCAGGCTGCCGGCGAACGGCTTGCTGCGGCCTTTCAGGTCGAACGGCGTGCCATTCACCTTGGCCGAGAGATGCGGCTGCACGAAGCTGTCGACCTTGCTCGGGAAATTCGAGACATAGGGAAGGCCGATGTTGAGCGCCTGGATGTCAACCAGCTTGTTGGTGACCTTGTCGTCGAACTTGATGCTGCCGTTTTCCAGCTGGATATTCGATACCGAAAACAGCGGTGTCGGATCGTCGTTCTTCGGCTTAGCCAGGATGCGGTCGATGATGTCGGAGAAATTGTAGCGGCCGATGCCGTCGGCGCTGGTGCGCACGATATGCAGGCTGGGATTGACCAGCTTGGCTTCATTGAGCACCGGCGCCAGCCGGAACAGCGAAGCCGAGGAGGCATTGACCACCAGTGTTTTTGCCGAAAAGGCGGCAGTGGTCTTGTCCTGCTCGTAGAGCGTGAAATCGGATACCGTCAGCGCCAGGTTGAAAGGGTTGAAGGCGATCTTGCCGACCGTTGCCTTGCGCCCGAGCTGGGCTTCGATCTGCTGTTCCACCAGGTGCTTGGCGACCGGCGGCACCGCCAGCCAGCTGATCAGGGCCAGCACCAGCAATACGATGACTGTGATGCCGGTCCAGCGCATTGCGCGCGGCAGCCAGGAAGGACGAGGGATATTTGCCATTTTTATTCCTTATGGGCAAGCATGTCCACAATATACCGCCAGACAGTATTGCCCGCTGATTAATTCAATTCTTCGAGACTGCTTGCGGCAGCAAAGCCAGCAATTGCTGGGGAGTGTCGATCAGGGCATCCGCATCCCAGGATTCCGGTGCGCTCTCGCCGCAGTAACCCCAGGCCGCGGCCACGGTAACCATGCCGGCTGCCCGGCCAGCCTGGATGTCGCGCAAGTCGTCGCCCACATACCAGCATTCCTGCGGCTGCAGCTTGAGGCGCCGCGCTGCTTCCAGCAGCGGCTCGGGATGGGGTTTTGCATGAGGCGTGGTGTCGCCGGAGATGACGCAATCCGCATCTCCCAGGCCGATCTGGGAAACCAGGGGATCGGTGAAGCGGGCCGCCTTGTTGGTGACCACGCCCCAGCCGAGCTGGCGCTGGCGCAGGTCGCTGAGCAAGGCAGGTATGCCGTCGAACAAGGTGCTGTCGACCGCCAGCGCGGCAGCGTAATGGTCGAGGAAACCGACCCGCAATTCTTCATAGTCGGGATCGCCCGGTTTCAGGCCGAAAGCAGCGCCTATCATGCCGCGCGCGCCGGCCGAGGTATGCGGCCGGAGTTGTTCGTATGGGGTGCTGCTCAAGCCGCGGTCGCGGCGCAGCCGGTTCAGTGCGGCAGCCAGGTCCGGAGCGGTGTCTGCAAGCGTACCGTCAAGATCAAACAGGATGGCGCGCGGCATTGGCAATGGCATGGGTGGTTCCTAAAATGCGAGAAAACGGCCGGCGCTGATCAAGTGCATCGCCGGCCAGAAGCAATCAGCCGAGCCAGTTAAGCGGGCCGGGTGCAAGCCATCAGGTAGTTGACGCTGGTGTCCTGGTTGAGCGAATAGATCCGGGTCAGCGGGTTGTAGCTCATGCCGCGCATGACGTCCACCGTCAGCCCGGCGTTGCGGACGAATTGCGCCAGTTCCGCCGGCGTGATGAACTTGGCGTAGTCATGCGTGCCCTTGGGCAGCATGCGCAACAGGTATTCGGCCGCCAGCACTGCCTGCAGGTAGGCTTTCAGGTTGCGGTTCAGGGTCGAGAAAAACACCTGGCCGCCTGGTTTCACCAGCGTGGCGCAGGCACGTACTATGGATGCCGGGTCGGGCACATGCTCCAGCATTTCCATGCAGGTCACGATGTCGAATTGCCCGGCTTCGCGGTCGGCCATTTCTTCGGCGGCGATTTTTTCATAGCGGACCTGGACGCCGGATTCCAGGCTGTGCAGGTCGGCTACCTTCAGGGCTTTGTCGGAGAGGTCGATGCCGGTGACGGTAGCGCCTTTGCGCGCCATGGATTCCGCCAGGATGCCGCCGCCGCAGCCGATATCCAGTACCTGCTGGCCGGCCAGCGCGGCGCGCGAGTTGATCCACTCCAGGCGCAAGGGATTGATCTCATGCAGAGGGCGGAATTCGGATTCGGGATCCCACCACCGGTGGGCCAGGTCGCTGAATTTCTTGAGTTCTGATGGGTCTGCGTTCATAGGTTGAATCATAGCTGGAAAGTACGGTGTTGCGGTTTGTTGTCTGATTAAAAACCATCGCCGAAAGTTTCCGAGTTGGCGCGCGGCTCTTGTTTTTGTGCGAAAAAAAACCCCGCCGAGGCGGGGTTCTGATCGAGTTTGAATCGATTAGTTGGTACGTGTACCAACAACTTCGATTTCAACGCGACGGTTTTTAGCGCGGCCAGCAGCAGTCTTGTTGTCAGCGACTGGTTGCGACTTGCCCTTGCCTTCGGTGTAAACACGGTTAGCTTCGACACCCTTGTGTACCAGGTATGCCTTGACAGCTTCAGCGCGGCGAACCGACAGCTTCTGGTTGTAAGCAACGGAACCGATCGAGTCAGTGTGACCAACAGCGATGATGACTTCCAGGTTGATTGCGCCCAGTTTCGATGTCAGGTCATCCAGCTTGGCTTTGCCTTCTGGCTTCAGGACAGCTTTGTCGAAGTCAAAGAATGCGTCAGCAGCAAAAGTAACCTTTTGCGAAACTGGAGCAGGTGCTGGAACGACTGGTGCTGGAGCTGGAGCAGCTGGTGCTGGAGCAGCTTGAGCGATTTCGCCGTCGCAACCTGGAACCGAGTCAGCTGGTGTCCAGTAGCCGGTGTGCCAGCACAGACCGTACGGGTCACGTGCGATTACACCGCGTGCATCTTGCACGTAGGCGCTGTTAGGAGTAGCCGCCTGGATATCTTTGATTTCCTGCGCGGAGGCAGAGAGTGCGACGACTGCGGACGCAGCGAAGACGAGTTTTGCTAATTTATTCATGTTTCTCCTCTCGGTTGAGATATCCGCAGATTAACTGCGCAACTAATATACGACATCAAAAATTGGATAGTATCACGTGGTTCAGGCCGTTACATGTGGGATTGACCACACGCAATGAACTTGACCACCATTCTGCCACAGGCTTCAAGCGCTAGCGAAGGATGCCAAATGATCCAGCTCACGTTTTGCCTGCTTCGTTGTTTTCATACAACATAACATTATGAAAACATCACCACGGGCGACATCTTACATCGACGCAAGAAAACTATCTATTTTATTTTAATTTTATTGCGTTTTTATTACGACTCTACGATTCGGGGCCAGGCAGCTGACCAGTTTTTTACGGCTCAGTTTGTTGCTGCACTGCAATGCCGGATCGGATGCACCGGCGCCGGCGGTTTCTATTTGGTTAGAGACACCCTTGCTCTTCAAATAGCTGGCAACGTTGCTGGCGCGCTGCATCGACAATTTCCGGTTATAAGCTTCCGAGCCAAGGCGATCGGTATGGCCGGTGACTAATATGAGTCTCGTGCTGGCGCAGTTTGTCAATTTGGCAATAATCTGCTGGTCGATGCGTTGCTTGGCCGCCTTGGTCAGGGTTGCCTTGCCGAAACTGAAACTCTGGTCGCTCGCCAGCGTTACGCCAACATCGCATTGCTGGGCCGCAATTGCCGGTGCAACTTCATTGCTGGCGATCATCGGATCGGCGACCAGGGCAGGCGCGCTGGCTTTCATCACCGGCGCCACCAGGGCGCCGTCGCAACCGGTGACCGCATCATTCTGGTCCCAATAACCGGAGCGCCAGCACAAACCGTCCTGGCTGCGGACGACGGGACCGTTTCCATCGTGCACATAAGCACTCGTTTCAGGGGCGGCTTGGGATGCGGCGGATTGGGCAAAGCCTGGATGGGACGCAAAGACGAGGGCTGAACCCAGCAATAGGCTCAGCGCGATGGTATGACGCATAAATTGTTTCCTGATAGAAATGGTAAAGGCAGGATTGTTTTTAGGAATCGCCTGATTACCGGGCAAGGCGGCATTTAAACATATTTTTTCCGGCGAGCAGTTTTTCGGCCCTGATACCCGGGATTTCATCGCGCCTCTGAAAAGCCGGAACCGGCGTCCCCGCGTGCTAAAATCATACGTCTTATTACCAGTGTTCCGAGCAGCAGCCGGCCATGCGCGGCGATTGCGGCTCTGAATGCTGGTCTATATCGGATATAGATATCTGTGATCGATCAACCTAAGTAAAGACTCGCCGACTCGCTAATGGATCAATTCGCTAAAGAAACAATCCCAATTTCCCTCGAAGAAGAAATGCGCAAGAGCTATCTCGATTACGCGATGAGCGTGATCGTCGGCCGTGCGCTGCCGGATGTGCGTGACGGCCTCAAGCCGGTGCATCGCCGGGTCTTGTTCGCGATGCACGAAATGAACAATGTCTGGAACCGCCCGTTCGTGAAGTGCGCGCGCGTGGTCGGTGAGACCATGGGTAAATACCACCCGCACGGCGACGCATCGATCTACGACACGCTGGTGCGCATGGCGCAGCCTTTCTCGCTGCGCTACATGCTGGTCGACGGCCAGGGCAACTTCGGTTCGATCGACGGCGACGGCGCCGCAGCGATGCGTTACACCGAGTGCCGCCTGGACAAGATCGCCGGCGAACTGCTGGCCGACCTCGACAAGGAAACCGTCGACTTCGTGCCCAACTACGACGGCAAGGAAAAAGAGCCGTCGGTGCTGCCGACGCGCATCCCTAACCTGCTGATCAACGGCTCGTCCGGCATCGCGGTCGGCATGGCGACCAACATTCCGCCGCACAACCTGACTGAAGTGATCGATGGCGCACTGCACGTATTGCGCAACGCCGATTGCACTATTGACGAGCTGATCGAAATCATTCCGGCGCCGGACTTCCCGACCGCCGGCATCATCTACGGCGTCTCCGGCGTGCGCGATGGTTACCGCACCGGCCGCGGCCGTGTGGTGATGCGCGCCAAGACCCACTTCGAAGAGTTCGGCCGCGAAGGCCGCACCGCGATCATCATCGACGAGCTGCCGTACCAGGTAAACAAGAAGGCCTTGCTGGAACGCATCGCCGAACTGGTGCGCGACAAGAAGCTGGAAGGCATTTCCGACCTGCGCGACGAGTCGGACAAGTCCGGCATGCGCGTGGTGATCGAGCTCAAGCGCGGCGAAGTGGCCGAGGTGGTGCTGAACAATCTGTACAAGCAGACCCAGCTGCAGGACACCTTCGGCATGAACATGGTGGCGCTGGTGGATGGCCAGCCTAAGCTGCTGAACCTGAAGCAGATGCTGGAATGTTTCCTGTCGCACCGCCGTGAAGTGGTCACGCGCCGCACTGTGTTCGAACTGCGCAAGGCGCGCGAACGCGGTCACGTGCTGGAAGGCCTGGCGGTAGCGCTGGCCAACATCGACGATTTCATCGCTCTGATCAAGGCGGCGCCGACGCCGCCGGTGGCGAAATCCGAACTGATGGCGCGTGCCTGGGATTCTTCCATGGTGCGCGAAATGCTGGCCCGCACCGGCGACGAAAACATCGGCGGCATCGAATCCTTCCGTCCGGAAAACCTGCCCAAGCATTACGGCATCCAGGCTGACGGCTTGTACAAGCTGTCGGACGACCAGGCGCAGGAAATCCTGCAGATGCGTTTGCAGCGCCTGACCGGCCTGGAACAAGACAAGATCGTCAACGAGTACAAAGACGTGATGGCGCAGATCGCCGACTTGCTGGACATCCTGGCCAAGCCGGAACGCGTCACCGTCATCATCACCGACGAAATGACCGCTGCCAAGAACGAATACGGCATCGGCAACAAGGATGAGCGCCGTTCGCAGATCGAGCACAATCCTACCGATCTCGGCACGGAAGACCTGATCACGCCGCAAGACATGGTGGTGACCTTGTCGCATACCGGCTACATGAAAGCGCAGCCTGTCTCCGAATACCGCGCGCAAAAACGCGGCGGCCGCGGAAAGCAAGCGATGGCGACCAAGGAAGACGACTGGATCGACCAGCTGTTCGTCGGCAATACCCACGACTACATCCTGTGCTTCAGCAATCGCGGCCGCTTGTACTGGCTGAAGATCTGGGAAGTGCCGCAGGGTTCGCGCAATTCGCGCGGCAAGCCTATCGTCAACATGTTCCCGCTGCAGGATGGCGAGAAGATCACCGTGGTGCTGCCATTGTCCGGCGCCAACCGCAGTTTCCCTGAAGACCGTTATGTCTTCATGTCGACCAGCCTGGGCACCGTCAAGAAGACGCCATTGTCCGACTTCAGCAATCCACGCAAGGCCGGCATCATCGCGGTCGACCTGGATGAAGGCGATTTCCTGATCGGCGCCGCGCTGACCGATGGCCAGCATGACGTCATGCTGTTCTCCGATTCCGGCAAGGCAGTGCGCTTCGATGAAAACGACGTGCGTCCGATGGGCCGCACCGCGCGCGGCGTGCGCGGCATGAACCTGGAAGAAGGCCAGCAGGTTATCGCCTTGCTGGTCGCGGAAAACGAACAGCAATCGGTGTTGACCGCGACTGAAAACGGCTTCGGCAAACGTACTCCGATTACCGAGTACACGCGTCACGGCCGCGGCACCAAGGGCATGATCGCGATCCAGACCAGCGAGCGCAACGGCAAGGTGGTGGCGGCAACGTTGGTGGAACCTAGCGACGAAATCATCCTGATCACCACCGGCGGCGTCCTGATACGCACCCGTGTCGCGGAAATTCGCGAAATGGGTCGCGCTACCCAAGGCGTCACGCTGATCGCGGTGGAAGACGGCACCAAGCTGAGCGGTTTGCAGCGCGTGGTCGAATCTGACGCTGAGGTGGAAACCGAAGCGGACGCCGATGCTGGCGGCAGCACCGAAGAAGGTGGCGCTCCGGCCTCCGATCCGGCAGCGGAGTAAAGAAAGTAGCGCGCCCCGGCCCGCAAGCCGGGGTGCGCATGATTTTCAGTTTGAATAGCTAAGTTGGAACATTTGCAGCAGCACAGTAACGCCATCTGTTGGTTCGTAGTCAATCTCGGTTCTCGGTTTCACTCCTGTTTCACTTCTTTATCTGACGCTATTCATCATGCCTATCTATAATTTTTCTGCTGGCCCTGCTGTGTTACCGAAAGAGGTGCTGCAGCAAGCTGCCGCCGAAATGCTGGACTGGCAAGGCAGCGGCATGTCCGTGATGGAAATGAGTCATCGTGGTAAAGAGTTCATGTCTATCCTGGCGGCGGCGCAGCACGATTTCCGCGAACTCTTCGCGGTGCCGGACAATTACAAGCTGCTGTTCATGCAAGGCGGGGCGATTGCCGAGAACGCGATCGTGCCGCTCAACCTGCTGGGCCGCGGCGGCCGGGCACAGCCTGCGACTAGCGATTACATCAATACCGGGTCCTGGTCGACCAAGTCGCTGAAAGAAGCGCGGCGCTACGGTAACGTCAATGTCGCCGCTTCGTCCGAAGACAGTCATTTCGCGCAGATTCCCGAGCGCGACAGCTGGCAGCTGTCCAAGGATCCGGCTTACGTCCATCTCTGCACCAATGAAACCATCGACGGCGTCGAATACCAGTTCACGCCAGACATCGCAGCTGAAACCGGCAACGCGCCGCTGGTGGCCGACATGTCGTCGCATATCCTGTCGCGCGTGGTGGACGTTTCCAAATATGGCGTGATCTACGGCGGCGCGCAAAAAAATATCGGGCCGGCGGGACTGACCCTGGTAGTGGTGCGCGAGGACTTGCTCGGCCACGCCTTGCCGGCCTGTCCTTCAGCCTTCAACTGGAAGATCGTGGCCGACAACGATTCCATGTACAACACGCCGCCGACCTATGCGATCTATATCGCCGGACTGGTGTTCCAGTGGCTCAAGAAGCAGGGCGGCGTCGCCGCGATGGAACAACGCAATATCGCCAAGGCGGCCTTGTTGTACGACTACCTGGATGCCACCGATTTTTACCGCACCAAGATTGCCAGCAGCTGCCGCTCGCGCATGAACGTGCCTTTCTTCCTGGCCGATGAAGCTCTTAACGAATCCTTCCTGAACGGCGCCAAGGAACGGGGTTTGCTGCAGCTGAAGGGCCATAAATCGGTGGGCGGCATGCGCGCTTCGATCTATAACGCCATGCCTTTGGAGGGCGTGCAGGCGCTGGTGGCGTATCTGCAGGAATTTGAAAAACAGCGCGGCTAACCGGGGCGCCAGGCTAATTAGCAGAACCAGAGATAGAAACAAACATGAGCGAAGACAAACTCCTACCCTTGCGTCAGCAGATCGACGCCATTGACGCCGAAATCCTGGCCTTGCTGAACCGCCGCGCGAAAATCGCGCAAGAGGTCGGCCACGTCAAGGCCGAGACCAATGCCCCCGTGTTTCGTCCGGAACGCGAGGCGCAGGTCTTGCTCAAGGTTGCCGAGCGCAATCCGGGACCGCTGCAAGGCGCCGATGTACAAACCATTTTCCGCGAAGTGATGTCGGCTTGCCGCGCGCTGGAAAAGCGCGTGACGGTGGCCTATCTGGGCCCGGCCGGCACCTTCAGCGAACAAGCGGTGTACCAGCAGTTCGGTCACGCGGTGGAAGGCCTGCCTTGCGTGTCGATCGACGAAGTGTTCCGCGCCACCGAAGCCGGCACCGCCGATTTCGGCGTCGCCCCGATCGAAAATTCCTCGGAAGGCGTGATCAACCGCACCCTCGACCTGCTGCTGCAAACCACGCTCAACATCAGCGGCGAAGTGTCGATCCCGGTGCATCACAGCCTGATGACCAAGGAAGGCACGATGGCCGGCATTGCCCGCATCTGCGCCCATTCGCAAGCGCTGGCGCAATGCAATGCCTGGCTCAACCAGCACTACCCGAGCATCGAACGGCAGGCGGTAGCGTCGAACGCCGAAGCGGCGCGCATGGCCAGCGAAAATGATACCGTGGCGGCAATTGCCGGCGAGATGGCGGCGCAGAAATACGACTTGCAGGTGGTCAGCGCAAATATCCAGGACGACCCGCACAACCGCACCCGTTTTGCCGTGGTGGGCCGGCTGCAGAACGGCGCCAGCGGCAAGGACCAGACGTCGTTGGTGCTGTCGGTGGCGAACAAGGCTGGCGCTGTCTACAAGCTGCTGGCGCCGCTCGCCAAGCATGGCGTGTCGATGACCCGCTTTGAGTCGCGACCGGCGCGCATGGGTGCGTGGGAATACTATTTCTATGTCGACGTCGAAGGGCACGCAGCCGACGACAAGGTCGCCAAGGCACTGGACGAGCTGCAACAGAATGCGGCGTTCTACAAGCTGCTGGGATCGTATCCGCGCAGTTTCTGAAAAATAGCCGATAAGCGGTCAACAACACGTTTCGAAAGCAGACAATGTCAATTAAATTTGGTCCAGAATATGTACGCGCTATCGCCCCTTACCAGGGCGGCAAGCCGATTGCCGAAGTCGCGCGCGAATTCGGCCTGGACGAAGCCAGTATCATCAAGCTGGCCTCCAATGAAAATCCGCTGGGCATGCCGGAATCGGCCAAGGTTGCGATGCAAAAGGCGGTCGCCGACATCGGCCGTTATCCGGACGCCAACGGTTTCGACCTGAAGGCTGCGATCACCGCCAAATACGATGTGCCGGCAGAGTGGATCACGCTGGGCAACGGCAGCAACGATATCCTTGAACTGGCTACCCACGCTTTTGTGCAGGCCGGGCAAGCCGCGATGTATGCGGAATATTCTTTTGTGGTGTATGCCTTGGCGACCCAGGCCGTCGGCGCCCGCGCCATTGTGGTCAAGGCCAAGGATTACGGCCATGACCTGGAAGCCATGGCTGCCGCCATCACCGGCGACACCAAGCTGATCTTCATCGCCAACCCGAACAACCCTACCGGCAGCTTCATTCCGGCAGCCGAACTGGAAGCGTTCCTGGCGCGCGTACCGCCGCAAATCGTGGTGGTGCTGGATGAAGCCTACAATGAGTACTTGCCGCCGGAACTGCAGTACGAATCGATTTCCTGGGTACGCAAATATCCCAACCTGCTGGTTTCGCGCACCATGTCGAAAGCCTATGGCCTGGCCGGCTTGCGTATCGGCTTCGGCATTGCCCAGCCGCTGATCACCGACCTGCTGAACCGCATCCGCCAGCCGTTCAACGTCAACTCGCTGGCGCAGGCCGCCGCGGTGGCGGCCTTGAACGACACCGCCTTCTTGCAGCGCAGCGCGCAGCTGAACCGTGACGGCTATCGCCAGCTGACGCAGACTTTCGACGAACTGGGCCTGGAGTATGTGCCTTCGTTCGGCAACTTCGTCATGGTCAAGGTCGGCGACGACGAGGCTGCCGGCGCCCGCGTCAACCTGGCGCTGCTGAAGCAGGGCATCATTGTGCGCCCGGTCGCCAACTATGGCCTGCCGCAATGGTTGCGCGTCACTATCGGCTTGCCGGAGGAAAACGCAGCCTTTATCGATGCATTGAAAAAACTGCTGAGCTAGATGTCGGCGTGAACTTCAGCGACGTCAACTTCAGCTTCGACTAATTTTATTAAAGCATCATTCGTGTTCAAGAAAATCGCAATATTTGGCGTGGGGCTGATCGGCGGTTCATTTGCCCTGGCTTTGAAAAAAGCCGGGGTGGTTGAACAGGTGGTCGGGGTAGGTCGTCAGCTTGCGACCTTGCAGCGTGCGCAGGAGCTGGGAATCATCGACGCCATCGCCAGTTCGGTGGCTGATGCCGTCTCCGGCGCCGAGCTGATCCTGATCGCAGCGCCGGTGGCGCAGACCGGCGCCATCCTGGCCAGCATCGAGCCGCATTTGCAAGCCGGCGCCATCGTGACCGACGCCGGCAGCACAAAATCCGATGTAGTGCTGGCGGCGCGCACTGCGCTGGGCGGCAAGATTGCCCAGTTTGTACCGGGCCATCCGATCGCCGGCCGTGAACAGAATGGTCCCGAGGCGGCGCTGGCCGAGCTGTATGCCGGCAAGAAAGTGGTGCTGGCGCCGCTGCCGGAAAATGCCGAGCAGGATATCGTCAGGGTTGCCGCCGCGTGGCAGCAGTGCGGCGCCTTGATCCATCGCCTGTCGCCGCAGCAGCACGATGCGGTGTTTGCCGCGGTCAGCCATTTGCCGCATGTGCTGGCGTATGCGCTGGTGGACGATATCGCCAACAAGCCGCACGCGGCGTCGCTGTTCCAGTACGCAGCCAGCGGTTTTCGCGATTTCACCCGCATCGCCGGCTCGTCGCCGGAAATGTGGCGCGATATTTCACTGGCAAACCGGGAAGCCTTGCTGGGCGAGCTGGATGCCTACCTGCTGCAGCTGACCCGCCTGCGGGGTTTGCTGGCGGCCGGCGACGGCCCGGGACTGGAAGCTGTCTACAGCAATGCGCAGCAGGCAAGGCACAACTGGATCAGCGCCATCGAGGCGGCGGAACAACAGAACAAAGAAGGCGGCGACTAATGAACACGCAACGCAAGCAGCACTATCCCCAATACATTGATCTGCATCCGGTAGCACGGGTGCAGGGCACGGTCCGGCTGCCCGGCTCCAAAAGCATTTCCAACCGCACCCTGCTGCTGGCGGCTTTGGCTAATGGCACCACCCGGATCCATGACTTGCTGGCATCCGACGATACACTGGTCATGCTGATGGCGCTCAAGCAATTGGGCGTGGCCTGGGAACAGGCGGAAGGTACGCAGACATATACTGTGCACGGCAGCAACGGCAGCTTCCCGGTGCACCAGGCCGATCTGTTCATGGGCAATGCAGGGACCGCGATCCGGCCGCTGACAGCGGCCCTGGCGGCGATGGGCGGTGACTATACCCTGCACGGCGTGGCGCGCATGCATGAGCGGCCTATCGGCGATCTGGTCGACGCCTTGAATGCCGTCGGCACCCGCATTGCCTATACCGGCGTTGCCGGTTATCCGCCGCTGCATATCCAGCGCGGCCAGCTGCATACCCAGCGCATGCAGGTGCGCGGCAACGTCTCCAGCCAGTTCCTGACAGCCTTGCTGATGGCGGCGCCGCTGATGGCGAAACATGAAGCGGTGACGGTAGAGGTGGTCGGCGAGCTTATCTCCAAGCCTTATATTGAAATCACCCTGAACCTGATGCAGCGTTTCGGCGTCAGCGTGGAGCGCGATGGCTGGCAGTCGTTTACCATCCCGGCCGGGCAGCAGTACCAGAGTCAGAAGACCATCCACGTCGAAGGCGACGCTTCTTCGGCTTCCTATTTCCTGGCGGCCGGCGCCATCACCGGCGGGCCGCTGCGGGTGGAGGGCGTCGGCGACCACAGCATCCAGGGCGATGTCCGGTTTGTCGAAGCCCTGCAGCAGATGGGCGCTACCATCACCATGGGCGACAACTGGATTGAAGCGTCGTCGAACGGCGTGCTGAAAGCCATCGACGCCGATTTCAACCATATTCCCGATGCCGCGATGACGATTGCGGTCGCTGCCTTGTACGCCGACGGCCCCAGCACCTTGCGCAATATCGCCAGCTGGCGCGTCAAGGAAACCGACCGTCTCAGCGCCATGGCGACCGAGCTGCGCAAACTGGGCGCGACGATTGAAGAGGGCAGCGATTACCTGCGCGTGACGCCGCCGGCGCAACTGCAGGCGGCGACCATCGATACCTATGACGACCATCGCATGGCGATGTGTTTCTCGCTGGCTTCGCTGGATGGCGCTGCGTTGCGCGGCACCACAGTGCGCATCAATGATCCGCAGTGCGTCGCCAAGACTTTCCCTGACTATTTCACCGTGTTCGCGCAAATCGCCGAGCAAACCTTATTGTAAAGCGACGGCCCGCGCATGAACCTGACACTTGCCGATGTGCGCGACGTGTTGCACCAGGCAACCTATGACCGCGGCCAGGAATACGTGCGCCAGCGCCGCGTGCTTGCGGTGGAGCAGGACGGCGACGTCCTTAATGCGACAGTCCAGGGCAGCGGCAGCAACGTCTATCAGCAGGAAATCACGCTCTCCGTATTCCACGACGCACCCGATATCGACAGCGTCTGTTCCTGTCCGGTCGGCTCCAATTGCAAGCATGTGGCGGCTGCCCTGATTGAATACCTGCAGCGTCCGTCCACGGACCAGCTGCCGATCCCGGCAGTGCCGGTGGTAAATCCGGTAAAGCCGGCCGCCGTGCCCAAAGCCAGCCCGGCGCAGTTGCCAGTGCAAGCGCTGGCGCGCACCATGGAGGCCTGGCTGACGCGGGTGGAAGGCGAGGTCTCCGCAGCCGGATCGGCGCCGGCGCAGCCATCGGGCTTGCGCCAGAAAGCCGCCACCCATCAAGTGCTGTTTGTATTGTCCGCCGCTTATAACGGCAAGAAGGCCGTGCTGCATTTATGCAAGGCGCAGCAGCGTCCGACCGGCCAGTTCCTGCCGGCCCAGCCGGTGACCGACGTGCCGCGCCTGCTGTCCGATCCTGCCGTGTTCCTGCGTCCGGAAGACCGTGACCTGATCGGCCTGTTCGTCGCCCAGAACGACGGCAACCATGCGCAGCACGCGGCTTGCGAATTGAGCGGCAAGCTCGGTGCGCAGCTGCTGCAGGCCTTGCTGCAGCAACAGCGCCTGTTATGGGCCAATTCCCTGGCTGACCTGGCCAAGGGCACTGCCTATCCTTTGCAGCTGGCCGCCACGCGCCGGGCCAGCCTGGCCTGGTACGAAATAATGGACGACGGGGTGGAGGACAGCCGCGACGTGGTGCGCGACATGTGGCAACTGGGCTGGCAATTTGAGGCGGAGGCGGAGCCGGGAACCGAGGCAAGATCCGGTCAAGCGCGTAAGCATGTCGATTACCTGCTGCCGACCGAGCCGCCCTGGTATGTCGACAATCTGTCGTGCGGCGAGCTGGTGCTGCCGCAGCGCGACGCCAGGATTTCCAGCAAGGCGCTCAACGACCTGGTGATACAGGCGCCGCTGCTGGACCCTGACGACCGCCTGGCTGTCGCCCGGCAATTGCTGGCCCAGGGTTTGAACGACGTGATCCCGTTCCCGCCGCAAGTGCCGCAGACGATCCGCAAGGACATCCGGCCGCAGCCTTTGCTGGTGCTGGGAAGTTTGCCCAGCGTCAGCAATCCGCTGATGCAGGATTTCGCCGAACTGCATTTCCGCTACGACGGCGAAATCGCGCCGACCCAGTTCACGCCGACCCTGAGCCGCAACACGCCGGCCGGCATCGAACAGATCGTGCGCGACCAGGATGCCGAGAATGTATTTACCCAGGCCTTGCTGGCGCTTGGCATGTTGCCGCTGCAGGATACGCAGCACCCGCTGGCCATGATGCCCGGCATGTTCATGCAGCCGGACCAGTCGTCCTGGCTGCGTTTCGCGAAAGAGGGTTTGCCGCGGCTGGCGAGCCAGGGCTGGCTGATCGACAAGCGGGCAGAATACCGTTTTGACGTGGTCGCGGTGGACGACTGGTACGCCGAGATCGACGAAGCGGAAGGCCAGCCTGCCAACCCTTCCTTCGATCTGGAAATGGGCATCGTCGTCAATCACCAGCGGGTTTCCTTGCTGCCTTTGCTGGTCGACCTGATCCGCCACGCGCCCCAGGATTTCGATCCACGCACCATGGCGCTGCGCGACGACCAGGATGAACTGCTGGTGCGTTTGTCCGACGGCATCCATGTCGCCATGCCCTGGGGCCGCATCAAACCTATCCTCAACACTTTGGGCGAGCTGTATTTCGCCGAAAAATCGGATGGCCCGGTGCGCTTGTCGGCGCTCGACGCCGCCCGCCTGGCGGAACTGGACGCCGGCGCCAAGCTGCGCTGGGTAGGCGGCGACCGCCTGCGCAGCATGGGGCAAAAATTGCACACCTTCGGCGGCGTCAAGAAGATCGCGGCGCCGGCCGGCTTGCAGGCTACCTTGCGCGATTACCAGCTGGAAGGCCTGGCGTGGATGCAGTTCCTGCGCGAATACGACCTGGCCGGCATCCTGGCCGACGACATGGGGCTGGGCAAGACGGTGCAGACCCTGGCCCATATCCTGGTCGAAAAACAGAGCGGCCGCCTGAGCGCGCCGGCGCTGGTGATTGCGCCTACCAGCCTGATGGATAACTGGCAGCAGGAAGCGCTGCGTTTTGCGCCCGAGCTGCGGGTGCTGGTGCTGCAGGGGAAACAGCGGCTGGAGCAGTTCGAACAGATCGGCCAGTTCGACCTGGTCCTGACCACCTATGCCTTGCTGCCGCGCGACGAAGAACACTGGCGCCGCCATGAGTTTCATTTGCTGATCCTGGACGAGGCGCATTACATCAAGAATCCCCGCTCCAAGGTGGCGCAGAGCGCGGCCATGCTGAATGCCCGCCATCGCCTTTGCCTGACCGGCACGCCGGTGGAAAACCACCTGGGCGAGCTATGGGCGCAATTCCATTTCCTGCTGCCGGGTTTGCTGGGCGACGAAAAAGCCTTCAACCGAGATTTCCGGCAGCCGATCGAGAAGCATGGCGATGCCACCCGGCGCGCCTTGCTGGTTCGTCGCATCAAGCCTTTCCTGCTGCGCCGGACCAAGGACAAGGTAGCCAAGGAGCTGCCGCCGAAAACCGAGATGCTGCGTTCGGTGACGCTGAGCGGGGCGCAACGCGACCTCTACGAAAACGTGCGGCTGGTGATGGACAAGAAAGTGCGTGAGGAAGTCGCCAAGAAAGGCGTGGCCCGCAGCCATATCGTGATCCTCGAAGCCTTGCTGAAATTGCGCCAGGCTTGCTGCGATCCGCGCCTGCTCAAGACCGACCTGCCGGAAACCCAGGCAGCGCAGGACGAGATACCGTCAGCCAAGCTGCTGGAGCTGCTGGAAATGGTCGATGAGCTGCGCCAGGAAGATCGGCGTATCCTGGTGTTTTCGCAATTTACCAGTATGCTGGCCCTGATTGCCGCCGAACTGCGCCAGCGCGACATCGGCTATGCCATGCTGACCGGCGCCACGCTGGACCGGGCGGAGGCGGTGCGCAGCTTCCAGGACGGCGAAGTGCCGGTGTTCCTGATCAGCCTCAAGGCCGGCGGCGTCGGCCTCAACCTGACCGCAGCCGATACCGTGATCCATTACGATCCGTGGTGGAATCCGGCGGCGGAAAGCCAGGCCACGGACCGCGCCTGGCGCATCGGCCAGGACAAGCCGGTATTCGTGTACAAGCTGATCGCCAAGGGCACGGTAGAGGAAAGCATCCAGCTGCTGCAGCAGAAGAAGGCCGGCCTGGCACAAGCCATGCTATCCCCTGAAGGCGAGACCCAGAACATCGGATTGACGCAAGACGACTTGCAGGCAATCTTTGCACCCTTGGCCGCGTCTTTGAGCGAATAACGAAAAATTCTTTCTGGCAACAATTTTCATCAATCCATCACCATCGAGTATCCCTATGTCTAATCCACCCATTCCCGTCATCACCATCGATGGCCCAACGGCATCCGGCAAAGGCACGGTGGCGCAGCGGGTGGCGCAGCACCTGGGATTCCATTACCTCGACTCGGGCGCCTTGTATCGCCTGACGGCCTTGTCGGTGATGCGGCGCGCTAATGGGAACCCCATCGCGCTCGACGATGAGCACGCCCTGGCCAAGGCCGCCGAGCATTTGCATTGTCATTTCAACGGCGCCCACATTTTCCTGGCCAACGAGGATGTGTCGAGCGATATCCGGGCCGAAGCGGTCGGCAACCTGGCTTCGAAAATTGCCGCCATACCAACGGTACGGCAAGCTTTATACGGCTTGCAGTTGAGTTTTCGGCAACATCCGGGGCTGGTGGCCGACGGCCGCGACATGGGCACGGTGATTTTCCCGCATGCCGGCCTGAAAGTGTTTTTGACCGCCAGCGTCGAAGCGAGGGCTTTGCGGCGCTATAAGCAATTGATTGACAAGGGTTTTTCTGCTAATATGGAAGACCTCTCAAAGGATTTGACGGAGCGTGATGCGCGCGATAGCAACCGCAGCTCGGCGCCGTTGAAGGCCGCGGAAGGGGCGTATCTGCTGGATACTTCTGCAATGACCGCCGATCAGGCGGTGGCACAAGTGCTCGAATGGTATGCCGCTGCGAAGGCACTGCATGCGCAGCCTGAATGAGTAATGTAAGAGGCGGCAAGAGGTGTTTTAGCCGTTTTAGCCTCAAGCATGATTAATACGTTGTTTTTTTGCAGCACCTTGGTGTCCGGCCTGACGCAAAGTCTGTCCGGACGTTGAAAAACCTAACCCTTTATTGACCGCATACCAGTAAGTACCTTGCGCGGCAATACTGGCCAACTAGTCAAAACTATGTCCATCACTGTTCTGTCCCCTGCATCTGCCGGCGCTGACGCTTTCGCCGCGCTGTTTGAAGAATCGCTGTCACGTCAAGACATGCGTTCTGGTGAAGTGATTTCTGCTGAAGTCGTGCGCCTTGACCATAACTTCGTTATCGTCAACGCAGGCCTCAAGTCCGAAGCCTTCATTCCAATCGAAGAATTTAAAAATGACAACGGCGAACTCGAAGTAGCTGTCGGCGATTTCATCTCCGTCGCTATCGAATCGCTGGAAAACGGTTTCGGCGACACCATCCTGTCGCGCGACAAGGCCAAGCGTCTGGCATCGTGGCTCTCGCTGGAAAAAGCGATGGAGTCCGGCGAGATCGTTACCGGTACTGTCAATGGCAAGGTCAAGGGCGGCCTGACTGTCCTGACCAACGGCATCCGTGCCTTCCTGCCGGGTTCGCTGGTCGACACCCGTCCGGTCAAGGACACTACGCCGTTCGAAGGCAAGACCATGGAATTCAAGGTCATCAAGCTCGATCGCAAGCGTAACAACGTCGTGTTGTCGCGTCGTGCCGTTATCGAAGCGTCGATGGGCGAAGAGCGCCAGAAGCTGATGGAAACCCTGAAAGAAGGCACCATCGTCACCGGCGTCGTCAAGAACATCACCGACTATGGCGCATTCGTCGACCTGGGCGGCATCGACGGCCTGCTGCACATCACCGATCTGGCATGGCGTCGTGTGCGTCATCCTTCGGAAGTGCTGACAGTCGGTCAAGAGATCACTGCCAAGGTTCTGAAGTACGATCAAGAAAAGAATCGCGTTTCCCTGGGCGTCAAGCAACTGGGCGACGATCCTTGGACCGGTCTGTCCCGTCGTTACCCGCAAAGCACCCGTCTGTTCGGTAAAGTCACCAACCTCACCGACTACGGCGCATTCGTCGAAGTCGAACAAGGTATCGAAGGCCTGGTCCACGTTTCCGAAATGGATTGGACCAACAAGAACGTGGCGCCAAACAAGGTTGTCCAGCTGGGCGACGAAGTTGAAGTCATGGTTCTGGAAATCGACGAAGACCGCCGCCGTATCAGCCTGGGCATGAAGCAATGCAAGGCTAATCCTTGGGACGACTTCGCTGTTACCCACAAGAAGGGCGACAAGGTCAAGGGCGCGATCAAGTCGATCACCGATTTCGGCGTGTTCATCGGCCTGGCCGGCAACATCGACGGCCTGGTGCATCTGTCGGACCTGTCCTGGACTGAAACCGGCGAAGAAGCCGTTCGCCGCTTCAAGAAGGGTGACGAGCTGGAAGCCATCGTGCTGGCAATCGACGTTGAGCGTGAGCGCGTTTCCCTGGGCGTCAAGCAACTGGAAGGCGATCCATTCAACAACTTCGCTGCAATGAACGACAAGGGCGCACTGGTTTCCGGTACCGTCAAGTCGGTCGAGCCTAAGGGCGCAGTGATCCAGTTGTCGGATGAAGTCGAAGGCTACCTGCGCGCTTCCGAAATCTCCCGCGACCGCGTGGAAGATGCCGGTACGCACCTGAAGGTCGGCGACACAGTCGAAACCATGGTCATCAACATCGACCGCAAGGCTCGCAGCATCCAGCTGTCGATCAAGGCGAAAGACAATGTTGAAACCCAGGAAGCAATGCAGAAGCTGTCTTCGGCTTCGGACTCCAATGCCGCTTCCGGTACGACCAGCCTGGGCGCGCTGCTGAAGGCCAAGCTCGATAACAGCAAGAACTAAGCAATACTTAAAGTAAGCGAGTCAAGCTAATGACAAAGTCGGAGCTGATTGCCCGCTTGGCCGAACGTTATCCGCAACTGGTAGCCAAGGATGCGGATTACGCGGTGAAAACCATACTCGATGCCATGGCCGATGCTTTATCGACCGGCCAGCGTATCGAGATTCGTGGATTCGGCAGTTTTGCGCTGAATCGGCGGCCACCGCGGATCGGGCGCAATCCGAAGTCCGGCGACAAGGTGATGGTGCCCGAAAAACGGGTGCCGCATTTCAAGCCAGGCAAGGAATTGCGCGAGCGGGTCGACGCGATGGTCGGGCAACCGATTCAAGAGGACTGAGTTGTAAAGTTTGTACCAGCGCCTGTATGGGCAAAATCGCGAGCAAAATCGAAACGGCATCTTCGGATGCCGTTTTTTTTCACGTACAATTTCGCATCATTTAAAGTTATATTGTTTGTGTGAGTCGTGGATTTGTAAAAATGACAAGAGTAAAATCAGCCTGCTGCAAACTTGCATGACTGGTCTGCTGTCCACCATTACCTAATCACACGGAAAGGCATCATGAAAATCATTTCCCGAATTCTTTCGATCTTGCTGTTTGTTGTATTTTTCGGCTTCGCTTTGCAGAACAAGGGCAGCGTCGACCTGCAGTTCTTCCCCGGTACGACCATCCAGGGGCCGCTGGTGCTGTTTCTGCTAGGCTTCTTTGTCTTTGGCGCGATCCTTGGCGTGCTGGCGATGGCGCCGTCCGTATTCCGTCACCGCCGCAATGCTTCAAAAACCAAAAAAGCCCTGACCTCGATGCAAAAAGAACAAGAGGCGCAGCGTCTGGCAGAGTCACAAGCACCGCAACCAGACAGCATCAAGAATATATAATGCCGCTAAGTATCAACTTGCCGCCTCATGCCACGGCGGCAGCTTGCCGGCATTTTCACACCTGACGTTCAGGTCACGCATAAAGCACAACAGCCCGTATGGAATTTGAAATTTGGTGGTTACTCGGTATCCCGGTCTTTTTTGGATTAGGCTGGATCGCCGCGCGGGTCGATATCAATCAGCTGATATCCGAATCACGCAGCTTGCCCCGCGGTTATTTCAAGGGTTTGAATTTCCTGCTTAACGAGCAGCCGGACAAGGCCATCGACGCCTTCATCGAAATCGTCAAGCTCGATCCGGAAACCGCGGAACTGCATTTCGCCCTGGGCAACCTGTTCCGCCGCCGCGGCGAAACCGAACGCGCGATCCGGGTCCACCAGAATTTGCTGGCGCGTCCCGACCTGGCGCAAGAACATCGCCTGCATGCCCAATACGAACTCGGCCAGGATTACCTGAAAGCCGGTTTGCTGGACCGTGCCGAAGAGAGCTTCAACCTGCTTGCAGGCAGCCAGTATGGCGCGCAAGCGGGGCGCGCCCTGCTGGAGATCTACCAGCGCGAAAAAGAATGGTTGCGGGCGATCGAAGCGGCGCAGACCTTGCAGCAATCGGGCGCCGGCGGCCGGCAAAAGGAAATCGCGCAGTTTTATTGCGAACTGGCGCAGGATGAGCTGGTGGACGGCCGTCCCGAAGCCGCCATGTCCTTGCTGGAAAAAGCCCTGAGCAACGACCGCAACAGCGTGCGCGCCACCATGCTGCTGGGCGATGTGTATCTGGCGCAGGGCGACGTCGAGGCGGCCCTGCATGTCTGGCGCCGGGTCGAGCAGCAAAGCGTGCCGCATGTGGCGCTGGTGGCGCAGCGCCTGATGGATGGCTATCGCGCCGTCGGCCGGCCGCATGAAGGCGTCAGCCTGCTGCGCTCCTACCTGGCTGAAGCATCTTCCATCGATTTGCTGGAAGTGGTGTTCAAGGCGGTGCTGGAGCTGGACGGCGTGGAAGCCACCAACCAGCTGGTGAGCGATGAATTGCGGCGTACGCCGACCTTGCTCGGGCTGGACAAGCTGCTGGAAGCGCGGCTGATGAAAATAACCCCGGAAATGCATACCGAGCTGTCGGTAGTCAAGAACCTGGTGCATGGCTATACGCAGAAGCTGGCGCGCTACCAGTGCAGCCACTGCGGGTTCAAGGCGCGCCAGTTCTATTGGCAATGTCCGGGTTGCAGCCGCTGGGAAACCTACCCGCCGCGCCGCACCGAAGAACTGAACGTAATGAATTAAAACCCGCTGGCCCGCTACACCACGGCGGGCAGCGAAGCGCATTCACGGAACAACATGAAAATTACTATTATCGGTACCGGTTATGTCGGTTTGGTCACAGGTGCTTGTCTGGCCGAACTGGGCAACGATGTCTTCTGCCTCGACCTGGATCAAAACAAGATCGCGCTGCTCAACAGCGGCGGCATCCCGATCCACGAACCGGGCCTGGCGGAAATCGTCAGCCGCAACCGCGCTGCCGGACGCTTGCATTTCTCTACCGATATCGCCGCCAGCGTGGCCCATGGCCAGGTGCAGTTCATTGCGGTAGGCACGCCGCCGGACGAAGACGGTTCCGCCGACCTGCAGTATGTTCTGGCGGCCGCGCGCAACATCGGCAAATACATGACCGGATTCAAGGTCATCGTCGACAAATCGACCGTGCCGGTCGGCACTGCCGACAAGGTAAGCGCCGCGATCCAGGAAGAATTGGGCGCACGCAAGCTGGCCGGCGCGGCATTGCAGTTTTCCGTCGTCTCCAATCCGGAGTTCCTGAAAGAGGGCGCCGCGGTGGAAGATTTCATGCGGCCCGACCGCATCGTCATCGGCTGCGACGACAGCGCTTCAGGCCAGCAGGCGCAGGCATTGATGAAGCAGCTGTACCTGCCGTTCAACCGCAACCATGAACGTACTTTCTGGATGGATGTGCGTTCCGCGGAATTCACCAAATACGCAGCGAATGCGATGCTGGCGACCCGCATCTCGTTCATGAACGAACTGGCCAACCTGGCCGACAAGGTCGGCGCCGACATCGAAGCCGTGCGCCATGGCATCGGTTCCGATCCGCGCATCGGCTACAGTTTCCTGTATGCCGGCTGCGGCTACGGCGGCTCCTGTTTTCCCAAGGATGTGCAGGCGCTGGAGCGCACCGCGCGTGCCTACGGGCAGGAACTGCATATCCTGCGCGCGGTGGAACAGGTCAATAACAACCAGAAACATGTGCTGGGACAAAAGATCGGCGAGCGTTTCGGCGCCGATTTGAGCGGCAAGCATTTCGCGCTGTGGGGCCTGGCGTTCAAGCCGAATACCGACGACATGCGCGAAGCTTCATCGCGGGTGCTGCTGGGCGAGCTGATCGCGCGCGGCGCCACGGTGGCGGTGCATGATCCGGTGGCGATGGCGGAAGCCAAGCGGGTCCTGGCGCTGGATCTTGCCGCCACTCCCGGCGCCTTTGAGCGCATCCGGTTTTGCGACAACCAGACCGATGCCCTGCAAGATGCCGACGCCCTGGTGATCGTGACGGAGTGGAAAACCTTCCGCAGTCCTGACTTCGACCAGGTGAAGACGCTGCTCAAGACGCCTATCGTCTTCGACGGCCGTAACCTGTATGAACCCGAGGTAATGGGCGAGTTGGGTTTTGAATATTACGGCATTGGCCGTTCGGTGCTGGCGCGCGGATAAGAACATGAGTACATCAGCCTACAAATTGCCTGCTTCCTTTAAAAACGTGCAGATCCTGGTGGTCGGCGATGTCATGCTGGACCGTTACTGGTTCGGCGAAGTCAGCCGCATTTCACCCGAGGCGCCGGTGCCTATCGTGCGTGTTGAAAAGCGCGAAGAGCGCCTCGGTGGCGCCGCCAACGTGGCGCGCAATATCGCCACGCTGGGCGGCAGTTCCGGCTTGCTGGGCGTGGTAGGGCAGGACGAGGCCGGCGACACCGTCGACGGCATGCTGCAGGAAATGGGCGTCAGCAGTTTCCTGACCCGGGATCCAACCATCTCGACCATCATCAAGCTGCGCGTGATCGGCCGCCAGCAGCAACTGCTGCGCATCGATTTTGAAGAAGCGCCGACCGACGCCGTGCTGCGCGACAAGCTGACCCGCTTCAATACCTTGCTGCCGCAATACCAGGTGGTGGTGCTGTCCGATTACGCCAAGGGCAGCCTGGTCAACGTCGCGGAAATGATCGCTGCCGCCAGGCAGGCCGGGCAATGCATCCTGGTCGATCCCAAGGGCGACGATTTTTCGCGCTATGCCGGGGCCACCGTGCTGACGCCTAACAAATCGGAAATGAAGCACATCGTCGGCAGCTGGAAGACCGAGGAAGAGTTGACGCTCAAGGCGCAAAAGCTGCGCGAATCGCTGCAGCTCGAAGCCTTGCTGCTGACCCGCTCGGAAGAAGGCATGAGCTTGTACACGGCCCAGGAAATCCGTCATTTCCCGGCCATGGCGCGCGAGGTGTTCGATGTCTCCGGCGCCGGCGACACCGTGATCGCTACGCTGGCGGTGATGCTGGGCGCAGGATTGCCGATTGCCGACGCTGTCGCCCTGGCGAACCGGGCTGGCGGCATCGTGGTCGGCAAGCTCGGCACGGCCACTGTCAGCCGTGAAGAGTTACTCGGTTAAGCGAAGTCTTGTTTGTGGTGTAAACGTCAATTTTTCATGAGCCGCTGATTATAATTAATTGGACGTTTTCGCGTCTGATTGATCTTTTCAGTCATCCACACACTCATGGGAGAAAGACGAAATGCTGAAAAAAATACTGCTGGTATTGTGCATGCTGGCGGCCACCGCCAGTTTTGCCCAGGTTGACGTCAACAAGGGCGACCTGGCTGCCCTGGATGGCATCAAGGGTATCGGTTCCTCCACCGCGCAACGCATACTCGATGAGCGCAGCAAAGGCGGCAACTTCAAGGACTGGGCGGATTTCGAGAGCCGCGTATCGGGTATTGGCGAGAAAAAGTCGCTCAAGCTGTCGCAAGCCGGTTTGCTGGTGAACGGCAAGCCGAAGGCAGGAGAGGCTGCAGCGGCCCCTAAAACCGCCGCTAAACCGGCCTCCAAGGGCAAGTAAGGGCAAGTAAGGGCAGTAAGGGTTGCAGGGTGGGCGCCTCTGGCGCCCACCCTGCGCTGGTTTGTCAGGCTTTCATACGCATAACAAAGTCTCATATTAAAATGGACTCTTTGCACAAGACGCCTGATCACACTATGCCTTATCTGACTATCGAAGACACCATCGGCAATACCCCCCTGGTACAACTCAAGCGTATCCCCGGCAGCGACGCCGAGCAACGTAATAACATCATCCTGGGGAAGATGGAAGGCAACAATCCTGCCGGTTCGGTGAAAGACCGGCCGGCATTGTCGATGATCAAGCACGCCGAAGCGCGCGGCCAGATCAAGCCGGGCGATACCCTGATCGAGGCAACCAGCGGCAACACCGGCATTGCGCTGGCGATGGTGGCAGCCATGCGCGGCTACAAGATGGTGCTGCTGATGCCGGAAAACCTGAGCGAGGAACGGCGCCAGAGCATGGCGGCATACGGCGCCAAGATCATCCTGACGCCAAAGACCGGCGGCATGGAATATGCGCGCGACCTGGCGGAAAAAATGCAGAAAGACGGCGAGGGGCTGATCCTCGACCAGTTCGCCAATCCGGACAATCCGCTCGCGCACTACGAAACCACCGGCCCGGAAATCTGGCGCGACACCGAAGGACGCATCACCCATTTCGTCAGCGCGATGGGCACCACCGGCACTATCATGGGGGTTTCCACCTACCTGAAAGAACAGAATCCGGCGATCCGCATCATCGGCGCCCAGCCTGAAGAGGGTTCGCAGATTCCTGGCATCAGGAAGTGGCCGGAAGCCTATCTGCCCAAGATATTCGATCATTCCAGGGTAGACCAGACGGAGTCGGTCAGTCAGGCAGCGTCCGAGCACATGGCGCGCAGGCTGGCGAGTGAAGAGGGGATTTTCTGCGGGATATCCGCGGCTGGGGCTTGCGAGGTGGCGTTGCGAATTTCACAGCAAGTAGAAAATGCGACGATCGTATTCGTCGTCTGCGATCGCGGCGACCGCTATCTGTCTACTGGCGTGTTCCCTGCCTGATGCTCCCTGCCTGAAGCGACGTGCTTCAGGCAGGGACGAGGTCAACATGCTGATTACTTCAGCTTTTCAGCCTCGATCTTGCTCTTTGGCTTGAACTGCTTGTCGCTGATGCGGAATTTCTCGCGGCGATCGCCCATCAAGGCGCGCAGTTCACGGATCGTCAGGTCGCTGACTTCGTGCATGCGGATCAGCAGCGATGCGCCGACCGGCAAGCGGCGATGGCGGATCTTGCTGATGACCGGCGGCGCCACTTCGAGTGAACGCGACAGTGCGGCATCATTCTTCAAGTGCAACTTGTCGATTAAAGAATCGAGCAGGTGGTTTGGATCATAAGTCACCTGTTCATCGAGCTTGTTGCTGGTTGGTGCATCTGGCGTAGTGTTAGTCATAATCAATTGATTCCGTTATCCTAGTTGATATATGGGAAGTGTTTGTGCAATATGTAGCGAACTATTACCAAGTGCACCTCCCAGTTTTATTGGCGAAACTACAACTCGCCGTATTTTATACTGATTTTGAGCACATATTTATCATAAAGAAACTCCCGATCTTTTCTTCATGGAACAGCTGATACCGCTAAGAACATTGCACAGCATGTTGTACATTACATTGGTAACAAACAACCTACCTTTGTTTAGTGACCAAATATACAAATAAGTTGCACAAGCTCAATTTAAAATTTTCTTATTACGATGTCTATTACTATTTAGTAACTTTCCGTAAAAATTGCAAGGAACACCATTTTTACAACATGTTATTATTGCCTAAATAATAATTAAGACTGTTTTTGCTCCCCTCCCTCCCTAAGTAGTTTCCGCCAGCCATCTAATCCCAGTTGTTCCAGGGTCCGCATGTTTTTATCGAATATGTCGGCAGCATCCGGGAATGCATCCACCGCGCGCTCGACGCTGATTTCGCGTAACAGGTGCAAAGTCGGGTATGGTGCACGATTGGTATAGTTGCTGATGTCGTCTATGTCGCTGCCGGCGAACTGATATTCCGGATGAAAACTGGCAACCTGGATCTCGCCCTCCAGCCCGAGATCGTCGACCGCAGCATCGGCGACATCAAGGAAATCGTTGTAGTCCAGGAAGTCACGCAATGCATCGGGATGTATCAGCAAAGTGGTGTCGACCGCCTCCGGATCCGCACGCTGCAGGAATTCCAGCTCGGCCATCAGGTCTGCCAGCAATTCTTCGGGTGACTGCGCCGTGCTGACGACATAACGGATCTGGTCCTTGATAAACACCGCCTTGGCAAACGGACAGAGGTTAAGTCCGATCACGGCGCGCTCCAGCCATAATTTTGTGTGAGCGATTACTTCGCCGGAGAATGGCGTTGTATGGGTCGAAGGAGCAGTTGATGAAACAGTTTTCATGAGATGGATGGCATTTATCTGCAAACAATTAAAAGGCATATAGGGGCGAATCCGCTTGCATCAAGCATGGCTGCCGCAACTCCCGGTGCGCATATATGTACTCGGGGCAGCGCAAATCGGGTTATTCTTCCGATCCCGTGATTGCGACACACCGGGTTTGATTCAACTATATATAACAATAGGCGTTATGGCCCTTAAAGCAACTATTTTCAAAGCCGATCTGCAAATTGCGGATATGGATCGTCATTATTACCAGGAGCACGCGCTGACGCTGGCCCGCCACCCCTCGGAAACCGACGAGCGCATGATGGTGCGCCTGCTGGCGTTCGCCCGCCATGCATCGGCTGCGCTGGTATTTGGCAAAGGCTTGTCGGATGCCGAGGAACCCGATCTGTGGGCCAAGGACCTGACCGGCGCCATCGATCTCTGGATCGAAGTCGGCCAGCCTGACGAAAAACGCATTCTCAAAGCCTGTGGCCGCGCCGCGCAAGTGGTGGTGTACAGCTACAGCAGCACCAGCCACATCTGGTGGAACCAGATCAGCAGCAAAGTGGCGCGTGCGCGCAACCTGACCGTCATCAATATTGCCGCCGCCAGCAGCGAAGCCCTGACCAGCTTCGCCCAGCGCAACATGCAATTGCAATGCACTATCCAGGATGCGCAGATCTGGCTGAGCGCAAATGGCCAGACTGTCGAAGTCGAGTTCAGCGTCAGTAATTCCTGATCGGTTGTTGCGTCGGCTGTTGTGTCGGCTGTTGCGTCGATTATTGCGCGCGCGCCACCCGTACCGCACGTCCCAGGTCGACCACCGACATCGCATAGAAGAAGCTGCGGTTGTATTGCGTGATGGCGAAGAAATTATCGGTGCCGAGCCAGTATTCGGCCGGATTCTGGCCGTTCTGCAAGTCAATCAGGCCGTACCGTATGTCGTTCGGCGGCACCACGCCAGGCACCACGCCGGCCGCAATCAATTCATCCAGCGGATATTTTGCTTCCAGGCCTTGTCCGATAAATGCCTGCCAGCGGTTTTCGGCGCTGGTGTCGGTCGACAAGGTGGCCGGGAACACGATCGGCATGCCGGTTTTCCAGCCGTGTTCGGCCAGGTAATGGGCCACGCTGCCGATCGCATCGACCGGTGAATTGCGCAGGTCGATCTTGCCGTTGCCGTCAAAATCCACACCGTACTGACGTATGCTGCTCGGCATGAATTGCGCCCAGCCGATGGCGCCGGCATAGGATCCCAGCAGGGTAAACGGATCTATGCCGGACTCTCTGGCAAACAACAAAGTATTTTCCAGCTCGCCGCGGAAGAACGCCATGCGCGCTTCGCGCGTCGGCGTATTCGGATAATCGAATGCCAGCGTGGTGATGGCGTCCATCACGCGGAAGTTGCCGACATTCCGCCCATACACGGTTTCGACGCCGATGATGCCGACGATGATTTCCGCCGGCACGCCGTATTGCGCTTCAGCCCGATTCAAGGCATCGGCATACGTGTTCCAGAAATCGACGCCGGCCTGTATCCGCACCGGTTCCACAAAACGGGCGCGGTAGGCTGCCCAGTTCTTGGGTTTGCCGGCCGGGGCAGGTTTCATCAGCTGGATCGCGCTGTCGATATAACGCACCTGGTTCAGCGTGGCGGCCAGTTGGTCGCGGTCGAAGCCATTTTTTTCAGCCATCTGGTCGATGAAGGCCGAGACCTCTTTCCAGTCGGCGAAGTTGGCGAGCTCGCCGTCGTCGGCAGTGCTGCTGGCCTTGCGGATTTTTGCCGCAGCGGTTTTGCCGGGACTGTTTTGCTGGGCCAGCAGATTGGGGCTGGCGGCGATCGCCAGGGCAAGAGCGCAAAGCTGGGCGGTGGTAAGGAGACCTGGAGTTGATTTCATCGACATTGGGCAAGCAGTAATTTTAATTGCGCCATCAAGGGCGCCGGCGGTTTGTTGTGCGGGCCATAGTCGGCGCCATATTGCAGGGCCTGGTACAAAGCCATGAAGCGCTCGACCGCCATTTTGACGGAAGGCGGCAGCGGTGAGCCGTCGTCGCATAAGCGGCGGCCGTAAGTGGCCGGCCCTTCATGCTTGTTGCGCGCCATGCCGCGCCGCGCCATCTGCGCGCACAGCGAAGAGTATACCGTATCGAGCGGCTTGCTCTTGTTTCGCGCCAGCAGCAAGGGCAGGGTGACGCTGCCGGCTGCCACCGCGCCTATCGCCAGCAGCACGATGCCGAGGCTGCGCCAGTCCAGTTCATCCAGCCCGAGCCAGCGCATCAGGCCGATTTGCCGCGCCGGCGTGTAATTCAAGACCCATTGGTTCCAGCCGTTGCTGAGCGCTTCCCAATTGGCGCGCAGCAGCGCCATCGAATCGTTCAAGCCCGACCACCAGTTGGCTTTACCGGCCGGTCCTCCCAGCAGGCTGCCGAAGAAGGAGCGCGGCAGCAGATTGCTGAGCTGGGTTTCGATCCTGTCCGGCGCTACCGCCGCCGTAGGATCGACCCGGACCCAGCCGCGCGGCGGCAGCCAGACCTCAGCCCAGGCATGGGCATCGGACTGGCGCACCGTCATCATGTCGTCGACCGGATTGATTTCCCCGCCCTGGTAACCGGTCACCACGCGCGCCGGAATGCCTGCCGCACGCATCAGCACCACGAACGAACTGGCATAGTGTTCGCAAAAACCGGCGCGGCTGGAAAACAGGAAATCGTCGACGCTATCCCTGCCCAGCAGCGGCGGTTCCAGCGTGTAGCTGAATTTTTCATGGCGGAAGAAGCTCAGCACTGCATTTACCAAAGCCGCGTTGTCCGGCCATTTTTCCCGCAAACTGGCGGCAAATTCCAGCGTGCGCGGATTGAAGTTGGCCGGCAATGCCAGCGCCTGCTGCATGCCGCTGCTGGTGATCTGCTCTGGCGGCGCGGGTTTCAGGTTCGATACGACGTCGTAGCGGACGCGTTCAGTAATCGGCCGTACAGCGCGGAGCTGGTGGTCCGCCGTCAGCCGCACCGGAATCCCTTCCAGCGTAGGCGCCAGTTGCGGCGTCTCCAGCGCAAACAGCCAGCGTTGGCCATTGGCTTCCATCGTGATTTGCTGGCGTACGGCAGTCGCCGGGTCCGGCCCGGCCACCGGCTGGATACGAGACCCCGTGTCGATTGCACCGCGACCGGCCTGTCCCTGAGTCCAGGTACGGCCGTCGAAATCGTTCAGCACCACGGCGCGCCAGTATCGCTTGGCCGGAGCGGGTGGCGCGTCGGAGAATTTGACGCGGAATGCAATGTCGTCGGATAACGCCAGCTGCCCGATATTCCCGGGCGACATGTTGTCCGATAAGCCCGAACGCCCGCCGTGGGCATCGCCGGGCAAGCCCCACAGCGGCCCTGGATGCGCGGAAACAGCAGGAACAGGATCAGCGTCAGCGGCAGCGCCATGGCCAGCACCGTGGCGCCCAGGCGCAGCCGCTGTTTGAGCGGCGGCACCATGCCGGTATATTGGAAAGACTGCTGCGCCGTCAGCAGCAGCACCAGGGTCGCCATCATCCACAACAGCGACAGCATGCTTTGGGAATAGAAGAAAGTGGTGAGCAGCAAAAAGAAGCTCAGCAGCAGCACCACGAACAAATCGCGCCGCGCGCGCATTTCCAGCAGCTTGAAAGTCAGCAGCAGCGCCAGCATGGCGACCCCGGCATCGCGTCCGAACAAGGTGCGGTAATCCATATAGATTCCCGCCATGGTCAATGCGGCCAGCGGCAGCAGCAGCCATAGCGGCGGCAGGCGCTGGCCGCGCAAGGTGATCCAGGCGCGCCACAGCAGCAGCCCGCCGCAGATCAGCGAGTTCCACCAGGACAGGTGCAGGAAATGCGGCAGCAGCACGGTGGCGCAGGCAGCAAGCAGCAACAAGGTGTCGCTCTTGTCGCGCGGCAGGGATTGCACGTATGTGCGTATGCCTGTGTTCGAAATGCGGAACAAGGATTTGCCCTCAAGCTCGGCTTTGAGTTGCTGCATCGATCTGGTGTTCATGGCGCAACCTGGTAAAGCGCCAGCGCCCGCAGGCAGGCGCGCTGGTGGGCCGGCCCCAGCGCTGCCGCATAGACGCTGTCGCCGAGGCGGAAGGCATAAGGCAGCTGGCGCGCTTCCGCTTCCAGTATCCAGCGCGTCATGCGCGACAGTTTGTCCTCCAGCGCCATGTCATAGGGCAGGGCTGCAAAATCGATCGCCAGGTCGCTGACCGCGCCGCCTTCGAACTGCTTGGTGATCAGCCTGGCGTCGAGATCGGTGTCGAGCCGGGCGATCTGGCGCCAGGCCAGGTGCTTGAGCGAATCGCCACTCTGGTAGGTGCGCACGCCGGCAAAATCCTGGTGGCCGGCGGCGCCGTTGCCGTCGCTTCTCTCGATCGGCGCCAACGGCAGCGGCGGCGTCGATGCCGAGGCTTCCGGCTGCGGGTAGACCAGCGCCCGGCTATCCGGCTGCCAGTAGCTCCATGCGCGCAGCAAGCCCAGCGGAAAGCGGGTGCGCAAGCGTATCCTGGGAGCGGCCTGCCAGCCGCGGCGGGTGGTGGTCAGCGCCAGCGTCAGGTGGCTGGTGCTGTGGGCGGGGACATCCATCGCGCGCTCTATGGCGGGCAGGCCGCGCCCGATGAAACCGAGCAGGATCGCGTAACGGGTGTGCTTGCGGCGGTTGGTCAGGTGCAGCTCGAACAGCGCGTCCTCGCCGGCAAATACCGCAGCCGCCTTGCCTGGCGTCAGGTACAGATAGGCCAGGTTGCGGAAAGTCAGGTGCATGTCGATGACGGCGCAGGCCGCCAGCAGGAAAGTCAGGCCAAAACCGAGGCTCAGGTTGTAATTGACCGAGCATAAAAACAGCAGCACCAGCATGACGGCAAACGCCAGACCGGGACGGCTCGGCACGATGAATACGCGGCGCTGGGTCAGCAGCACTTCTCCGGCTTCGGCCTTGCCGTCCTGCAGCTGGAACAAGGAGCGGTCGAGCCAGTCCCGGAATCGCTTGCGGATAGAGGTCAGCATAAAGGCCTTGGCCGCCGTCGCCTTAAACCGCGACCGACTTCATCAGCTGCAATACCAGGTCGCGCGCGCCCAGGGTGCTGCCGGCATGGGCCTTGAGCGGGCGCAGGCGATGCGCCGTCACCGGCACCAGCACTGCCTGCACGTCTTCCGGGATGACGTGATTGCGGCCTTCCATGGCGGCCCAGGCGCGCGCCGCCTGCAGCAATGCGATGGCGGCACGCGGGCTCAGGCCCTCGGCGAACAAGCCATTCTGGCGCGAAGCGTGGGCCAGCGCCTGTATGTAGTCGACCAGGGAAGACGAGGTATGGATCTGCTTCAATGCCTGCCGGGCTTCGATCAGTTCCGCCGCGTGCATCACCGGCGCAATCGATTTCAGCAAGACGCGGCGGTCCTCTCCCATCAGCAGCGCGCGCTCGGCGGCAGCATCGGGATAACCCAGCGACAGGCACATCAGGAAACGGTCCAGCTGCGATTCCGGCAAGGCGAAAGTGCCGACCTGGTGCGCCGGATTCTGGGTGGCGATGACAAAAAACGGCTCCGGCAGGTCGCGCGTCACGCCTTCCGCGGTGACCTGGCGTTCCTCCATCGCTTCCAGCAGCGCCGACTGGGTCTTGGGCGTGGCGCGGTTGATCTCATCGGCCAGCAGCACCTGTGTGAATACCGGCCCCGGATGGAATACAAAGCTGCTCTTCTCGCGGTCGAACACCGAAATCCCCACCACGTCCGCCGGCAGCAGGTCGCTGGTGAACTGCAGCCGGTTGAAGCGCAGCCCCAGGGAAATCGCCAGCGCATGCGCCAGGGTGGTCTTGCCGACCCCGGGCACGTCCTCTATCAAGAGATGGCCGCCGGCCAGCAAACATACCAATGCCTGGCGGACCTGGTGATCCTTGCCGACGACGATCTGACCGACTTGCTGAGCGACTGCGTGGATTTTTGCGAACATGGGTTTGTCTGGTGGGGGCAGCGTAATGGAGGAGGGAATCGGAGAGAGAATCATACAAACTTCCCTGCGATTCACCTAGTTCCTTTGTGGAAATGTGATGGTTTTTTTTAATGCGATCCGGGGCTTGGGGTCTGTTGACCTTCAATTTGGGAGTTTGGTAGGGTGGGGCACAGTGTGCCTACGCGTGAATCCACTTTGCGCGGATCGCCACTTTGGTGTCGGGGCAGCCTGTACTTCGGATATCACGGTAACGCGTGGGCACGTTGTGCCCACCCTACGCGGTTCTTGGGTACACTGATGAGGTTCGTCCCCTTTTTCAGCAAGACTGCGAGATCAAGTGACTACTGCTTTCTATACGCACCCCGATTGCAAGCTGCACGACATGGGCCCCGGACATCCGGAATCGCCGGCCAGGTTGCAGGCGATCGAAGACCAGCTGATTGCCAGCCGCATCGACCAGTTGCTGGATTACCGCAGTCCTCCCTTGGCGCGGGAAGGCGATCTTGCACTCGCGCACAGTGCCGGAATGATTGCCATGGTGCGCGAGCACAGCCTGGCCTTGGCCGGCAAGGCAGGCCTCTATCCGCTGGATCCCGATACCTCAGTCAATGGACATAGCTGGCAAGCAGCGCTGCGTGCTGCCGGCGCGGCCCTGGCTGCAACCGACGCCGTCATGGCGGGCGAGGTCAGCAACGCGTTCTGTGCGGTGCGGCCGCCAGGGCACCACGCTACCTCGCACAATTCCATGGGTTTTTGCCTGTTCAATAACATTGCGCTTGCCGCTCTCCACGCGCTGGAAGCGCATGGACTGGAGCGGGTGGCGATTATCGATTTCGACGTCCATCACGGCAACGGCACCGAAGAGATCTTTGCGCGCGATCCGCGCGTGCTGATGGCCAGTTTTTTCCAGCACCCGTTTTATCCCCATTGCGGCACCGAGCCGGAAGGCGACAATGCAGTCAACATCCCGGTGCCGGCCTATAGCGACGGCAGCGTAGTGCGCAAGTTGGCGACCGAGCAATGGCTGCCGGCGCTGAATGCGCACCGGCCGCAGATGATCTTTGTTTCAGCCGGCTTCGACGCCCACCGGGAGGACGATATGGCGCAGATGGGCCTGGTCGAGGCCGACTATACCTGGCTGACCCGGCAAATCATGGAAGTCGCCGCCGAGCATGCCGAGGGCCGCATCGTCAGCTGCCTGGAGGGCGGCTACAACCTGTCGGCGCTGGGCCGCAGCGCCGTGGCGCATTTGAAAGTGCTGGCCGAACTCGAGTAATCGTGTTGCCGCAAAGCCATGGAAAAGCGCCGAAAGCACCGGGCCACGCGCGGTTTAGCGCCCTGCGCCAGGTAATGTGCGGCCTCGGGATTGAGGTGGAACCGGAATAAGTCCGTACAATAGCGGTTTATTTTAGCCAGACAAGACAACGCATGTCCATACAATGGTTCCCCGGCCACATGAACGCCGCCCGCAAGAAGGCGGCGGAAGCCATGGAGAAGGTCGATCTCGTGATCGAAGTACTCGACGGCCGTTTGCCGCAAGCCAGCTGCAATCCCATGATCGAGCAGCTGCGCGTGTTTCGCCAGCGTCCCTGCCTGAAAATCCTGAACAAGAGCGACCTGGCCGATCCGGCCGTGACGCAGGCCTGGATTGCCTATTACAACAGCCAGAAAAACGTGCACGCGGTAGCGCTGAGCTGCAAGAAGCCTTCCGATGTAGCCAAGATCCCGGGTTTGTGCCTGACCCTGGCGCCGCACCGCGGCACGCCGCTGAAGCCCTTGCGCATGATGATCATGGGCATTCCCAACGTCGGCAAATCGACATTGATGAACGCCTTGCTCAAGCGCCGTGTGGCGGCGGTAGGCGATGAGCCGGCCGTGACCAAGGTGCAGCAGCGGCTGTACCTGGGCAACAATATGGTGCTGATCGATACGCCCGGCATGCTGTGGCCGAAGATCGCCCATCCGAGCGACGGCCTGATGCTTGCCGCCAGCCACGCCATAGGCACCAACGCCCTGATTGAAGAAGAGGTCGCCACATTCCTGGCCGATGAACTGCTGATTCGCTACGCGCCCTTGCTGGCTGCGCGTTACGGCATCAAAACGGAAGGCATCGACGGCGTCAGCGTGATCGAAGGCGTGGCGGTGCGGCGCGGTTTCCGCCTGAAGGGCGGCGATCTTGACCTGGAGAAGGCGGCGCATACCTTGCTGCAGGATTATCGTACCGGCGCGCTAGGCCGCATCAGCCTGGAAACGCCGCAAACGCGCGCCGCCTTGCTGGCGCGCCACCAGGAAGAAATCGCACGGCGCCAGGCTGAAGCCGAGGCCGACGCGGAAAACGATCGACAGGACGACAGCAGATAGTCTGCTTCAACTCTGCAATGAACCCGCAATGACCATGTCGTTGCGGGTTTTTTATTGCCTTGGCCGGCTGCGTGGTCAAGGCGTAATCATGCGCCAGCTAATAGCCGACTTTACATTTCCATTGACGAAGCGGCATCTTGCAGTGACGCAATAAAAAATCTTTAATTAGTCCTGCGCCTAACGCAGTCTCGCCATTTCATCTGCGCCATATGGTGGATCAAGCTTCAACGCTTCTCCTTGTCTCCGGGCATAAAATTGCAATTACGGCTAGATAAAATAGCATTTCCTGCAGATGGAAAACTGCTGCGCTGGAGCGCGCTTTCAATCTCCAACCGGATAATTCCCCATACTGCAATTTCTTGGTATCAGGAAACATTATTTATCATTTCCAAATGGAAACATTGCGTTACTTTGTTTCTATATAGCATGTTTTTATTCCGCGGCAACAAATTATTTTCATTTATTCCTTTTGTGTTTTTGGAAATTTATGACTATGAACATTTCAGATTCGTATATCTAATAAAATCCAGTATTTATAAGCACTTAGAGAATGTTTTAGGAAAAAATAGTGGGAAAAACCAAAGAAAATCGAGATTTTTCCGGAAAAATCCATCGTCATATACAAATTTATTCGTTGTTTATTGGCGACTTTAGGGAACTTATTTTGATGACATAAATGTTAATTGAAATTAACATTTGGCACCTGCAATAAATTATGAATTTGGACATTTATTGATGTTCATTTTGCAGCAATGGATGAAGTGTTGATCGTCTTGACATAAATCGGTACTACGCAAATTCCAATGCCTCCATTTTTCTGCCAGGAGTCTCGGCAGGGCTGGCCGGATGCAAGTTTGGGTTGACTGTTTTTGATGCGATCAAACGGCGGGCAAGAAGAACTTAGAACATCAAAGAATGTTACATAAAGTCCAATATTGTTAATTTTAAATAAGGGAAGTTGCGGGGCTGGATTCCGCCTGCCCGGCAAAATGCCTGAGCTCCAGATTTTTCAATCGAGGTCGAGGCAAGTGCCCAAGTCACTTGAACCTCCTGTCTTTGATGCGATGAAGCCGAGTTCTTTTTGGTCATAGAACGTCAGATTTTCAAGGTGAAAAGATGAGTAAATTGCATCAAATGATATCGATTACAACCATGTCCGATAACGCCGGGATCCTGGGCAGCATGTTCCGCTGGTCACTGAGGCAGGCGAAGCTGCTCGCGTTATTTGCTGCAGGCATGCTGTTGTCGGGGGCCGCAATGGCGCAATCCGCCGACGCCGCGATTGATGCAGCCAAGCAATGGCTGGCTTTGGCCGATGCCGGCCAGGCCGGGCAGATGTGGGAACAAAGCGCCGCCTTGATGAAAGAACAGTCCGACCGCACCGCCTGGGTCGCTTACATCGGCACCATGCACAACCAGTATGGCGCGGCACCCGACAAGCGCGTCTGGCAGGCGATGGAGCACCAGATCGATCACCCCAGCCTGCCTCGCGGCGAATTTTCCAGCGTCACCTTTGTATCCGGTTATGCCAAGGCGCGTGCCTGGGAAAAGGTTGCTCTGGTCTGGCAGAACCAGCGCTGGGTGCCGGTCGGCTACCAGTACGGCCCGGCAGAGACCGCAGCGAAATGACGCCGCGCCGGCATTTCCACAGCTCTTCTCAATTATTTCCCAATTTTTCCCATGTGATCTCGCTTGCGCGATCGGTCCGATCCCATGTCGCAAGCCTCACCACATCTTGAATCGAGTCTTTCATGAATAAAGTTTACCGTACCGTCTACAGCGAAGCGCTCGGCGCCTGGGTTGCCGTCTCCGAAAATACTGCGGCGCGCGGCAAGCGCAGCAAGTCAACGGTGGCGGCAGCAGCGGCTATCGTCATGGCCGCGGCCGCGGCGGGTTATGCGCCAACGGCGCAGGCAAGCTATGTCGGCAGCAGCTCGACTGTCGGTACGGCCAGCACTACCGGCATTGCGATTGGCGCCGGCACCTCAGCCGGGACGGGGCGGGCGACTGCCAACGGCACCAACGCAACCGCGATAGGTTTCAACGCCAATGCCTCCAATACCTCCGACGTGGCCTTGGGCAGCGGCGCGACCACGAGTGGCGGCGGCGGCTACAATATTGCGATAGGCAACAACGCCTCCGCTACTGCAGTAGACGGCAGTTCGACCGCGATCGGCTCTGGCGCCAAGGCCAGCGGAAAAGGTTCTTTCTCTCTGGGAAATGACGCTGTAACCACCGGAGCGTCATCGGTCGCGATCGGCGGCGGCAACGGCGGTACCGTGGCGGGCGCAACCGCCAATGGCGACCAGTCGATTGCAATCGGACAGGCATCCAGCACCTCCGCTGCAGCTACCAACTCCATGGTCTTCGGCAATGGTGCGACTACAACGGTCGTCAATGGCATCGCCATTGGCACGGGCGCGACTGCAAATAACGCCAACAGCGTGGCGCTGGGTAATAATTCGGCTACCACGGTAGGTGCGCAAACAGGTTACACAGCCTACGGCCTGAGCGCGGCGCAGACTTCTGCGGGGGAAGTCAATGTCGGCAATCGCACTATCACAGGTGTTGCCGCTGGTGTCGGGCAAAACGACGCGGTGAACGTTTCTCAGCTGTCGACGGTTACCGTTTCCCTGTCGACCGGCTTGAGCACGACCAAAAGCAGTGTGACTTCGTTGTCCACATCGGCATCGACCGGCTTGAGCACCGTAAGCAGCAATGTGGCATCGTTGTCGACGTCGACATCTACCGGCATCGCCTCGTTGTCGACTTCTACCTCGACTGGTTTGAGCACAACTAACAGCAACGTGACTTCGCTATCGACCTCGGCCTCGACAGGCCTGAGCACTGTCAACAACAATGTTTCATCGCTATCGACGTCGACCTCCACAGGTCTGAGCACCGCCAGCAGCAGCGTGGCATCGCTGTCGACATCGGCTTCGACCGGGATTGCTTCACTGTCCACCTCGACGTCAACAGGATTGAGTACGACTAACAGCGGCGTGACTTCGCTATCGACCTCCACCTCGACCGGCTTGAGCACCACAAACAGTAATGTCTCATCGTTGTCGACATCGACATCGACAGGCCTGAGCACCGCCAACAGCAATGTTTCATCGCTATCGACGTCGACCTCCACAGGTCTGAGCACGGCCAGCAGCAGCGTGACTTCGCTGTCGACATCGGCTTCGACCGGGATTGCTTCACTGTCCACCTCGACATCAACAGGGTTGAGTACGACTAACAGCGGCATGACTTCGCTATCGACCTCTACCTCGACCGGCTTGAGCACCACTAACAGTAATGTCTCATCGCTATCGACTTCGGCGTCTACTGGCATTAATTCGTTGTCAACCTCGGCCTCAACCGGCCTGAGCACCACCAACAGCAATGTCTCGTCGTTGTCGACTTCAACCTCCACAGGTCTGAGTACAACCAAAAGCAGTGTGACATCGTTGTCGACTTCCACATCGACTGGTCTGAGCACGACCAACAGCAATGTGGCGTCGTTGTCGACATCAACGTCTACCGGCATCTCTTCGCTGTCTACCTCGACGTCGACCGGCATCAGCACGGCGCAGAGTGGCGTGACATCCTTGTCCACAGGCTTGAGCACAACGGTCGCTTCGCTGTCGACCGGCATCACGACCGCCGGGCTTACTGTTACCGGCGCAACGACCACCCATGGCATAGACAATAGTGGCCAGAAGATTACTAACCTGGCGGCAGGTACGGCCATCACTGACGCCGTGAATGTCAGCCAGCTGAATTCGCTGTCGACGTCCACCTCGACCGGCCTGAGCACCACAAACAGTAATGTCTCGTCGCTCTCCACATCGACTTCCACTGGTCTGAGTACAACCAACAGCAATGTGGCGTCGCTGTCGACCTCGACATCTACCGGCATCGCTTCGCTGTCGACTTCTGCATCAACTGGCGTCGCTTCGTTGTCCACTGGCTTGAGCACCACGAACAACAACGTAATTTCGCTGTCGACTTCAACCTCGACCGGCCTGAGCACCACGAACAGCAATGTCTCATCGTTGTCGACCTCGACGTCCACGGGCATCGCATCGCTGTCGACGTCAACTTCGACCGGCTTGAGCACCACGAACAGCAATGTCTCATCGTTGTCGACTTCGACATCGACTGGCGTCGCTTCGTTGTCTGCTGGCCTGAGTACAACCAACAGCAATGTCTCGTCGCTGTCGACTTCGACATCAACGGGCGTCGCTTCGTTGTCCGCTGGCCTGAGTACCACGAACAGTAATGTCTCATCGTTGTCGACCTCGACATCAACAGGCGTCGCTTCGTTGTCCACTGGCCTGAGTACAACCAACAGCAACGTGTCGTCGCTGTCGACCTCGACATCAACCGGAGTCACTTCGCTGTCCACTGGCCTGAGCACCACGAACAGCAATGTCTCATCGTTGTCGACATCAACCTCGACTGGCCTGAGCACTACGAACAGTAACGTCTCTTCGCTGTCGACTTCGACATCGACAGGCGTCGCTTCGCTGTCCACTGGCCTGAGTACAACCAACAGCAATGTGTCGTCGCTGTCGACCTCGACATCAACCGGTATCGCTTCGCTGTCAACATCTACCTCGACCGGCCTGAGCACGACTAACAGTAACGTCTCTTCGCTGTCGACTTCGACATCAACTGGCGTTGCTTCGTTGTCCACCGGCTTGAGCACCACAAACAGTAATGTCTCGTCGTTGTCGACTTCGACATCAACGGGCGTTGCTTCGTTGTCCACTGGCTTGAGCACCACGAACAGTAATGTCTCATCGTTGTCGACCTCGACTTCGACCGGCGTCGCTTCGTTGTCTACTGGCTTGAGTACAACCAACAGCAATGTCTCGTCGTTGTCGACCTCGACATCAACCGGTATCGCTTCGCTGTCGACATCAACCTCGACCGGCCTGAGCACGACTAACAGTAACGTCTCTTCGCTGTCGACTTCGACATCGACTGGCGTCGCTTCGTTGTCCACTGGCCTGAGCACCACGAACAGTAATGTCTCATCGTTGTCGACCTCGACATCTACCGGTATAGCTTCGCTGTCGACATCAACCTCGACCGGCCTGAGCACCACGAACAGCAATGTCTCGTCGTTGTCGACCTCGACATCAACCGGTATCGCTTCGCTGTCGACTTCAACCTCGACCGGCCTGAGCACCACGAACAGCAATGTCTCCTCGTTGTCGACTTCGACATCAACTGGCGTCGCCTCGTTGTCCACTGGGCTGAGTACAACCAACAGCAACGTAAGGTCTCTGTCGACCTCGACATCTACCGGTATCGCTTCGCTGTCGACGTCAACTTCGACCGGCCTGAGCACGACTAACAGTAACGTCTCTTCGCTGTCGACATCGACATCGACTGGCGTTGCTTCGTTGTCCACTGGCCTGAGCACCACGAACAGTAATGTCTCATCGTTGTCGACCTCGACATCTACCGGTATCGCTTCGCTGTCGACATCAACCTCGACCGGCCTGAGCACCACGAACAGCAATGTCTCGTCGCTATCGACCTCGACGTCCACTGGCATCGTATCGCTGTCGACCGGTCTGAGTACAACCAACAGCAACGTAACGTCTCTGTCGACCTCGACATCCACCGGTATCGCCTCGCTGTCGACATCTACCTCGACTGGCCTGAGCACGAATAACAGCAATGTCTCGTCGCTGTCGACTTCGACATCGACGGGCGTTGCTTCGTTGTCCACTGGCCTGAGTACAACCAACAGCAATGTGTCGTCGCTGTCGACCTCGACATCGACCGGTATCATCTCGCTGTCGACATCTACCTCGACTGGTCTGAGCACGACTAACAGTAATGTCTCTTCGCTGTCGACTTCGACATCAACGGGCGTCGCTTCGTTGTCTACTGGACTGAGCACAACCAACAGCAATGTATCGTCGCTGTCGACTTCAACCTCGACTGGCCTGAGTACCACGAACAGTAATGTGTCGTCGCTGTCGACATCTACCTCGACCGGTCTGAGCACGACTAATAGTAACGTCTCTTCGTTGTCGACTTCGACATCGACTGGCGTTGCTTCGTTGTCCACTGGCCTGAGTACAACCAACAGCAATGTCTCGTCGTTGTCGACCTCGACATCTACCGGTATAGCTTCGCTGTCGACATCAACCTCGACCGGCCTGAGCGCCACGAACAGTAATGTCTCATCGTTATCGACTTCGACATCGACTGGCGTTGCTTCGTTGTCTACTGGTCTGAGTACCACTAACAGCAACGTAACTTCGCTGTCGACCTCAACCTCGACCGGCCTAAGCACCACGAATAGTAATGTCTCGTCATTATCGACTTCGACGTCCACGGGCATCGCCTCGCTGTCGACGTCAACTTCGACCGGCTTGAGTACCACGAACAGTAACGTCTCTTCGCTGTCGACTTCGACATCAACTGGCGTTGCTTCGTTGTCTACTGGCCTGAGTACAACCAACAGCAATGTGTCGTCGCTGTCGACCTCGACGTCCACGGGCATCGCATCGCTGTCGACATCTACCTCGACTGGCCTGAGCACCACGAACAGCAATGTCTCCTCGTTGTCGACTTCGGCATCAACGGGCGTTGCTTCGTTGTCCACTGGCCTGAGTACAACCAACAGCAATGTCTCGTCGCTATCGACCTCGACGTCCACGGGCATCGCATCGCTGTCGACATCAACTTCGACCGGCTTGAGCACCACCAACAGTAACGTCTCTTCGCTGTCGACTTCGACATCAACTGGCGTCGCTTCGCTGTCCACTGGCCTGAGTACAACCAACAGCAACGTAACGTCTCTGTCGACCTCGACATCCACCGGTATCGCCTCGCTGTCGACATCTACCTCGACTGGCTTGAGCACGACTAACAGTAACGTCTCTTCGTTGTCGACTTCGACATCGACTGGCGTCGCTTCGTTGTCCACTGGCTTGAGTACAACCAACAGCAATGTCTCGTCGTTGTCGACCTCGACATCTACCGGTATAGCTTCGCTGTCGACATCAACCTCGACCGGCCTGAGTACCACGAACAGTAATGTCTCATCGTTATCGACTTCGACATCGACTGGCGTCGCTTCGTTGTCTACTGGCCTGAGTACAACCAACAGCAACGTAACGTCTCTGTCGACCTCGACATCTACCGGTATCGCCTCGCTGTCGACATCTACCTCGACCGGTCTGAGCACGACTAACAGTAACGTCTCTTCGTTGTCGACTTCGACATCGACTGGCGCCGCTTCGTTGTCTACTGGCCTGAGCACCACGAACAGTAATGTCTCGTCGCTGTCGACCTCGACATCAACCGGCGTTGCTTCATTGTCTACCGGTTTGAGCACAACCAACAGCAACGTGTCATCGTTGTCGACTTCGACATCAACCGGCGTCGCTTCGTTGTCCACCGGCCTGAGCACAACCAACAGCAACGTGTCGTCGTTGTCGACGTCGACGTCGACTGGTGTCGCTTCGCTGTCCACCGGTTTGAGTACAACCAACAGTAATGTGTCGTCGTTGTCGACCTCGACGTCGACGGGTGTGTCTTCATTGTCCACCGGCTTGAGCACAACTAATAGCAACGTGTCCTCGCTGTCGACGTCGACTTCGACCGGTGTTGCTTCGCTGTCTACCGGCCTAAGCACAACCAACAGCAATGTCTCGTCGCTGTCGACCTCGACGTCGACGGGTGTTGCTTCGCTGTCCACCGGCCTGAGCACAACTAATAGCAACGTAACATCGCTGTCGACATCGACATCGACTGGCATTGCATCGTTATCGACTTCAACATCAACGGGCGTCGCGTCGCTGTCCACAGGTCTGAGTACGACCAACAGTAATGTGTCGTCGTTGTCGACGTCGACTTCGACCGGTGTTGCTTCGCTGTCTACCGGCCTGAGTACAACCAACAGCAATGTTTCGTCGTTGTCGACCTCGACGTCGACGGGCGTTGCTTCGCTGTCCACCGGCCTGAGTACAACCAACAGTAATGTCTCGTCGCTGTCGACCTCGACGTCGACGGGTGTTGCTTCACTGTCCACTGGTTTGAGTACAACGAATAGCAATGTGTCCTCGCTGTCGACCTCTACATCAACCGGCGTCGCTTCGTTGTCGACCGGTTTGAGTACAACCAACAGTAATGTGTCGTCGTTGTCGACCTCGACGTCGACGGGTGTGTCTTCACTGTCCACCGGCTTGAGCACAACTAATAGCAACGTGTCCTCGCTGTCGACGTCGACTTCGACCGGTGTTGCTTCGCTGTCTACCGGCCTAAGCACGACCAACAGCAATGTCTCGTCGCTGTCGACCTCGACGTCGACGGGCGTTGCTTCGCTGTCCACCGGTCTGAGTACAACCAACAGTAATGTGTCGTCACTGTCGACTTCGACGTCGACGGGTGTGTCTTCACTGTCCACCGGCTTGAGCACAACTAATAGCAACGTGACATCGCTGTCGACGTCGACATCGACGGGAGTCGCTTCGCTGTCCACCGGCCTGAGCACAACCAACAGTAATGTCTCGTCATTGTCGACCTCGACATCAACGGGCGTCGCTTCGTTGTCGACCGGTTTGAGTACAACCAACAGTAATGTCTCGTCACTGTCGACCTCAACATCAACTGGTGTGGCTTCACTGTCCACCGGCCTGAGTACAACCAACAGCAACGTAACGTCTCTGTCGACCTCGACATCCACCGGTATCGCCTCGCTGTCGACATCTACCTCGACTGGCTTGAGCACCACGAACAGTAATGTCTCGTCGCTGTCGACTTCGACATCAACGGGTGTTGCTTCGTTGTCCACTGGCCTGAGTACAACCAACAGCAATGTCTCGTCGCTGTCGACCTCGGCATCAACCGGTATCGCCTCGCTGTCGACATCTACCTCGACCGGCCTGAGCACGACTAACAGTAACGTCTCTTCGTTGTCGACTTCGACATCGACTGGCGTCGCTTCGTTGTCCACTGGCCTGAGTACAACCAACAGCAACGTAACGTCTCTGTCGACCTCGACATCTACCGGTATCGCCTCGCTGTCGACATCTACCTCGACCGGCTTGAGTACCACGAACAGCAATGTCTCGTCGTTGTCGACTTCGACATCAACCGGCGTTGCTTCATTGTCTACCGGTTTGAGCACAACCAACAGCAACGTGTCGTCGCTGTCGACCTCGACGTCCACAGGCATCGCCTCGCTGTCGACTTCCACTTCGACCGGCTTGAGCACCACGAACAGCAATGTCTCATCGTTGTCGACTTCGACATCGACTGGCGTTGCTTCGTTGTCCACTGGCCTGAGTACAACCAACAGCAATGTCTCGTCGCTATCGACCTCGACTTCGACCGGCGTCGCTTCGTTGTCTACTGGCTTGAGTACAACCAACAGCAACGTAACGTCTCTGTCGACCTCGACATCCACCGGTATCGCCTCGCTGTCGACATCTACCTCGACTGGCTTGAGCACGACTAACAGTAACGTCTCTTCGTTGTCGACTTCGACATCGACTGGCGTCGCTTCGTTGTCCACTGGCTTGAGTACAACCAACAGCAATGTGTCGTCGCTGTCGACCTCGACATCAACCGGTATCGCCTCGCTGTCGACATCTACCTCGACCGGCTTGAGTACCACGAACAGCAATGTCTCTTCGTTGTCGACTTCGACATCAACCGGCGTCGCTTCGTTGTCCACCGGCCTGAGCACAACCAACAGCAACGTGTCGTCGTTGTCGACGTCGACGTCGACTGGTGTCGCTTCGCTGTCCACCGGTTTGAGTACAACCAACAGCAATGTCTCGTCGTTGTCGACCTCTACATCAACGGGCGTCGCTTCGCTGTCCACCGGCCTGAGCACAACCAACAGCAATGTCTCGTCACTGTCGACCTCAACATCAACTGGTGTGGCTTCACTGTCCAGCGGCCTGAGTACAACCAACAGCAATGTCTCATCGTTGTCGACGTCGACTTCGACCGGTGTTGCTTCGCTGTCTACCGGCCTAAGCACAACCAACAGCAATGTCTCGTCGCTGTCGACCTCGACGTCGACGGGCGTTGCTTCGCTGTCCACCGGCCTGAGCACAACTAATAGCAACGTAACATCGCTGTCGACATCGACATCGACTGGCATTGCATCGTTATCGACTTCAACATCAACGGGCGTCGCGTCGCTGTCCACAGGTCTGAGTACGACCAACAGTAATGTGTCGTCGCTGTCGACCTCGACGTCGACGGGCGTTGCTTCATTGTCGACAGGTCTGAGCACAACCAACAGTAATGTCTCGTCACTGTCGACCTCGACATCCACCGGTATCGCCTCGCTGTCGACGTCAACTTCGACCGGCTTGAGCACCACGAACAGCAATGTCTCCTCGTTGTCGACTTCGACATCGACTGGCGTCGCTTCGTTGTCTACTGGCCTGAGTACAACCAACAGCAATGTCTCGTCGCTATCGACCTCGACTTCGACCGGCGTCGCTTCACTGTCCACCGGCCTGAGCGCCACCACAAGCAACATCGGATCTCTGTCGACCGGATTGAGCACTACCATCAGCAATGTGGGCTCTTTGTCCACGGGCTTGAGCAGCACCAATAGCAACGTCACGTCGTTGTCGACCAGCCTGCAAAACTCGGGTGTCGCCAACTACTTCAAGGCGGACGGCAAGCTGGATGGTTCGGATAACGCCCAGGTGAGCGCCGGTTCGAATTCGGTGGCGATCGGCGCCAATTCGATCAATCAATCAGTCCTTGGCACGGATCGCATCAATGTGGTGTCAGTCGGTTCGGCGGGCAAGGAACGGCAGATCATCAACGTGGCAGCCGGTACGCAAAATACCGATGCCGTCAATCTCAGCCAGCTGAACTCGCTGTCGACGTCGACTTCGGCCGGCCTCGGCTCGCTGTCCACCGGCCTGAGCACAACGAATAGCAACGTCAACTCGCTGTCGACCTCGACTTCTGCCGGCCTGTCGACCAACACCAGCAGCATCAATTCATTGTCCACAGGGCTGTCGAGCAGCACCTCGAACGTCAATTCGCTGTCGACCGGCCTGTCCAACACGAACAGCAATGTAAGTTCGCTGTCGACCTCGACTTCGAGCGGGATTTCTTCCCTGTCTACTGGCATATCCTCCTTGTCGACCGGCTTGAGCACGGTGACGTCGCTCTCCACCGGCCTGAACAACATCGCCAATGGCGCAACTTCCCTGTCGACGTCGCTCAAGCCGTTGGTGGACGGCGCCAACGCTGCCAGCGCCAACGGCTCGACGATTGGGGCGACGACTATCGGCGGCGCCAACAGCAACGGTTCGGTGCAGACCCGCGGCACCAGCGGTACGGCAGTCAACAATGTCAACGCCGCCACCTGCGGCAGCGTCAGTGGCGTGGATGCCACCGGCACCGGCCTGTGCGCGCAAGCTACCAAGGATGGCGCGACAGCGATCGGTTCAAATGCGCAGGCAACCGACACCAATACCACGGCGGTCGGCTTCCGTGCCCTGGCTTCGCAGGCCGGCTCGGTGGCGATCGGCTACAACGCCCGGGCGACCGGCGATCCGACGGTGGCAATCGGCAACAACGCATTGGCTTCCGGTAACAATTCGGTAGCGATGGGCGCCGAATCGCAGGCTACGGCGAACAACTCCGTAGCGCTAGGCGCGTACTCGGTGGCGGACCAGGCCAATACGGTATCGGTCGGTTCCGCCGGCAACGAGCGCCGCATCACCAATGTGGCTCCAGGGGTCAATCCGACCGATGCGGTGAATGTGTCGCAGCTCCATAGCGTGCAAAACCAGATTGGCACCGTGCAGCGGATCGCTTATTCAGGCGTCGCCATGAGCATGGCGATGGCGGGTGCCGTGACCACGGCGCTGGAGCGCGGCGAAGGGCGGATGGGGGTAGGTATCGGCTCTTACCAGGGTTATGGCGCGCTTGCTTTGCAATTCAGGGCAAAAACCAGCAGCGGCAACAATACCTGGGGCGTCGGCGTGAGCACCACCGGCAGTGTCTGGGGTGTATCGGCCGGAGTCGACTTCAAGCTCTGGTGACCTGCCTCGATGGCGGCCGGATCGCCCGGCCCAGTATGTAACAAGAAAGCAGCACCGAAAAACCCGCAATGACGCCAAGTTATTGCGGGTTTTTTGTCGCCTTGCGATTTTGTCGGCCAGGTGCTCGGGCGAAGATTTGACATTTGTTTTTGATGGTATTGTCAAAATACCATGTTGAAAATGAGTGATTTAGTGGCATCCGTGAGACACAAAGTTGCCATAGGGAAAAGAAAGTGTGAACCAATGTTACACGGTGTCAAAGATTGTTAAGTTGCGAAAAATGGAACGAGATGCGGTGATAAATTTCGGCTGTCTTCTGAATTGTCTGGGCTCTTGATACCGGCAGTTGAGACGAACGTGACGCCGATCACTTCGCCTCCGCCACCTTGATGTGATTAAAGAGTTCCTTGCGGTAATAACAACGCTGAATTTCCTGGGAGGGAAAAATGAACAAATTACGTCGGGTGCCCAGCACCACACCATTACCGTCCGCAAGTGCGACTTTTAACGCTGCGCCAGCCCTTGGCCTGGCTTTGCTGTTCCCCCTGAGCATGATGTTTTCCGCCGGCACTGCGGAACGCTTGTTGTCCGCCGTCCGCTATCTGTTCGCCGCCTAGTTTTTCCCTTTTTCCTGCGTGATCAAGCTGATCTCTTGCCGTAAGCCGCGCCTACTTTCGCATCTATTTTTCGCACCTACTTTTGCATCGAGCCAACCATGAATAAAATTTACCGCACCGTCTACAGCCAAATCCTGGGTACCTGGGTTGCCGTTTCGGAACTGGTCGCCGCAAAGGGTAAACAAACAGGTTCGAGCCGTTCCGCGAGCGCGCCTGTTTCGGCAGGGGACGCCGGCTGGAGATATCTGCTGAGCGGAGACTTCCCCTTAAAGACGTCGGTCCTGGCACTGGCACTGGCGTTGCCCTTGTCAGGTTATGCCTCCACCATTACCCCGGTTGGCTGTAATACCAATATAGGGCTTGCCTTTACCGGCGTGGACGGCACAAGTACCACCGGTACTTTTACCGATGGCAGCGGTTTCTATTCGACGGTTGCAGGTTGCGGCGCCAACGGTAATCTCTTGACTGGCGTGACGCTGTTTGGTTCGGGCACGCAGGTGACGGGAAATTACGGCACCGCAAACGGCTTCATGAGCATCGCTGGCACGCAAGCGACGGCGGTCGGCGTGCAAGCGAATGCTTCGGGAAACAGCAGCGTGGCGGTCGGCATGCTGAGCCAGGCAACGCAAACCAATTCCGTCGCCATCGGTTCGGGTGGCAGCACCACCGCGCCGACTATAGCTAGTTCCACCCTGTCTAAAGGGGCCGGCTCCGTAGCGATCGGCGGCAACGCAACCAAGGGCGCGCAAGCACTGGCGGCGGACGGAATCGCCATTGGCGGCCAATCGTTTGTGGCAAGTACAGCGACTGGGGGCGTGGCGCTGGGGCTTGGCGCCAATGCGTCATACGCCAATAGCGTGGCGATTGGCGCCGGTTCGGTCACCGGCGCAGCGGCGCCTACCGGCACCGGTTTCCTGACAGGCACGGCCGCTCCGCTGTCTGAAGTCTCGGTTGGTTCCGCAACTGCACGCCGACGCATCACCAATGTCGCGGACGGTTCGGCACAACAGGATGCAGTGACCGTGGCGCAATTGAGTACCGGCGCGAGCAGCCTGTCGACTGGCATCAGTTCCCTGTCGACCTCCACCTCCACCGGCTTGAGCACCGCTAACAGCAGCGTATCGTCGCTGTCGACCTCCAGTTCGACCGGCCTGAGCACCGCCAACAGCAACGTGACATCGCTGTCGACTTCGACTTCGACCGGCATTGCTTCGCTGTCGACTTCAACTTCGACCGGCCTGAGCACCACCAACAGCAACGTGACCTCGCTGTCGACCTCGACTTCGACCGGCATTGCTTCGCTGTCGACTTCGACCTCGACCGGCCTGAGCACCACCAACAGCAGCGTTGCCTCCTTGTCGACCTCGGCTTCGACCGGCATTGCTTCGCTGTCGACCTCGACCTCGACTGGCCTGAGCACCACCAATAGCAACGTGACTTCGTTGTCGACCTCGGCTTCGACCGGCATTGTTTCGCTGTCGACTTCGGCTTCGACTGGCTTGAGCACCACCAATAGCAACGTGACTTCGCTGTCGACTTCGGCTTCGACCGGCATCGCTTCGCTGTCGACATCTACCTCGACTGGCTTGAGCACCACCAACAGCAACGTGACTTCGCTGTCGACTTCGGCTTCGACCGGCATTGCTTCGCTGTCGACTTCCACTTCGACTGGCCTGAGCACCACCAACAGCAATGTAACTTCGCTGTCGACTTCGGCTTCGACTGGCATTGTCTCGCTGTCGACTTCGGCCTCGACCGGCCTGAGCACCACCAACAGCAACGTGACATCGCTGTCGACTTCGGCTTCGACCGGCATTGTTTCGCTGTCGACTTCGACCTCGACTGGCCTGAGCACCACCAACAGCAACGTGACATCGCTGTCGACTTCGGCTTCGACCGGCATTGTTTCGCTGTCGACCTCGGCTTCGACTGGCCTGAGCACGACCAACAGCAATGTAAGCTCGCTGTCGACATCGACCTCAACCGGAATCGCTTCGCTGTCGACCTCGGCTTCGACCGGACTGAGCACCACCAACAGCAACGTAAGCTCGCTGTCGACATCGACCTCGACGGGAATCGCTTCGCTGTCGACGTCGACTTCGACCGGCTTGAGCACTAGCAACAGCAATGTGAGCTCGCTGTCGACTTCAGTTTCGACCGGCTTGAGCACCACAAACAGCAATGTAACTTCGCTGTCGACCTCAACCTCGACCGGCATCAGCACAGCACAAAGCGGTGTGACATCGCTGTCTACAGGCTTGAGCGCAACGGTGGCATCGCTGTCGACCGGCATCACGACGGGCGGACTGACCGTCACCGGCGCCACGACCACCCATGGCATCGACAACAGCGGCCAGAAGATTACCAACCTGGCAGCGGGTACGGCAGATACCGATGCGGTCAATGTCAGCCAGCTCAATTCCCTGTCGACCACGACATCAAGCGGCCTGAGCACCGCCAACAGCAATGTGGCCTCGCTGTCGACTTCGACTTCGACCGGCATCAGCTCCCTGTCGACTTCCACCTCGACCGGCCTGAGCACCACCAACAGCAGTGTTTCGTCGCTGTCGACGTCGACCTCGACCGGCCTGAGCACCACCAACAGCAATGTGACATCGCTGTCGACGTCGACCTCGACCGGCCTGAGCACCACCAACAGTAACGTGACATCGCTGTCGACATCGACATCTACCGGCATCAGCTCGCTGTCGACCTCGACTTCGACCGGCTTGAGCACCACCAACAGCAGTGTGGCTTCGCTGTCGACTTCTACCTCCACAGGTTTGAGCACGACCAACAGCAATGTCTCGTCGCTGTCGACTTCCACTTCGACTGGCTTGAGCACGACCAACAGCAACGTTTCGTCGCTGTCGACATCCACCTCGACCGGCATCGCTTCGCTGTCGACCTCGACTTCGACCGGCCTGAGCACGACCAACAGCAATGTCTCGTCGCTGTCGACCTCGACCTCGACTGGCCTGAGCACCACCAACAGCAACGTCACATCGCTGTCGACCTCGACTTCGACCGGCTTGAGCACCACCAACAGCAATGTCGCCTCGCTGTCGACTTCGACATCCACCGGCATCGCCTCGTTGTCGACCTCGACTTCAACCGGCCTGAGCACCACCAACAGCAACGTCACATCGTTGTCGACCTCGACTTCAACCGGCCTGAGCACTACCAACAGCAACGTCACATCGCTGTCGACCTCGACTTCAACCGGCCTGAGCACGGTCAACAGCAATGTGGACTCCCTGTCGACCTCGACGTCGACCGGCATCAGCTCCTTGTCGACCTCCACCTCGACCGGCCTGAGCACCACCAACAGCAGCGTGACTTCGCTGTCGACATCGACCTCGACTGGCCTGAGCACCACCAACAGCAATGTCGCATCGTTGTCGACTTCGACTTCAACCGGCCTGAGCACGGTGAACAGCAATGTGGATTCCCTGTCGACCTCGACTTCGACCGGCATCAGCTCGTTGTCGACCTCGACCTCGACTGGCCTGAGTACCACCAACAGCAGCGTAACTTCGTTGTCGACGTCGACCTCGACCGGCCTCAGCACCACCAACAGCAATGTTTCATCGCTGTCGACCTCGACTTCGACCGGCCTGAGCACAGTCAACAGCAACGTGGATTCCCTGTCGACCTCGACTTCGACCGGCATCAGCTCGTTGTCGACTTCGACTTCGACCGGCTTGAGCACCACCAACAGCAGTGTGGCTTCGCTGTCGACTTCGACCTCCACAGGTTTGAGCACGACTAACAGCAATGTCTCGTCGCTGTCGACTTCCACTTCGACTGGCTTGAGCACGACCAACAGCAATGTCTCCTCGCTGTCGACCTCGACCTCGACCGGCATCGCCTCGCTGTCGACCTCGACTTCGACCGGCTTGAGCACGACCAACAGCAATGTCTCGTCGCTGTCGACCTCGACCTCGACTGGCCTGAGCACCACCAACAGCAATGTCACGTCGCTGTCGACTTCCACTTCGACCGGCTTGAGCACCACCAACAGCAACGTCGCATCGCTGTCGACCTCGACATCCACCGGCATCGCCTCGCTGTCGACTTCAACTTCGACCGGCCTGAGCACGACCAATAGCAGCGTAACTTCACTGTCTACCTCTACTTCGACCGGCCTGAGCACCACCAACAGCAATGTTTCTTCGCTGTCGACTTCCACCTCGACTGGCCTGAGCACCACCAACAGCAATGTGGACTCCCTGTCGACCTCGACGTCGACCGGCATCAGCTCGCTGTCGACTTCGACTTCGTCCGGCCTGAGCACTACCAACAGCAGCGTGACCTCGCTGTCGACATCAACCTCGACCGGCCTCAGCACCACCAACAGCAACGTCACATCGTTGTCGACTTCGACTTCGACCGGCCTGAGCACGGTGAATAGCAATGTGGATTCCCTGTCGACCTCGACGTCGACCGGCATCGCCTCGTTGTCGACATCAGCCTCGACCGGCCTGAGCACCACCAATAGCAACGTGACGTCGCTGTCGACTTCGACTTCGACCGGCCTGAGCACCACCAATAGCAACGTGACGTCGCTGTCGACTTCGACTTCGACCGGCCTGAGCACAGTCAACAGCAACGTCGACTCTTTATCGACTTCGACGTCGACCGGCATCAGTTCGCTGTCGACCTCGACCTCGACCGGCCTGAGCACCACCAACAGCAACGTCAATTCGTTGTCGACTTCGACTTCGACTGGCCTGAGCACCGTCAACAGCAATGTGAGCTCGCTGTCGACCGGTGTCTCCAACCTGCAGAAATCGGGCGTCGCCAATTATTTCAAGGCGGACGGCAAGCTGGATGGCTCGGACGACGCGCAGGTCAGCACCGGTTCGAATTCGGTGGCGATCGGCGCCAATTCGATCAATCAGTCAGTCCTTGGTACAGATCGCTCTAACGTCGTGTCGGTCGGTTCGGTGGGCAAGGAACGGCAGATCATCAACGTCGCTGCCGGTACGGAAAACTTCGATGCGGTCAACGTCAGCCAGTTGAACTCGCTGTCGACCTCGACCTCGGCCGGCCTCGGCTCGCTGTCGACCGGCCTGAGCACTACCAACAGCAACGTCAGTTCGCTGTCGACCTCGACCTCGAGCGGCCTGTCGACCAACACCAGCAGCATCAATTCGCTGTCGACCGGCCTCTCCAGCACGACCTCGAACCTGGGTTCGCTGTCGACCGGCTTGTCCACCACCAACAGTAATGTCAGTTCGCTGTCGACTTCGACCTCGAGCGGGATTGCTTCCTTGTCGACTGGCATTTCGTCCTTGTCGACCGGCTTGAGCACGGTGACATCGCTCTCCACGGGCTTGAACAACATCACCAATGGCACGAATTCCCTGTCGACGGCGCTGAAACCCCTGGTCGATGGCAGCAATGCCGCCACTGCCAATGGCGCAACGATAGGCGCCACCACCATAGGCGGCGCCAATAGCGACGGCACGGTGCGGACCCGTGGCACCAGCGGTACGGCAATCAATAATGTGAACGCCGCCACCTGCGGCAGCGTCAATGGCGTCGATGCCACCGGCACCGGCCTGTGCGCGCAAGCGACCAAGGATGGCGCAACGGCGATCGGCTCCAACGCGCAGGCAACCGACACCAACACCACCGCAGTGGGCTTCCGCGCACTGGCTTCACAAGCCGGCTCGGTGGCGATCGGCAACAACGCCCGGGCGACCGGCGATCCGACCGTGGCGATTGGCCAGAACTCGCTGGCCTCGGGCAATGACGCGGTGGCGATGGGCGCCGGCGCGCAGGCTACGGCAAACCGTTCGGTGGCCCTGGGCGCGTACTCGGTGGCCGATCAGGACAATACGGTGTCGGTCGGGTCCGCCGGCAACGAGCGCCGCATCACTAACGTCGCGCCGGGGATCAATCCTACCGATGCGGTCAACGTATCCCAGCTGCGCGATGTGCAGAACCAGCTCGGTGACGTCAAGCGTATTGCGTACTCCGGTATCGCCATGAGCATGGCCATGTCGGGCGCGGTGATGCCAACCCTGGATGCGGGGGATAAAGGAGTGGGCGTCGGTCTTGGTTCTTACCAGGGTTACGGTGCGCTGGCCTTGCAGTTCAAGGCGATCAGCAAGAATGGCCAAAGCGCCTGGGGCGCCGGCACCAGCACCACCGGTAGTGCGACAGGTTTCAGCGCCGGTTACGGCTTCAAGTGGAAATAAACCTTTTCCTGATCCTTGCCTGATCTCTTGTCGCCAACCGTAGTCATTTTGTATAGAGCCAACCATGAATAAAATTTACCGCACTGTGTACAGCCAAGTCCTGGGGGCCTGGATTGCGGTCTCCGAACTTGCTGCCGCCAAGGGCAAACGATCCGGTTCCAGCCGTTCGGCGAGCGCGCCGGTGACGGACTCGGTATGGGGATCGCTGCTGGCAGGCGGATTTCCGTTCAAGACCTCGGTGCTGGCGCTGACGCTGGCGCTGCCCTTGTCCGGATATGCCGCGACTATCGCCAACGGCGGCGGTTCGGGTTGCGGTGCCAGCTATACTGGCCTGGACGGAACGGTGTTTAACGCTCCTGGCGCAGCGACCATGTATCAAACCGATGGCAGCAACTATGCTTCAACAGTTGCCGGTTGCGGCGCTAGCGGCGGCGGTTTCGTTTCGGTGACGCTGTTCGGGACAGGCACCCAGGTTAAGGGCAATTACGGTACGGCCATGGGTTTCATGACCCAGGCCGGTACGCAGGCTACGGCGGTCGGCGTACAAGCAACAGCTACAGGAAACAGCAGCGTGGCGCTCGGTTTGCTGAGCCAGGCGACACAGACCAATGCGGTGGCCATCGGTTCAGGCGGCAGCACCACTACGCCGACCATCGCCAATTCCACCCAGGCTGCGGCAGCCGGTGCGGTAGCGATCGGTGGCAACGCAACCAAGGGTGCGCAAGCGCTGGCCGCAGACGGGATTGCTCTCGGCGGGCAGTCATCAGTGGTGGCCGGGGCTACCTCGGGCATGGCGCTGGGACGTGGTGCTACAGCGTCATATGCCGACAGCGTGGCACTTGGCGCCGGCTCGGTCACAGGAGCAGCGGCGCCTACCGGCACCGGTTTCCTGACAGGCACGGCCGCTCCACTTTCCGAGGTCTCGGTAGGATCCGCCGCCGCATTGCGCCGCATTACCAACGTTGCGGATGGTTCGGCAGCGCAGGATATAGTGACCGTAGCGCAATTGAGCACCGGCGTGAGCAGCCTGTCGACCGGCATCGTTTCCTTGTCGACCTCTGTTTCCACAGGTTTGAGCACCACCGGCAGCAATGTCAAATCACTCTCGACCTCAACCTCGACCGGCCTGAGCACCACCAACAGCAGCGTGGCCTCGCTGTCGACCTCGGCTTCGACCGGCATTGTCTCGCTTTCGACTTCGGCTTCGACCGGCCTGAGCACCACCAACAGCAACGTGACGTCGTTGTCGACCTCGGCTTCGACCGGCATCGTCTCGCTGTCGACTTCGGCTTCCACAGGCTTGAGCACAAGCAAAAGCAGCGTGACGTCGCTGTCGACCTCGGCTTCGACCGGCATCGTTTCGCTGTCGACCTCGGCTTCGACCGGCCTGAGCACCACCAACAGTAACGTTACCTCGTTGTCGACATCGACTTCGACCGGCATTGTCTCGCTGTCGACTTCGGCTTCAACGGGACTGAGCACCACCAACAGCAATGTCACATCGCTGTCGACTTCGGCGTCGACCGGCATTGCCTCACTGTCGACTTCAACCTCGACTGGCTTGAGCACTACCAACAGCAACGTGACATCGCTGTCGACTTCGGCTTCGACTGGCATTGCTTCGCTGTCGACTTCCACTTCGACTGGCCTGAGCACCACCAACAGCAATGTAACTTCGCTGTCGACGTCGACCTCAACCGGGATCGCATCGCTGTCGACCTCTACATCGACCGGACTGAGCACGACCAACAGCAATGTAACTTCGCTGTCGACGTCGACCTCAACCGGGATCGCATCGCTGTCAACCTCGACATCGGCCGGCCTGAGCACGACCAACAGCAACGTGACTTCGTTGTCGACCTCGACGTCGACCGGCATTGCTTCGCTGTCGACTTCGACCTCGACCGGCTTGAGTACTACCAACAGCAATGTGTCATCGCTGTCGACTTCGGCTTCGACCGGTGTTGTCTCGCTGTCTACTTCCACCTCGACTGGCCTGAGCACAGCCAACAGCAACGTGACCTCGCTGTCTACTTCGGCTTCGACCGGCATTGTCTCGCTGTCGACTTCGGCTTCGACCGGCTTGAGCACTAGCAACAGCAATGTGAGCTCGCTGTCGACTTCAGTTTCGACCGGCTTGAGCACCACAAACAGCAATGTAACTTCGCTGTCGACCTCAACCTCGACCGGCATCAGCACAGCACAAAGCGGCGTGACATCGCTGTCTACAGGCCTGAGCACAACGGTTGCCTCGCTGTCGACCGGCATCACCACGGCCGGGCTGACCGTCACCGGCGCCACGACCACCCATGGCATCGACAACAGCGGCCAGAAGATTACCAACCTGGCAGCGGGCACGGCAGATACCGATGCCGTGAATGTCAGCCAGCTCAATTCCCTGTCGACCACGACCTCAAGCGGCCTGAGCACCACCAACAGCAATGTGGCGTCGCTGTCGACTTCGACTTCGACCGGCATCAGCTCCTTGTCGACTTCCACCTCGACCGGCCTGAGCACGACCAACAGCAGTGTTTCGTCGCTGTCGACTTCGACCTCGACCGGCCTGAGCACTACCAACAGCAATGTGACATCGCTATCGACTTCGGCCTCGACCGGCCTGAGCACTACCAACAGCAATGTGGCATCGCTGTCGACTTCGGCGTCCACCGGCATCAGTTCGTTGTCGACCTCGACGTCGACCGGCCTGAGCACAGCCAACAGCAGTGTGACTTCGCTGTCGACATCCACCTCGACCGGCCTCAGCACGACCAACAGCAACGTGGATTCCCTGTCGACTTCAACCTCGACCGGCCTCAGCACCACCAACAGCAACGTTTCATCGCTGTCGACCTCGACTTCCACTGGTATCAGTTCGTTGTCGACCTCGACTTCGACCGGCCTAAGCAGCGCCAACAGCAGCGTGACTTCGCTGTCGACATCGACCTCGACCGGCCTCAGCACAGCCAACAGCAATGTGGACTCGCTGTCGACTTCCACCTCGACCGGCCTGAGCACCACCAACAGCAACGTCGCGTCGCTGTCGACTTCGACATCCACCGGCATCGCCTCGCTGTCGACATCAACCTCGACCGGTTTGAGCACCACCAACAGCAACGTCACATCGTTGTCGACCTCGACTTCAACCGGCCTGAGCACCACCAACAGCAATATCGCATCGCTGTCGACCTCGACTTCGACCGGACTGAGCACGACCAACAGTAATGTCACTTCGCTGTCGACATCGACCTCAACCGGGATCGCATCGCTGTCAACCTCGACATCGACCGGCCTGAGCACCACCAACAGCAATGTGTCGTCGCTGTCGACCTCGACTTCGACCGGCCTGAGCACCACCAACAGCAATGTGTCGTCGCTGTCGACCTCGACTTCGACCGGCCTGAGCACCACCAACAGCAACGTCGCCTCGCTGTCGACTTCGACTTCGACCGGCATCAGCTCCTTGTCGACCTCGACTTCGACCGGCCTGAGCAGCGCCAACAGCAGTGTGACGTCGCTGTCGACGTCGACCTCGACCGGCTTCAGCACAGCTAACAGCAATGTAGATTCGCTGTCGACTTCCACCTCGACCGGCTTGAGCACGACGAACAGCAATGTCACATCGTTGTCGACTTCGGCTTCTACCGGCATCAGCTCGCTCTCGACTTCGACTTCGACCGGCCTGAGCACAGCCAACAGCAGCGTGACTTCGCTGTCGACGTCAACCTCGACCGGCCTCAGCACAGCCAACAGCAATGTAGATTCCCTGTCGACTTCCACCTCGACCGGCCTGAGCACCACCAACAGCAATGTCTCGTCGCTGTCGACCTCGACTTCCACTGGCATCAGCTCGCTGTCGACCTCGACTTCGACCGGCCTGAGCAGCGCCAACAGCAGTGTGACGTCGCTGTCAACGTCGACCTCGACCGGCCTCAGCACAGCCAACAGCAATGTAGATTCCCTGTCGACTTCCACCTCGACCGGCCTGAGCACCACCAACAGCAATGTCTCGTCGCTGTCGACCTCGACTTCCACTGGCATCAGCTCGCTGTCGACCTCGACTTCGACCGGCCTGAGCACAGCCAACAGCAATGTGGATTCGCTCTCGACTTCAACCTCGACCGGCCTGAGCACAGCCAACAGCAATGTAGATTCGCTGTCGACTTCAACCTCGACTGGCCTGAGCACGACGAACAGCAATGTCACATCGCTGTCGACTTCGGCTTCCACAGGCATTACCTCACTGTCGACCTCGACGTCGACCGGCCTGAGCAGCGCCAACAGCAGCGTGACTTCGCTCTCGACTTCAACCTCGACTGGTCTCAGCACGGCCAACAGCAATGTAGATTCGCTGTCGACTTCAACCTCGACCGGCCTGAGCACAACCAACAGCAACGTTTCCTCGCTGTCGACCTCGACTTCGACCGGCATCGCCTCACTGTCGACTTCGACTTCGACCGGCCTGAGCACGGCCAACAGTAATGTGGATTCGCTGTCGACATCAACCTCGACCGGCCTGAGCACAACCAACAGCAATGTGGATTCCCTGTCGACGTCAACCTCGACCGGCTTGAGCACAACCAACAGCAACGTTTCCTCGCTGTCGACCTCGACTTCGACCGGCATCGCCTCGCTGTCGACTTCGACCTCGACCGGCCTGAGCACCACCAACAGCAACGCCAACTCACTGTCGACTTCGACTTCGACCGGCCTGAGCACCGTCAACAGCAATGTGAGCTCGCTGTCGACCGGTGTCTCCAACCTGCAGAAATCGGGCGTCGCCAATTATTTCAAGGCGGACGGCAAGCTGGATGGTTCGGACGATGCAAAGGTAAGCACCGGTTCGAATTCGGTGGCGATCGGCGCCAATTCGATCAATCAGTCAGTCCTTGGCACAAACCGCGACAATGTGGTGTCGGTCGGTTCGGTCGGCAAGGAACGGCAGATCATCAACGTCGCCGCCGGTACGGAAAACTTCGATGCGGTCAACGTCAGCCAGTTGAACTCGCTGTCGACCTCGACCTCGGCCGGCCTCGGCTCGCTGTCGACCGGCCTGAGCACCGCCAACAGCAACGTCGGTTCGCTGTCGACCTCGACTTCGACCGCCTTGTCGACCAACACCAGCAGCATCAATTCGCTGTCGACCGGCCTTTCCAGCAATACTTCAAATATCAATTCCTTGTCGACGGGATTGTCTACCACCACCAGCAACGTGAGTTCATTGTCGACCTCGGCCTCGACGGGAATTGCATCCTTGTCGACCGGCATTTCGTCCTTGTCGACAGGCTTGAGCCAGGTGGGTTCGCTGTCGACCGGCCTCAGCAATATGGCCAATGGCGCGGCTTCATTGTCGACTTCCTTGAAACCGCTGGTGGATGCATCTGCGGCAGCTAACGCCAATGGCGCCACCATCGGCGCCACCACCATAGGCGGCGCCAACAGCAACGGCAGCGTGCGCACCCGCGGCACCAGCGGCACGGCCGTCAACAATGTGAACGCCGCCACCTGTGGCAGCGTCAACGGCGTCGACGCCACCGGTTTAGGTTTGTGCGCGCAAGCGACCAAGGATGGCGCAACGGCGATCGGCTCGAACGCGCAGGCGACCGATACCAACACCACCGCAGTCGGCTTCCGTGCATTGGCTTCGCAAGCAGGTTCGGTGGCGATCGGCTACAACGCTCGCGCTACCGGCGATCCGACCGTGGCAGTCGGCAATGATGCACTGGCTTCAGGCAACGATGCGGTAGCGCTGGGCGCCGGTGCCCAGGCTACGGCGAACCGTTCGGTGGCGTTGGGCGCCTATTCGGTGGCGAACCAGGTCAATACGGTGTCGGTCGGCGCCGTCGGCAGCGAGCGCCGCATCACCAACGTTGCGCCAGGGATCAACCTGACTGACGCCGTGAATGTGTCCCAGCTGCGCGATATACAAAACCAGATTGGCGACATCAAGCGTATTGCCTACGCCGGTATCGCCATGAGCATGGCGGCGACGGGCGCGGTGATGCCGACCCTGTACGGAGGCGAAAAAGGCCTCGGCGTCGGCATCGGTTCCTACCAAGGTTACGGTGCGCTGTCCTTGCAATTCAGGGCGGTCAGCAAGAAGGGCAATAGCGCCTGGGGCATCGGCGTCAGCTCAACCGGCACCAATACCGGCCTGAGCGTCGGCTACGGCTTGCGCTGGCAATAAGTCAGGCCGTAGGGTGGGCAGGTTTTCTGCCCACGCAGAGCGTCTCTCATGCGCAAAAAAAAGCCCGCGCTGTTTATGCAGCGCGGGCTTTTGTGTTCTTGCCTTGTATTACCAGGCCGGAATCACCGAACTCTTGAACTGGTTCACGACATACTGTTTGACTTCAGGGCTGTGGTAAGCCTTGACCAGCTTGGCTACCCAAGGCTTGTCCTTGTCGGCGGCACGCACCGCGATGACATTGGCATACGGGCCTTTCGCCGCTTCGATGGCGATGCCGTCCTTGGTCGGATCCAATCCGGCGGATTCGGCATAGTTGCCGTTGATCGCGGCCGCATCCAGGTCATCCAGCGAACGCGGCAGCTGGGCCGCATCGATTTCGACGATCTTCAGTTTCTTCGGGTTGTCCACGATATCCAGCGGCGTCGCTTTCAAGCCGGCGTCCGCCTTCAGTTTCAGCACGCCTTGCGCCTGCAGCAGCAGCAGGGCGCGGCCGCCATTGGTCGGGTCGTTAGGCACGCCGACGCGGGCGCCGGTTTTCAGGTCCTTGAGCGACTTGATTTTCTTGGAATACACGCCCATCGGGAAAGTGATGGTGTAGCCGACATTCACCAGCTTATAGCCGCGGTCCTTGATCTGCGCTTCCAGGTAAGGCAAGTGCTGGTAGCTGTTGGCGTCGAGGTCGCCGGCAGCCAGCGCGGCATTGGGCTGGATGTAGTCGCTGAATTCGACCACCTGGATGACCAAGCCATCCTTGGCCGCCACTTTTTTGACGATTTCCAGGATCTGCGCATGCGGACCGCCGGTGGCGCCGATCTTGATCGGTTTGTCTTGCGCGAAGACGGCGCTGGCGGGAGCGGCGCTCAAGCCCGCGATCAGGCCCAGGCCGGTAAAGAACTGCACTAATTGACGACGATTCATTTTCTTCCTTTCAAAAATCATGGCAGGTCCGGCGCCAGCAACTGCGTGCGCAGGGTCCCGAAAAAATCAGCGATGGCTGAGGCGGCGCACCAGGATGTCGCCCAGCGTCTGCACCAGTTGCACAAATACGATCAGGATCACCACTACCAGCAGCATCACCTCAGGCAGGAAGCGCTGGTAACCGTAGCGTATCCCCAGGTCGCCGAGGCCGCCGCCGCCGATGGCGCCCGCCATCGCCGAATAACCGACCAGGCTGACGAAGGTGATCGTCAGGCCGGCGACGATGCCGGCAAAGGCTTCCGGCACCAGCACCTTGTAGACGATCTGCCAGGTAGTGGCGCCCATCGCCTGCGCCGCTTCGATCAGGCCGCGTTCGACTTCGCGCAGCGCGGTTTCCACCAGGCGCGCGATGAACGGCGCGGAAGCAATCGTCAGCGGCACGATCGCCGCCGCGGTGCCGATCGAGGTGCCGACAAAAAAGCGCGTGAATGGAATCACCGCCACCAGCAGGATGATGAACGGTGTCGAGCGCACCGCATTGACGATCAGCCCGGCGACCCGGTTGAACAGCGGATGCGGCAACACGCCGTCGCGGCCGGTCAGGTGCAGCGCGATACCCAGCGGCACGCCAAGCAGGGCGCCGAGAATGCCGGAGATGCCGACCATCATCAGGGTTTCCCGAACGACGACAAAAAAAGATCGAGCATTTCAGATGACATGGTTGAGCTCCTCTACTGTGACGCCCTGGGCTGTCAGGTAAGCCATGGCGGCCTGGATGTTTTCGCTGGTGCCGTTGGCCAGAATCGCCAGCGAGCCGAACGCCTGTCCTTGTATTTCGTCGATCTGGCCGTGCAGGATGTTGAAATCGAGATCGAACTTGCGTACTGCTTCCGACAACAGCGGCTGATCGACGCCCGAGCCTGTGAATGCAAAGCGGAACAGATGATCGGTGCCACTGCCGGCATCGCTCTGCGCCAGCCGCGCGCGCAGCCGCTGCAATACGCCTTGCGGCAGTTCCTGGGCAATCACGTCGCCGATCAAGGCGCGCGTGACTTCGTGCTTGGGCGAGCGGAACAGCTCCAGCACCTCGCCGTGCTCGATCACTTCGCCGCTTTCCATCACCGCCATGCGGTCGCAAATCATCTTGATGACTTCCATCTGGTGCGTGATCAAGACGATGGTCAAGCCCAGCTCGCGATTGATCTTGCGCAGCAGTTCCAGGATGGAACGAGTGGTTTCCGGATCGAGCGCCGAGGTGGCTTCGTCGGACAGCAAGACTTTCGGCTCATTCGCCAGCGCCCGCGCGATGCCGACACGCTGCTTCTGGCCGCCGCTGATCTGCGCCGGATAACTGTCCTTGAGCGCGGTCAGTCCGACCAGTTCCAGCAGCGGCGTGACCTTTTTAGCGATCTCGCTTTTGGACAAGCCGGCCAGCTCCAGCGGCAGCGCGATGTTGTCGTACACGGTGCGCGACGACAGCAGGTTGAAGTGCTGGAAAATCATGCCGATTTCCCGCCGCGCGCCGCGCAGCTGCTCGGCGTCGAGCGTGGTCAGGTCCTTGCCGTCGACGACGATGTTGCCGGAAGTAGGGCGGTTCAGCAGGTTGAGGCAACGCACCAGCGTGCTCTTGCCGGCGCCGCTGCGGCCGATGATGCCGAAGATTTCGCCCTTGCGGATCGACAGGCTGACGTTGCGCACCGCATCGACCGGCCCGCGCGCGCCGTTGAAGCGCTGGGTGACTGCTTTGATTTCTATCATTTCAGAATGAAAAAAGGCAGCTGATTGCATAAACATCAACAATCTCGCCGCCGTTATGTATTTTAGTAGGTGCTTATTTTATAAGCGTTTGTCAAGCATGGGAAGGAACATTTAGGCATGGCGTTATTACCGTCGTGTCTATGCAAATACAAACACCGCAGACGTAGTTAAATGGGGTCAGAGTTTTTTTCGCGTTTTTTGCGAAAATTACTCTGACCCCATTTAACGGGCTACGGAGCGCGATGTAAAAAAGCCCGCGACGGATAACCATCGCAGGCTTTTTCATAAAGCAACAACAGATGTTTCACAAAGGCCGGAAGAATGCCGGCCTTTGGAATTACATCATGCCGTCCATACCACCCATACCGCCCATGCCACCCATGCCGCCTGGCATGCCGCCAGCCGACTTGTCTTCTGGCTGTTCAGCGATCATCGCTTCAGTAGTCAGGATCAGGGAAGCAACCGAAGCGGCGTTTTGCAATGCCGAACGGGTAACCTTGGTTGGGTCCAGGATGCCCAGTGCAATCATGTCGCCATAAGTGCCGTCGGCAGCGTTGTAACCGTAGTTGCCCTTGCCAGCCAGGACTGCATTGACCACAACCGATGGCTCGTCGCCAGCGTTGAATACGATCTGGCGCAGTGGCTCTTCGATCGCGCGCAGCACGATCTTGATGCCGGCTTCCTGGTCAGGATTGTCGCCCTTCAGGTCCTTGATGTTGGCACGTGCGCGCAGGAATGCCACGCCGCCGCCTGGCACAACGCCTTCTTCAACTGCTGCACGGGTAGCGTGCAGAGCATCTTCAACGCGGGCTTTCTTTTCTTTCATTTCAACTTCGGTAGCAGCACCGACTTTGATCAGCGCAACGCCGCCGGCCAGCTTGGCGACGCGTTCTTGCAGTTTTTCACGGTCGTAGTCCGAAGAGGCTTCTTCGATCTGCGCGCGGATTTGCTTGACGCGTGCTTCGATGGTGATGGCTTCGCCGGCGCCGTCGATGATGGTGGTGTTTTCCTTGCTGATTTCGATACGCTTGGCTTGGCCCAGTTCAGCCAGGGTAGCTTTTTCCAGTGTCAGGCCGACTTCTTCAGCGATCACTTGGCCGCCGATCAGGATAGCGATGTCTTCCAGCATGGCTTTACGACGGTCGCCAAAGCCTGGCGCCTTGACAGCTGCAGTCTTCAGGATGCCGCGGATGTTGTTCACAACCAGGGTAGCCAGCGCTTCGCCTTCGACATCTTCTGCGATGATCAGCAGAGGACGGCCGGACTTGGCGACTTGTTCCAGGATCGGCAGCAGGTCACGGATGTTCGAAACTTTTTTGTCGAACAGCAGGACGAACGGGTTTTCCAGGGCAACAACTTGCTTTTCCTGGTTGTTGATGAAGTATGGCGACAGGTAGCCGCGGTCGAATTGCATGCCTTCGACGATGTCCAGTTCGTTTTCCAGCGACTTGCCGTCTTCAACGGTGATCACGCCTTCTTTGCCGACCTTGTCCATTGCCTTGGCAATGATTTCACCGATGTCGGTGTCGGAGTTAGCCGAGATCGAACCGACTTGGGCGATTTCCTTGCTGGTGGTGGTTGGCTTCGACAGGGTCTTGATTTCGGCAACGATGGCGACAACAGCTTTGTCGATACCGCGCTTCAGGTCAGTCGGGTTGAAACCGGCGGCAACATACTTGAAGCCTTCGCGCACGATGGCTTGCGCCAGCACGGTTGCAGTAGTAGTACCGTCGCCAGCGTTGTCGGAAGTCTTGGAAGCGACTTCTTTCACCAGCTGCGCGCCCATGTTTTCCAGCTTGTCTTTCAGTTCGATTTCTTTAGCGACCGAAACGCCGTCTTTAGTGACGGTAGGAGCGCCGAAGCTGCGTTCCAGGACCACGTTGCGGCCCTTAGGACCCAGGGTCACCTTGACTGCATTAGCCAGGATGTTGACGCCGTTGACGATCTTGGCGCGTGCTTCATCGCCGAAAATTACTTGTTTTGCTGCCATGTTTTATTCTCCTGAATAGGTTCAATTCGATTGGGTAGTGACCGGATCCGGTCGGAAGCGCCAGGCGCCGGCCAACCAGAGAATTCCGGCCTGGCCGGAATTACTTGGCTTCGACTACGGCAAACAGGTCTTCTTCGCGCATTACCAGCAGTTCATTGCCGTCGATCTTGACAGCCTGGCCGGAGTATTTGCCGAACAGAACGCGGTCGCCAACCTTGACTGCCAGCGCACGGACATTGCCGTTTTCCAGAATCTTGCCGTTACCGACGGCCAGGACTTCACCTTGATCCGGCTTTTCGGCAGCTGCGTCTGGCAGCACGATGCCGGATGCAGTTTTAGTTTCCTGGTCGAGACGCTTGACGATGACGCGATCGTGCAAAGGACGAAGATTCATATGTGACTCCTTGAGATTCAACAGGTTATTTGTATTTGCAGCAACATCGCAGCAAAGTGGACTGACCGCTCTGCTTTGCTATATGAATGCGCCGCACAGTGACTAGGTCGAGGAGATTGTTAGCACTCTCTCCTAACGAGTGCTAAGTATAGGGACGCTCTGTCGATTTTTCAAGCCCGCATTCGAGTTCGCCGGATAATCTTCAGGCGTAGGGGGGATTAAACGTCTTTTTGCAATCGTCGCCGATCGAATGTTTCTTTTTGACAATGCAAATAATTCGACTCTGACCCTAATTATTCTATCCCCGAGATGGAAGGCGTGAACGCCAACTGATATAGGGTGGGCACCCTGTGCCCACGCGGGAGCGCGCCAATTCAGCGTGGGCAGAAAAACCTGCCCACCCTACGGCCTTGCAAATCGAGTGGAGCTCGTAGATGCGAGTTTGTGCAATCCATGTTGTTCAATTTCCTAAAACCGGCACACTGAATGTCGTTCTCTTACCGTCGACCGTAAAGCGATGCAGCAACGGCCGCTGCCGGTTTTTATCCGGGAAACGGGTCTTCAGTTCGACCTGGTGGCCGTCGGCAGTGGTGAAGCGGTTGCCCGCAATTTCAGAGAAGCCAAGCCGCCCGGCGATGACCGGCGCGGAAAACGGGATGTCGTCAGCGTCTTTCCTGCGTCCCTTCAGCAGCAGCATCTTGTCGTTCCAGATTTCACGCTTGGCGAGCTTCGCTTCATACATGTACGGCAGGCCGCGGATCTGTGAAAAACGCTGCACGAAATCGTGATCGCTGCTGAATTTCTTCTCGATCTCGGTGACCGAAAGCGGATTTGTATCTTGCACTTCAAGGCAGCAAAACGCGTCGATCTCGCCGCCGAAATCCTTGAGCGCTGTGAACACCGTGGGCGCGGCCAGCTTCCGGTCGGTGAAGATGAAATGCCGGTGCGAGATCAATTGCAAGGTGTGGTCATCGACCACCAGCACGTCCTCCCATAATCCAGCCGCCGGGGCTGCCGCAAACAGCGGCGTCATCGGCACTGCCAGGAAAAACAACGCAAACACTATTTTCATGAAATGGCCTTATTGGTGGGGTGGGCACGGGTATCCACCCTACGACTAATTTCCATCGACCGACCAGTGCACGCTATCCTCGGGCCCGTACCAGATGACGCCGTAGGAAGCGCCGACCGATTTCAGGTCGATGAAGTTTTGTACGGTCCTGGTTTTTTTCTGGGCGTCGACAATGGTTTTGCCGGCATAGCCGGTAATCACCATGTCGATCGCCTGCGAAAAATTATGCGCCGAGCGGCCCGGCCTGCTGACCGGCACCGAACTGATGCCGTAGCCGCTCACCATGTCGCGCGCCGCTGACTTCGCTTGCGCCAGGTTCGCCTTGAGCTTGTCCCGGTCCCGGTGCGACCAGTCGATATTGACCCCGCGCCAGGCCGGCACGGAAGCAGGGCGCTCCTTGTCGCGCGCAATTTGCAGCGAGTAATGCATCAGGTAGGAACGCTCTTGCGGACGGTAGGTGGTGGTAATGACGACGCGCATGCCGGCCTGCTCCAGCGCCGCAATGAACCGTTTCACGTTGCTCCGGAACGGCTCGGCCAGGTCTTCGACGCGGAGGCTCGGCATGAAGCGCAAGCACCACGGCCTGCCGCTGGGTTCGAGCAGCATCGGCGGCGCAGACGTCGAGGGTGTCGATGACGTGTCGCTTCCTTTGCCGGCAGCGGCCCTTGCCTTTTGCTCCTCGATGTACTGCATGATCTGGGCCGGAGTAAGTTGTGAAGGGTCGCGCGCGGACAGGTTCGATGCGAATGCGCACGGCGCAGGAGCGGCCGCTGCCAGAAGCAGGGCGGCCATTACGCGGACAGGTTTGCTTCGAACGTATTCGAATAATCGATAAAAACCGAAATGGCGCATGATTTTTGTTGTTTTCAGACGTCAGCTTGCTTCTATTCTATGCTCCCCGGCATCAATGTGGTGGATCAGGGGTTTGCGAATCAGGCATCAATCGAAATGTCATATCGTGGCTGCCGGGGAATTTTTGTGACATGGATTTAACAATGTTTTGCACAGTTTCTTCTCGTTGTAAATACCTGAATCAGCAATGACACAGCCGCTCTTCAGCAATAGAACCGTCGATTTTCCCGGCCGTGGCTATCGCCGCGATAGCCGTCTCATAGGCAGATACTGGCTGCCAGCGCAATCGCGCTAAAACGACGGTCCGACAGCGCTCGGATTTGTCCTACATTTTTCACGGATTTATCCCCATTCGAAGTCAATCCGAGCCTACAGACCGCAAGTTGTCTCATCTCTAAAATCCGCTCTACGTCGAAGCTCGGCAACCACGAAAGATGTCTTTCACGGCCGGGTTTTACTGCGCATGGGGTGTAGCTGATTTTTATCGGACACGCCGGCACGCGCAAGACCGCAGTCTCAAGCGGCACAACCGCGTTGTGGCGTACCGTCGCTACCACCGTTCACATTAAGCAATTCAGTCTTTTAAGGAATTATTATCATGGCAGCAAGCGCAGTTAAAGTAATCGTGGTCGATGGCAAGGAAATCACGCAGAGCGTGGACCTCCGCACGACCAAGCAAGGTTCCGCCACCAAGGTGAAAGCCATCAAGGGCGGCAAATTCATCCTGGCCGATGCCGACACCGGCGCAGCCCCGGAAAACATCACCGTACACCGCGTCGGCAACGACCTGCACGTGTCCCTGGAAGGCACCGGTTACGAAGATCCTGAGCTGATCATCGAAGGTTTCTACAGCGCAGACGGGCAGGGCGAAGAGCTGGTCGGCGTGGCCGAAGACGGCGCATATTACGAATACATCGCTTCCGATGCGGAAGCTAACCATGAAGCCGGCATGCTGGGCGAAGGCGTGAGTTCCCCGCTGGTGCTCGGCCGCAACCCGCTGGTCGGCTTCGGCAGCGGCCTGGTGCCTGCCGCCGGCATGAGCTGGCTTGGCCTTGGCCTGTTCGGCCTGGGCGCGCTGGGCCTGATCGGCGCGGCGCTTGCTGGCGATAACGGCGGCAACCCAGGCAATCCCGGCGACGGCGGCAACCCAGGCAATCCTGGCGACGGCAAGCTGACCATCGGCGATATCACCGACAACGTCGGCACCACCACCGGCTCGATTCCTCCGGGCGGCAGCACTGACGACAACACCCCAACCATCATCGGCGACGGCGGCACCCCGGGTAAAGTCATCACCATCATCGACAACGGCAAGCCGATCGGCTCGACCATCGTCGACGACGACGGCAAGTGGACATTTACCCCTGACAACCCGCTGGACGACGGCCCGCATGAGATCGTCGTGATCGAAGACGGCAAACCGCCATCGGACGGCCGCGACATCATCATCGACACGGTCGCGCCAGCCCAGGTCCTGATCGAATCGGCCTTGGACGACGCCGGCAGCAGCACTGGCTTCCTCGACAACGGCGCCATGACCGACGACAAGACCCCGACCCTGAGCGGCAAGGCTGAAGCCGGTTCGCTGGTCAAGCTGTACGCCGACGGCAACGAGGTTGGCAGCATTGTCGCCGACGCTGACGGCAACTGGACCATCACCTCCAGCGAACTGCCTGACGGCCCGCACAAATTCACCGCCACGGCGACTGACGCCGCCGGCAATGTCGGCCTGCCATCGGCGGACTGGGTGGTCGTGGTCGACACCATGGAAGGCAAGCCAGCCATCGGCGACGTCACTGACGACGTCGGCAGCAAGACCGGCACCATCCCCAACGGCGGTGATACCGACGATAATACCCCGACCCTGAGCGGCGGCGGCGGTGGCGGCCTGACGCCAGGCAGCACCGTGGTCATCAGCGATGGCGGCAATCCTATCGGCACCGCGATCGTGGGCGACGACGGCAAGTGGGAATTCACCCCGCCGCCGCTGGATGACGGCAAGCATGACTTCACCGTCGTTGTTACCGATCCGGCTGGCAACACCAGCGATCCGTCCGATCCATGGACCGTGAACATCGATACCTTGGCGCCAGATGCGCCGACCATCGACCTGGTCATCGACGACCAGGGCGCTTCGACCGGCCCGCTGACCTCGGGCGGCCCAGCCACCGACGATGCGCAACCTACCGTCAGCGGCAAGGCCGAACCGAACAGCATCGTCACCTTGTACGACGGCGACAAAGCTGTCGGCTCCACCAAGGCGGACGCCAGCGGTAACTGGACCATCACGCCAGACTTCCCGCTGTCCCTGGGTGAGCATAACCTGACCGCCAAGGCCAGCGATGCTGCCGGCAATATCAGCGATCCAAGCAACCAGTTCGACCTGGATGTGGCTACCGGCGGCGTGCCGACGGCGCCCGCCATCATCGGCGTGAACGACGACAACGGCGCAACGCCTGTCCCTGTTGCCGAGAACGGCTTCACCAACGACAATACCCCGGTGGTAATCGGTACTGCACCTGCCGGTTCCGTGGTCATGATCTATGTCGACGGCAACCCGGTCGCACTGGGTTCGGCCACGTCCGATGCTGACGGCAACTGGAGCTTCCCGGTGCCGGCGGCTAACCCGCTGACAGACGGCTTGCACAACTTTACCGCCAGCGCTGGCGGCGTGTCGACCGGCCAATACCCGATCAACATCGATACCACGGCGCCAGGCGCCTCGACCGATCTGTCGCTGATCGACGACGTCGGTGCGCGCACCGGCGAGATTGCCGACAACGACACCACCGACGACGCCAACCCGACTTACAGCGGCAAGGCCGAGCCAGGCACCAGCGTGGTCGTCATCGTTGATGGCGTGCCGGTCAAGACCGTGCCGGTCGACGCCGGTGGCAACTGGACCTACACGCCAGAGACCCCACTGGCCGACGGTGCGCACACCATCAGCAACCAGGTAGTGGACCAGGCCGGCAATACCAGCCCGGTCTCTGCCCCGACCCATTTCATCGTCGACACCGGCGCCGTAACGATTGCCATCACCCAGGTCGATGACAATGAAGGCAGCATCACCGGTCCGATCAGCAACCATGGCGTCACTGACGACACCACACCGACCGTACACGGCACGGCTACCGCCAACAGCCTGGTGCACATCTACGTCGACGGCAACCCGGTTGCAGTCGGTTCAGTGATGGCCGATGGCAACGGCGATTGGGTATTTACCCCAACCCTGACCGAAGGTCCGCACACCATCACGGCAACCTCGACCAACGCCGCCGGCGTGGTCAGCGACAGCAATGAGTTCGACCTGACGGTCGACACCACTGCGCCAGCCAAGCCGGAAATCGGCGACGTCATCGACGACGTTGGCACCCAGACCGGCAGCATCCCGAGCGACGGCGGCGTCACCGACGACACTACCCCGACCCTGGTCGGCGGCGGCCTGACCCCGGGCGACAAGGTCATCATCAGCGATGGCGGCAATCCTATCGGGACCGCGATCGTGGGCGACGACGGCAAGTGGGAATTCACCCCCACCACGCCGTTGAACCCGGGCGACCATGAGTTCACCATTGTGGTGGAAGATCCGGCCGGCAACACCAGCGATCCGTCCGATCCATGGGATATCGTCATCGATACCGGTGTGCCGGATGCACCGACCATCGACCTGGTCATCGACGACCAGGGCGCTTCGACCGGCCCGCTGACTTCGGGCGGCCCAGCCACCGACGATGCGCAACCGACCGTCAGCGGCAAGGCTGAACCTGGCAGCATCGTCACCTTGTACGATGGCGACAAAGCCGTCGGTTCCACCCAGGCAAACGCCAGCGGCGACTGGACCATCACGCCAGACTTCCCGCTCGACCTGGGCGCACATAACTTGACCGCCAAGGCCAGCGACTCAGCCGGCAACGTCAGCGATCCGAGCAACCAGTTCGACTTGGATGTGGCCACCGGCGGCGTGCCGACGGCGCCCGCCATCATCGGCGTGATCGACGACGACGGCGCCAGCCCGGTCAACGTTCCCCAGAACGGCCTCACCAACGACAATACCCCGGTAGTTATCGGTACTGCACCGGCCGGTTCCGTGGTCATGATCTATGTCGACGGCAACCCGGTCGCACTGGGTTCGGCCATCTCCGATGCGGACGGCAACTGGAGCTTCCCGGTGCCAGCGACTAACCCGCTGACAGACGGCTTGCACAACTTTACCGCCACCGCAGGCGGCGTGTCGACCGGCGAATATCCGATCAACATCGACACCACCGCGCCTAGCGCCTCGACCGACTTGAGCCTGATCGACGACGTTGGCGTCACCGGTCCGATCAACGACAACGACACCACCGACGACGCCAACCCGACTTACAGCGGCAAGGCCGAGCCAGGCACCAGCGTGGTCGTCATCGTCGATGGCGTGCCGGTCAAGACCGTACCGGTCGATGCCGGTGGCAACTGGACTTACACGCCAGAGACCCCGCTGGCCGACGGTCCGCACACCATCAGCAACCAGGTAGTGGACCAGGCTGGCAACACCAGCCCGGTCTCGGCCCCGACCCACTTCATCGTCGACACCAGCGCTGTAACGATTGCCATCACCCAGGTCGATGACAACGAGGGCAGCATCACCGGTCCGATCAGCAACCATGGCGTCACCGACGACACCACACCGACCGTGCACGGCACGGCCACCGCCAACAGCCTGGTGCACATCTACGTCGACGGCAACCCGGTTGCAGTCGGTTCAGTGATGGCCGATGGCCTCGGCAACTGGGAGTTCACTCCGACCTTGACGGAAGGTCCGCACACCATCACGGCAACCTCGACCAACGCCGCCGGCGTGGTCAGCGACAGCAATGAGTTCGACCTGACGGTCGATGTCACTGCACCAGCCAAGCCGGAAATCGGCGACGTCTCCGATGACGTCGGCGTGGATACCGGTACGATCCCGAAAGGCGATGTCACCGACGACACCACACCAACCATCGGCGGCGGCGGCCAGGAGCCGGGCGACAAGGTCACCATCATCGACAACGGCGCTCCTATCGGCACCGCGATTGTCGGCGACGACGGCAGTTGGGAATTCACCCCGACCACGCCGTTGAACCCGGGCGACCATGACTTCACCGTGGTCGTCACCGACCCGGCCGGCAACACCAGCGAACCGTCGGATCCATGGCCTATCGTCATTGACGTCGACGCGCCGCCGGCGCCAGAAATCACCACCGTAATCGACGACAACGGCGCCACGCCTGAGAGCGTGGCGGAGAATGGTTTCACCAACGACAACACGCCAACCATCGTGGGTACGGCCGTGGCTGGCTCGCGGGTCTCGGTCCATGACGAGAACGGCAACCTGGTAGGCACCGCCACGGCTGACGGCGACGGCAACTGGAGCGTTACCTCAGGCGTGCTGCCGGATGGCCCGCACATCTTTACGGCCACCACCACTACCCCGAGCGGTCTTAGCCCGAGCAGCAACCAGTACCTGATCCACATCGATACCGTTGCGCCAGATCCTACTGTCGGCCATCTGATCGACAATGTGCTGGGCGGCGGCCAGACTGTGGTAGAGGAAGTGGCGAATGGCGGCACCACGGACGATAGCTTGCCGGAATTCTCCGGCACGGCCGAGGCTGGCACCGTCGTGCGTATCTCGATCACCTTTACCCCAGCGGGTGGCGCGCCGGTGACTTCAGTCGTCGACGTACCAGTCAACGACGCGGGACATTGGACCTATCTCCCGGATAGCGATCTGGATGACGGTAGCTACAGCTATCAGACCGAGGTCATCGATGCGGCTGGCAATCACAGCGCCTTGAGTCCGGCATACACGTTTACGCTGGATACCTCTCCACCGCCGCCAGTGGTGACAGCAGCTGAAGCCGGCGCGGTAGAATCGGCGCCAGCGCCCCAGGTCGAGGTGGAGGCAGCAACGCCACGTGTCCCGAGTTCTATCACAGTCACTGACAAGGTAGCTGGCGGCATCGTCGGCGAACTCAACGACGGCGATTTCACCAACGATCCACGCCCTACGGTGTCGGGCAACGGCGGGGTGGCAGGCACAGTAGTCACCGTTGAATACAACGGCCTCATTTACGGCTCGGCGACCGTCGAGGCTGACGGCAGCTGGAGCGCACCGCTGATGCGGGATCTGCCGAACGGAAGTGTTGTGCTGGATGTCAGTGATGCGACTGGCACCGCGACCAGCATCGGGTTTATCGTCGATACGATGCGGCCGAGCCGCCCGATCGTGGATTTCATCTACGATGACGTGAATCCGATTGATATCACCAATCCGCTGGGCGATATAGTGGGGAGAGGCAATTTCACCGATGACCGTACACCGACCCTGGTCGGACGCGGCGAGATCGGTTCCATCATTACGATCACGGATAGCGACGGCAACGTCTATGGCAGCGTGACGGTGACCGGCACCGGCGCTACCGGTGACTGGCAGTTCACGATACCAACGGATCTGGCAGACGGTTCCCATACCTTCCTGACCACCGCGACCAATATGGCCGGCAATGTGTCGAACCCCTCGGTGGCCTACACCATCGTCGTCGACGTCCCGATTCCGGGCACTCCGGGTGATCCGCCGAATATTGTCAGCTACAGCGACGATGTCGGCGCGGTAACGGGCACGTTTGGCAGCGGGCAGGCTACCGACGACACGACCCCGCGCTTGAACGGCAATGGCGCAGCCCCTAACGCGATCGTCTACATCTACCAGGATGGCGACGTGACGCCGATCGGCTCGGCGCAAGCCGGTCCGACAGGACTCTGGTCGTTTGACGTGCCGGCCTTGAGCAATGGCGATCGGGCTTACGTATTTACGGCGACTCAGGCCGCCAGCGCCACCGACCCGCAGAGTGCTCCTTCGGTGGACTTCACCCTGAACCTGGATACCACTGCGCCAATCGCACCGACGATTGATGGCGCCCTGGATAATGTTGGTGCGATCACCGGCAACGTAGAAAGCGGTCACAGTACCGACGACCGCACGCCGCAGCTCAGCGGTACGGCCGAAGCGAACAGCATCGTTGTCATCCGTGACGGCGGCGTGGTCATCGGTTCGGTCACGGCCAATGGCACAGGCGACTGGACCTTCGACGTCCCGGCTCGCACCGGCGATGCGCCGCATGTGTTCACAGCCGTGTCGCACGACGCTGCCGGCAATATCAGCCTGCCGTCCAACGACTATAGCCTGACCTTCGACACCACCGCGCCAAACGCGCCGACGATTGACGGCGCCTTGGATAACTTTGGTCCGATCACCGGCAACGTCGACAGCGGCCAGTCTACCGACGACCGTACGCCGCAGCTCAGCGGTACTGCCGAAGCGAACAGCATCGTCTTCATCCGTGACGGCGGCGTGGTTATCGGTTCGGCCACGGCCAATGGCACGGGCGACTGGATCTTCGACGTCCCGGCGCGCAGCGGCGATACGGCACATGTGTTTACCGCTGTGTCGCACGATGCGGCAGGCAATGTCAGTCCGGTGTCGAACAATTACGACCTGACCTTTGTCGATCCCACCGCGCCGCTCGCGCCTGCGATTACAGGCGCGCTGGACGATGTTGGCACGATCACCGGCAATATCGGTAGTGGCGGCACCACCAACGATAAGCAACCGTTGATCAGCGGCGTCGGCGAGCCTGGAGCGATCGTGAGGGTGGGCGATTCCACAACCGGGATTTGGCTGGGATCGGCCACAGTCGGCACGGACGGCAAGTGGAGCTTGCCGGTGGCGGCCAATGTGGCCCTGCGCGATGGGTCTCATGCCCTGAATGCGGTGCAGGACCTTGGCGGCATGACCAGCCCGGCCTCGGCGGTTTACTCCATTAACGTGGATACGGTGAGCTCGGTCACTATAAGTTCGGCATATGCCTCCAACAGCAAAGGAGATATAGGGATTGCTGACGGGTTGTATACCGTAACTGCCGTGGGCAGAGGTGAGCCGGGTTGTACGGTGGTTCTGAACTACGGTGCATCGACTCTCTCTACCACGGTAAAGGCTGATGGGTCATGGCAGATCATCGACTATAACCGGAACGGCGGGTCTAACCTTTATACCGTGACCCAGATAGATCGTGCAGGTAATGTCGGTACTGCATCTGCAGTTCCTACCCGGGGATCTCCGCTGGCGCTAGATTTGGGCGACAACGGCTTCGAGACCACATCGTTTGTCGCATCCGGCGTCCAGTTCGACCATAACGGCGATGGTGTTAAAACCTCGACCGGTTGGTTGAACGGCAGCGATGCCTGGCTGGCGCTGGATAGGGACGGCAATGGAAAGATCGATTCGGGTCGCGAGCTGTTTGGTGACAATACGCTCAAGAGCGACGGTACGCTGGCGGTCGACGGCTACGATGCATTGCGCGATCAGGACAGCAACGGCGACGGCAAGTTCGATGCCAACGATGCGGCCTGGGGGGATGTGCGTGTCTGGCGGGATCTGAACCAAGACGGTATCAGCGAGGCTGACGAGATGATGACACTGGATGACGCTGGCATTGTCTCGATCAACCTGAATCCGACCGGCGAATGGGTTGATTTGGGCAATGGCAACCAAATGCAGGGTGAGGCACAGTTTACCCGTGCGGATGGCAGCACCGGCAACATGACTGACTTGTGGATGGGCTTGGGCGCCGATGTCACGCTGGACGATGGCGTGCTCAAGCTGGAAGGCAGCGATGGTCTGCTGGATCTGTCGCAAGTGAGCCTGGTTGACCCTGCCGCGTATCTGAAAGCAGTGGACATCACAGGTGATGGCGACAACACCTTGAATCTGTCGCTGAACGACGTGCTGAGTCTGGGCCAGAAGGGCCTGTTCATCGATGACGGCAAGACCCAGCTGCTGGTCAAGGGCGATGCCGGCGATGTGGTCAACCTGGATGCTGTGCTGGAAGGCGTCAACGCCGAAGGCGACTGGACCCAGGCGGCCGGCGCGGTGACCGTGGCAGGCGTGGAGTACAACGTGTTCCAGCATGCCGGCCTCGAGGCCGAGCTGCTGGTGCAGCAGGGAGTCACCACCAACCTGAGCTGACGCTTTGCGGTAACGCGTAGGGTGGGCAGAAAACCCTGCCCACCCTACGCGGTTCCTTGCCGCCTTCCTTGAAGTCTTTTTAAATTTATTCGTCCGGCCATGCTGCCGGACTGGAGCTAAACCATGTTGAAACATTCGAAATTTATCTTTAGCGCGGCGTTGAGCGGTGCGCTGCTGTTCGCCGCCGCCATGCCGGCCGTGGCGCAAGAAGCGCAAGCCGGCAAGGCGGAACGCCAGGTCTTCGGCGCCACGTACAGCCCGGTGCCGACCGTCAAGCCAGGCCAGGCCCAGGTGGTGTACTACCGCGCCATCCCGGCCGGCCAGCGCACAGCCGGCGGCGCCCACGTGTATGTGGACGGCGAATTCCAGACCTCGCTGCTGCCAGGCGGCTATTCGGTATTCTGCGTCGCTCCCGGCTCCCATACCCTGGGTGCTTACCTGAACGACCAGCCGCTGTATAAAGGCAAGACCGTGGACCTGTTCAAGGCCAACCTGGCCGACGGCGCTACCTACTTCCTGAAAGCCACGGAAGACGGCAGCAGCGGCGCCCCGGTGCCGGTGGCGCGTGATGTTGCCGAGCGTGAGCTGGCAAACTCCCGCGACCAGATCCACGCCCTGTCGCGCGCCTCTGCGGTGCAGGCTTGCAACAACGGCGCCGTCTATGCTCCGGCGCCTGCCTACAAGGACTACACCCTGAGCAGCGACGTCCTGTTCGCCTTCAACAAATCCGGCTTCCGCGACATCAGCGCTGCCGGCCGCACCGAACTGGCCAAGCTGGCGCAGACCCTGCAGGCGCAGCCTGAAGGCATCAAGCACATCACCGTGATCGGCCATGCCGACTTGATCGGCAAGGCTGATGCAGCACAACGCCTGGGTGCAGCCCGCGCAGCGACGGTCAAGCAGTCCCTGGCTGAGAACGGCATCCCGGCCCAGCTGATCCAGACTGAAAGCCGCGGCAATACCGAACCGGTCGACGACAGCTGCCGCAAGACAGCCACGCCAGCCAACATCGCCTGCAACGAGCCGAACCGGCGCGTGGTGGTGCGGGTCGAAGGCCAGCGCAAGAACTGATTGGCCGTAGGGTGGGCAGAAATCTGCCTGCCTACCCTCTGGATGTATGTAGTCAGGGCCGCTTAGCACCATATGCTAAGCGGCCCTCATTTTTTGGTCAGGCAAGCATCAGTAATGTGGGTGGGCTCGCAGGCGGCCAAGGACAAGCAACGTGCAACATAGGATTTTTCCTGCACATCCTTCGGATTTATTTCCTGGCGATGCCAATCTTTCCCGACAGACCGCACATCGCGCCCTCCCTACAATCGCCTCTTCAACACACTGGATCTGCGGATGGCAGTGTGGCCGGGCAACGATATCTGCCGGCACGGCAGCGTTGGAGATTCGAGGCAGCGACTGCCGCGACGATGACGCATGCGTCCTGTCTCCCTGTGAAAGAAATCCTATGCTGCTGCAAAATTTCAAAATCCCGCTGTCCCTGACCTTGCTGGCCTTGCTGATCGCTTACCTGATGGGCGGCGTGGAAGACATGCTGATCGTCGCCATCCTGCTGGTGCTGGAAATATCGCTGTCGCTGGACAATGCCGTGGTCAACGCCTCGGTATTGAAAAACTGGTCGAAAAAATGGCAGGACCGTTTCATGACCTACGGCCTGCCGGTGGCCGTGTTCGGCATGCGCTTCATCTTTCCCCTGCTGATCGTGGCGATCCTGGCCAATATGGATTTCTGGTCGGCGCTCACCCTGGCGCTGGAATCGCCTGCCCAATACGCGGCTATCCTGCAATCGGCGCACCACCAGGTCGCCGCGTTCGGCGGCGCCTTCCTGCTGATGGTGTTCTTCCAGTTCATGCTGGACCGGGACAAGGAGGCGCATTGGCTGGGCTGGCTGGAAGCGCCGCTGGCGTGGCTGGGCCGCGTCGCCGCCATCGATGTCGCGCTGACCCTGGGTGTGGTGGTGCTGGCGTCTTACCAGGTGGCGGCCGCCGAGCAGATGGCTTTCCTGCTGGCCGGCATCGCCGGCGTGATCGGTTTCGTCGTAGCCCACGGCATCGGCAGCCTGCTGGGTGACGGCAGCGGCGACCGCGTGGTGCGCGAAGGCGCCGCCGGTTTCCTGTACCTGGAAGTGCTCGATGCCTCGTTCAGCTTCGATGGCGTGATCGGCGCTTTTGCCTTGTCCAACAATATTGTCGTGATCGCCCTCGGCCTGGGCGTGGGCGCGGCTTACATCCGCAGCATGACCCTGGTGCTGCTGCGCAAGAACACCCTGGTCGAATACAAATACCTTGAGCACGGCGCCTTCTGGGCCATCGGCGTGCTGGGCGCCATCATGTTTGTCAATGTCAGCTACCACGTTCCTGCTGTCGTCACTGGCCTGACCGGCGCTGCGTTGATCGGGCTGGCCATAGCAAGTTCGATGATTGCCAGGAAAAATGACGAAAAATGCGCCGTGGCCTGATCGCGCGGCAAGCTTCTTCTTCCGCTGACAGCTTGGTAGGGTGGGCAAGGTTTTTTTGCCCACGCGGTGCCGTGGATATTCGTGTAACGGAGCTTTGTATCTTGTCACGTCCGCGTGGGCACAGGTGCCCACCCTACGCGAATTGTTTAGGTCAAATGCGTATTGTCGAAGAAAAAAATCGTGTTTATTGTTGGTTGTCCCTGAAAAAAACAGGGATCAGGTTTAGCAGCCTGATTTGCATATACTGCACAAGCCGCGCCAAGCGGTTTGTGCGTCACCTTTGTATGTCTCTATGACGGCAGTGGTGGGGAGCCTTCGGGCTGCCGGTTTTGTATATGCACCGGTCTGCTAACCCTGCCATCTGCCGTCTCCCGTTTAGCAGCTGGGGCCGGCCTAACAGCATATACGGAGTTTTCATGGCCAGCCTCGACACGTCTGCACAATTTCCCCACCCATCAATCAAAGCCGATCACCAGCCATTCTCATGGCTGACCGAAGAACTGCGCGTCGACGCCGCGATGCAGTTCCTGTCGCATACGCTGGACATGGCGCAAGGCATGCAAACCTGTCTGGGCCTGGTCCATGCCAGCAACCGGGCGCGCGAGGAAGGCGATCCCGCCTGCCCGCCGACGCTCAACGCCACCGATACCGAATGCCTGACGCGCCTGGCGATGGCCGCCGCCGGCATGCTGGCGGAACAGGCCGGAAGACGTATCGACGTTCTCAATCAACGGCATACAGAACGGGCGAGTCAAGGTATACACGAAAGGGCAACGTGACCACTATCGAGAAATTCATAGAACGGCAACGCCCAACCCCGGTTTTTCGTTGCGCTCAACAAACGCAGCTAACTGGGGTCGGAGTGAACTTTCTGCGCGCTTTTTGCAGAAACTTCACTCCGACCCCACTTAGCGGCCTACGGAGTACATGCTTCATCCTAAAAAGAACAAAACCGCGTAACACGCTGTGTCGTTCTCCGAATCCGTCATGCGAGGTCGGAGTGGTGCCACGAGATAAGTATTTGTGTAGTCATGAGGTTATAGAAATACACGTCAAATTGTAACAAATATGTTATGATCGAATATCAGGTTAGTTACTATAGCCAACAGATCCAGGCAGACATTATGTCCTTGCCGGCAACGCTGCAGGCACGCTATCTCAGCTTGACCGCCAGAATGAAGATTTACGGCCCTCATTTGGGGGAGCCTCATACCAAGGTGCTTGGCAATGGCTTGCTTGAGTTACGCTTGAAGGGCGCGGAAGGCATTGCCCGTGTTTTTTATTGCACGATGGTCGGGAAGCAGATTGTCATGCTGCACAGTTTCGTCAAGAAGACACAAAAAATTCCTTTTAAGGAAAAACGGATTGCAGAAATTCGCATGAGGGAAGTTAAAAATGAGCGCTAAACGTATTCCCCCGACCATGACGCATGAAGAAATGCAGGCTCGGATGCTGCAGAATCCCGTTGTCCAGGCTGAATACGAACGCTTGAATCGCGAGGAGTTTGCCATTCTTGACGAAATTTTAGCGGCACGCAAAGCGGCTGGACTCACCCAGGCACAGATTGCCGAACGTATGGGAACCAAGGCGCCAGCCGTGGCGCGCCTGGAAAGTTCATTAGCTTCGGGTAAGCACTCTCCTAGCATCAATACATTACGCAAATATGCGGCAGCGCTTGGAAAACGCCTCGAAGTGCATCTGGTGTAACGCTGTTTGCCAGCATAGCTTCTGCTTCCCATAAAGCTGACCGCTAGCGCTGGCAAGGAATCTTGCCCACGGATTTCAGGAGTACTTTCGCGTCACAGTGTGCCGATCCGACTTGTGGCCCGGCGGACTTGCCCTGATGCTAGAGGCATACCTGGATGTCCATTCGTTCAAGAGAATTTTTCCTACAATCATGTCGGATTTATCCTCGGCCGACGGACGCCACTCCCTACAGACCGCACCTCATCCCCTCTCTAAAATCTCCTGTATATCGATCTATGGTGAGCGAAGGACGTGTTTCGCCAGCAAGGGATCGCGCCACAAGCGGCTGCCGTGCGCCCGGATATCCCGGCCAGGCAGCAGCCTTATCGGCTTACCTAAGGAATGGACAGGGCAATGAACGCAGACACATCACTCGCCGGCAACGATCCGCACGTCTCTCTGGAAGATGCGGTGTTTGCCGCCCTGAGCCCGGACAGCGTGCATGCGCGGCCGGCGGGCGAGGCTGACGCCGGCGCCCACCATGAATACACGGCCGTCGACGCCAGAAGCGATTACGACAGCGGCATGATGGGCGATGCCCTGGGTGCGGCGCAGGCGCAAGGCCAGAGGCAGGCGCAAGGGCAGGGCCACGCAGCCGGCCGCCACGGCCTGGGCCAGTTCAACCATGGCGTGCTGAGCACGGCCGGGGCCATGCTGGGCGACGCTGGGCAGCATGAAGCTGGCGACAGCGGCGTCGGCCACCTGACGCTCGGCGGCGCTGCCGACAATACGGAAAAGAAACCGAGTGTGGCAGCCAATAGCCACGGCAAGGAAGAGAGCTGGTCGGCGCTGCACCACGAAGTCGAAGTGGCGGTCAGGACGGAACCGGCGGCCGACAGCGGCCACCACCACGCCACGCCGGCGATAGCTGACGAGCAACACACATGGGACTTCATCCATGAAATCCCGCACCCGGAAGGCGTGCACAAGATTGCCCCCATCGTCGACAGCGCACATGAGATTACGGTCAGCGAGACTGCCGGGCAGCTGTTTGCCGGCCGCGACAGCCTCGGCGCTGCCGCGGCGCCGGTCCAGTCGATGCCGGAACCTGTGCCAGCCGAGCCGTCGGCCAGCGACCCCGCAGACGCCGGCTCAACCCTGGGCGGCAAGGTCGAGCCGGGCGCCAGGGTGTCCCTGTACGACAACGGCGCGCTGGTCGATACCGTGCAGGCCGACGCCGACGGCAACTGGGGCGCGTCGCCGCAGCTGGGCGAGGGCGCGCACCAGCTCACCGCCATGACGGCCGACGCCGCAGGCAACCAGACGGTGGCGTCGAATCTGACGATAGTGGTGGCCGAACAGGCGGAACCGCAGGCCGACAATGCCTCCCTGGCGACAGCCGATGGTTTCAATGCCGGCCTGGTGCCGGAGGCGCTGCAAGGCCATGGTTTTGCAGCTGACTTCGACGCTCTCTCGGCGATGCTGTCGGCAGCCGGTGCGTCTGCGGATGATCTCGCGCACCCGAGCGCAGTGTCGGAATATGCCGCATTCTCGCTACCGGACGATGGCCAGATGCAGGTCGAAGGCGCCGACGACAGCAGCGTCCTGAAACTGGATAGCGCCAGCCAGGTGTTCGATCTGAGCGCGTTGTTCCAGGGCCTGCAGGCGCCCGCTGCGGCAGAGGCCGGCAACAGCCCGTTCAAGCTGGCGCTCGGCGATGTGCTGGAGCAGGGCGGCAAGGACTTGTTCGCCGCCGATGGCGCGACGGATCACGGCAATGCCGGCGCTACGCTGGCCCTGGCAGACATACTGGGCAGCGATGGCAGCGGCTGGGCGCACGTCCCAGATATGCTCGATGGCCAGATATCCGGCAACTACCAGCCAGCAGCGCAAGGCCTCGAATGGTTGCAGCAATACGGCGCCGAGAACCAGCCGGCTTAAATGGCCGTCAGCACTGCGTGGGCACAGGTGCCCACCCTACCATGGGCGCCGGTGTCCACGTGGGTGTGCCGGGATGCAAATGTCCTCGGCATGCCTTTCGTAGGGTGGGCACCTGTGCCCACGCGGAGTTCCGGGACACGACGTCCGCGATACGAATGCCGGCGGTACCGCGTGGGCACGGGGTGCCCACCCTACGGGGCGATTGGATGTGCGATGGCAACGCATGTGGCATGCACCAGACCATGCCCGTCAGCCATGTTCCCCGGCATCGGATTTTTCCTACACACATGACGGATATTTTCCCCAGCGGCGCCCGCCGCCCCCTACAGACCTAACGTCATCCCCCCTCTAAAATCCGCTCTGTGTCGAGACGCCGCAATCACGTAAGGTTTTTCCGGCGACCGGGCTTGAAAGCGCTGAGGCAGTTTGCTCGGCAGCGGATATGCCGGATCGGCGCTCGCAAATGGATTCTTTCGGCTGGACAGCTTTGTGTGCATCAGGCCGGTCCGGATAAATAAAAGTTACCTTGAAAAGTACAACCCATCATGTCAACAGAAACAACTCCTGCAGCGCCTGTCGAGCAAGCTGACATTCCGGTGACGACCAGCGTGGTCGACACCATGCTGGCATGCACCATGCTGATCTGCGATTACTACGGCGTCGGCCGCAGCGCCGAAGCCATGTGCGCCGGCCTGCCCAAGGGCCGCCTGCTGGAGCCGGCGCTGGCCTTGACCGCGCTGACCAATGCCGGCCTCAGCGGCGGCTTGGTGAAGCGCCGCGTGCAAGAGCTGTCGCCGCACCTGATGCCGCTGATCCTGCTGCGCCAGGACCGCGGCGCGGTGATCCTGACTGGCCGCCGCCTGAACGAAGAGCGCAAGCCCATCTATCAGATAGTGATGCCTGAAGTCAGCAACGAGATCGTCGAAGTCAACCAGGAAGAGCTCAATGAGTGGTATGCCGGCCACGCCATCCTGGTCAAGCCGCAAGCCAAGATCGATGCCCGCGCCGGCGAAGAAACCGCGCGCAGCGAAGGCCACTGGCTGTTCACCACGCTGTGGCGCTACCGCCGTTACTACTACAGCGCCGCCCTCGGCGCGCTGCTGATCAATGTGCTGGGACTGGCCAGCATCTTCTTTACCATGAATGTGTATGACCGTGTGGTGCCGAACCAGGCTTACGCCACCTTGTGGTCGCTCGCCATCGGCGTCGTCATCGCCATGATTTTCGAAGCGGTATCGCGTTATGTGCGGGCCCACTTGCTCGACATGGCCGGCAAGAAAGCCGACCTGGTGATGGGCACCATGCTGTTCCGCCAGGCGCTGTCGGTGCAGATGGAGCACAAGCCGGCTTCGTCCGGTTCGTTCGCCAACCAGTTGCGCGAATTCGAATCGGTGCGCGATTTCGCCACTTCGGCCACCTTGTCGGCGATTTCCGACCTGCCGTTTGTATTGCTGTTTGTCGCTGTCATCTTTTCGGTCGGCGGCATGCTGGGCTTCGTGCCGCTGGCGCTGATCCCGCTGATCATCGGCATCAGCATTTTCGTGCAATGGCCGCTGGCCCGCACCATGCGTGAGAACCTGCGCGAATCCTCGCTCAAGCAGGGCGTCCTGATCGAATCGGTCGAGGGCCTGGAAACGCTGAAATCGGTCGGCGGCGAGGGTTACATGCAGCGCCGCTGGGAAACTTTCAGCGCCGCCCAGTCCGCCACCAGCATGAAGTCGCGCATGATTTCCAGCCTGGCGATGAACGTGATGACTTCCCTGCAGCAGGTCCAGACCGTGGTGCTGATCGTCTTCGGCGTCTACCTGATCGGCGACGGCACCCTGACCCAGGGCGCGCTGATCGGCACCGTGATGCTGGCCGGCCGCGCCGTGGCGCCGCTGAACCAGGTGGCCGGCCTGGCCGTGCGTTTCCAGCAGGCCAAGGCTGCCCTGCAGTCGCTGAACCGCCTGATGGCGATGCCGATCGACCGCGATCCGAAAATGGAATACCTGGCCAAGCCGCCGCTGAACGGCCAGCTGACGCTGAAAGATGTCAGCTTCGCTTACCCGGCGCCGCCGATGAAGCCGAATCCGCAGGTGCTCAAGAAAATCAACCTGTCGATCAAGGCCGGCGAGCGGGTCGCCATCCTGGGCCGTATCGGCGGCGGCAAATCGACCCTGCTGCGCATGATGGCGCGGCTCTACATGCCGGTCGGCGGCCAGATGTTCACCGACGGCCTGGACGTGGCGCAGATCGATCCGGCCGACTGGCGCAAGGCGGTCGGTTACGTCGGCCAGGAAGCGCGCCTGTTCTACGGCACCTTGCGTGAAAACATCATGATCGGCCGTCCTGACGCGCCGGCCGAAGAATTCCTGAACGTGCTGCGCCTGACCGGCCTCGATGCCGTCGCCAGCAAGCACCCGATGGGCATCAACCTGCCGATCGGCGAAATGGGCGAAGGCCTGTCGGGCGGCCAGCGGCAGCTGGTGGCGCTGGCGCGCTGCCTGCTGGTCAATCCGCAGCTGATCCTGCTGGACGAACCGACCAGCGCCATGGACACCCAGACCGAAGCGATCTTCATGCAGCATCTGGCGCGCGCTACCGAGGGCCATACCGTGGTGATCGTGACCCACCGTCCATCGCTGCTGTCGATGATCGAACGCATCGTGGTGGTCGATGACGGCAAGGTAGTCGCCGACGGCCCGAAACAGAAAATCATGGCGGCTCTCAGCGGCAACAGCGCCGCAGCCAAGGGCGCCGAAGAAAAGACACCGCTGGCCGCGTAGGGTGGGCACCCGTGCCCACGCATGACCGGAACAGGTATGTACATGTAGAAAATTCCCGCGTGGGCACCTTGTGCCCACTCTACGAGGGCATTGGACGAACAAGAAAAAGCGGCAGCTGCCGCGCAATCAATTAACGGAATATTTGGACAAAAGGTGTAGTTATGAAATGGATGCAATGGATTCGACGAAGCAAGCCCGATGCTGCCCAGCTGCAGCCGGGCGACGCGGCGTTCATGAACGATCTGCGGGAATCGCTGCTGACCCAGACTACGCCGGGTTCGAAAGCTATCCTGTACCTGATCGCGGTAGTCATGGTGGTCGGCCTGACCTGGGCGAAATTCGCCAAGGTCGAGGAGATCACCCAAGGCGAAGCCAAGATCATTTCCAAGAGTCGCGAGCAGGTGATCCAGAGCCTGGAAGGCGGGATCCTGGCAGCAATGGATGTGCGCGAAGGCGGCATCGTCGAGAAGGGGCAGATCCTGCTCAAGATCGATCCGACCCGGGCCCAGGCCAGCTATCGCGAAGCGCTCTCCAAGCAGATCGGCCTGGAAGGCTCGATCGCCCGCCTGCGCGCCGAAGCTTACCAGCAACCGCTGGTGTTCCCCGACATCGTCAAGAAAGATCCGGCCGTGGTGCAGCAGGAAACGCTAGCCTATAACGCCCGTCGCCACGCCTTGGACGACAGTTTGTCGTCGCTGCAGAACAGCTACAACCTGAGCGCCAGGGAAATCGGCCTGGCCGAGCCGTTGGCAGCCAAGGGCCTGGTGTCTGAAGTGGAAATCCTGCGCATGCGGCGCCAGGCCAACGAACTGAAATCGCAGATGGTGGAACGGCGCAACAAGTACCAGGCCGACGCCAATTCCGAGCTGAGCAAGCTGGAACAGGAACTGTCGCAGACCACAGAGAACCTGGTCGGGCGCGCCGATATCGTCGAGCGCACCACGGTGCTGGCGCCGGTGCGCGGCACCATCAAGAACATCAAGGTCAACACCATAGGCGGCGTGATCCAGCCGGGCGAACACATCATGGAAATCGTGCCGCTGGAAGACCAGTTGCTGGTCGAAGGCAAGATCAAGCCGGCCGACGTCGCCTTCCTGCGGCCGGGCCTGCCCGCCACCGTGAAAGTCTCGGCCTATGAATACGGCGTGTACGGCGGCCTCAAGGGCACCGTGGAACTGATCAGCCCCGATACGCTGACGGACGACGCCAAGGCCGCGGCCGGCCGCGATGCCACTTATTACCGGGTGCAGGTGCTGACCGACAGCAGCTACCTGGAGGCAGGCGGCAAGCGCTTGCCGATCATTCCCGGCATGACGGCCACGATGGAAATCCGCACTGGTGAGAAAACCATCCTGGATTACCTGCTGAAACCGGTGTTCAAGGCGCGTGAAGCCTTCCGGGAGAGGTGAGATCATGAAACTCCGTCCAATTTGCCTGGCGATTGGCGGCTGCCTGAGTGCGGTCGCCGGCCTGGAGCCTTTGCATGCACAGCAGCTGACGATACAGCGTCCGCTGCTGGAGTGGGCCAGCGAAGTGCAGGTGGCGACGCCTGTCGTCGCCGCGCCCCAGCCCGTTGCAGCGGCCGCTCCGGCGCCCGTCCTGCGCGCCAGCCAGCCGGTTGTTGCTGCGCCTGCGCCGCAGGTCCATGTTGCCGCTCCAGCGCCAGCCCGCACCGTCGCGGTGACGGCGCAGAAAAAACCTGCGCCGCTGGAACCGATGCGCATGGCTGAAAATGTTTCTGCCCTGCCGTTGCCGGTACGGCCAGCCGCCGCGCCGGCAGTCATGGCGCCGACGCTGGTGACCCTGATTCCCGCCAGCGCGCCGCCGGAAAAGAGTTCCGCTCGTGCCGCATTGGGTAAAAACAAGCCAGTGCCGCTGCCCGCACCGGTTACACCGCCAGCCCCGACCGTGGCGGCCGCTCCGGCGCCGGCACGGCAGGTCGCTACACCGGTAGTAGCAACACCGTCGATTTCTCCACCGGTGCCCGAAACGCCGCCAGCGCCGTCTTTCGTGACGCTGATCCCGGCCGCCCCGCCGTCGGCAGCATCTATCAAGGCAGCCCAAGCAGCCCAGAAAGCCCAGGCGGCGAGGGATGCTCAAGCAGCGAAGCAAGCCGAAATGGCAAAGCAAGCCGAAATGGCGAAGCAAGCCGAATTGGCGAAGCAAGCCGAATTGGCGAAGCAAGCCGAATTGGCGAAGCAAGCCGAATTGGCGAAGCAAGCCGAATTGGCGAAGCAAGCCGAATTGGCGAAGCAAGCTGAATTGGCAAAGCAAGCTGAATTGGCAAAGCAAGCTGAATTGGCAAAGCAAGCTGAATTGGCAAAGCAAGCTGAATTGGCAAAGCAAGCTGAATTGGCAAAGCAAGCTGAATTGGCAAAGCAAGCTGAATTGGCAAAGCAAGCTGAATTGGCAAAGCAAGCTGAATTGGCAAAGCAAGCTGAATTGGCAAAGCAAGCTGAAATGGCAAAGCAAGCTGAAATGGCAAAGCAAGCTGAAATGGCAAAGCAAGCTGAAATGGCGAAGCAAGCCGAATTGGCGAAGCAAGCCGAATTGGCGAAGCAAGCCGAATTGGCAAAGCAAGCCGAAATGGCAAAGCAAGCCGAAATGGCAAAGCAAGCCGAATTGGCGAAGCAGGCAAAGCACGCTGAAACAGTAAAGCAAGCTGAAATGGCGAAGCAAGCTGCATTGGACGAGCAGGCTGAAGCCGCGACGCTGGCTCTGGCAACGAAAGCAGCCCAAATGGCGCCTGCGCCGTCGAAGCCGGCTGGCCGTGCGCCGCTCAACCTGACGATGCCGTCGCGCCTGGCGTCAGGCAACGACGAAGATCTCACGATGCATACTGCAAGCGCAAGCCCGGCTGCCGTGACAGGCAAACCTATGCCGGTCAAACCCTTGAATGCGACGCAGACCAAGGTCGCCGATGCAGCCAGCTCGCGCTTTTCGCAATGGCTGACGGCTGCTGGCGATACCGACAATGAAAAACTGGTGCCGACCATGAACGAAGCCGGCTTGCGCCAGGTGATGTACCGCGCAGTCGAACAGGCGGCGCAGAACAGCCCGCTGGTGCGCCAGGCTTATGCAGAATACGAAGCCGCGCTGGCCGACGTCGACGAGACCAAGGGACAGCGCTGGCCGCAATTGAATGTCGGCACCAATTCCAAGGCAGTCGCGCTTGGCGGCGGCAGCGCCAACAACGACAACAGCAGCGCTGGCGTCAACCTGAGCCTGACTACCACGGTATTCGACTGGGGCCAGAACAAGAAAACCATCGCCAGCCGCGAACAGCTGGCCGTGGCTACGCGCCAGCGCTACGAGGCGGAGCTTGAGAATTCGGCGTTCACGGTGGCCAGCAACCTGACCGAACTGGCGAAAAACCGCCTGACCGTCGACATCAGCCAGCAATACGTGGAGCGCATGGGCATGCTGGTCAGCATGCTCAAGGAAATCGTCGAGGTCGACCGCGGCCGCGGCAGCGAACTGACCCAGGCCAAGGCGCGCCTGCTGCAGGCGGAATCGAACCGCGACAGCGTGGCGGCCAAGGTGCAGGAATTCGAACTGAACATCCGCAAGCTGATCGGCGATGCGCCTATCCCGGCGCTGCCGGGCCGCGTGTGGCCGCTGCAGCCGGCTAATTTGCCTGCCATGCTGGCGACCATCAACGACCATCCGTCGATCAAGCAGGCCGAAGCCGAAGCCGATGCCGCCGACCTCAATGTTGACGCTATCAAGGCTTCGTCCAAGCCGGCCCTGAACTGGGTGGTCAACAAGAGCACAGCGCGCGATACGCTGGGACGCGAGCAGCCGGTGCAGACCATGCTGTCGATCAACTGGGCCGCCTTCCGCGGCGGTTCGGGACGCGCGCAGCAGGCAGCAGCTTCGCAGCGCGCCGCCGCCAGCCGCGAAAAGAAAGGCCAGCAGCTGCTGGACCTGGAATACAAGGTGCGCAACGCCGACCAGAATGCCAGGACGTCGCTGCAACGCGCCGACCTGTATCACAACCTGACCGGCGAAACCGACGGCGTGCGCAAGGCCTTCTTCGAGCAGTGGTACCACCTTGGCAAACGCACTTTGCTCGACGTGCTGTCGGCCGAGAGCGACCACTACAACAACCGGGTCAGCGAGATCGCCAGCCGTTTCGACGGCTACCAGTCGATCTTGCAGGAATATACCGGCGCCGGCCAGCTGGCCAGCTGGCTGCGTGGACCGCAGCCTAAATGATGGGCGACGGTCCAGCGCGCGGCGTAACGTCCGCGTGGGCACAGGTGCCCACCCTACGGGCAATGAACGAAATCGTAGGGTGGGCAAGGTTTTCTTGCCCACGCGGTGCGCGGCGCATGATTTATGCAAAAACGAATAGTTGTATCAACTGATTTCCGGAGATAAGAATGCGATCCAGGCCATCGATGAAGTTTTCCATGAACAAGATCATCTGCCTTGCCCTGCTCGGGCTGGCGCCGTTAAGCGGCGCCGCCCTGGCGGCAGGCGCGATGCCGGCCATGGCGGCCGCCAACGGCGTGCCTGCCGCCAGCCCCGGTTCGCTGGCTGAACTCAAGCAGAGATTGAATAACAAGTCGGTGCGCGAGCTGCGCACCAGCTACAGCGGCGAATACGGCACGACGCTGCTGATGGCCGACAACGCCCCGGTGTTTTACGTGGCGCTGCTGAACCAGAAAAGTTTGTGGCGGGTGCTGCGCTTCGACAACCTGGCGCTGGCCGAACGCAGCTACGTGCAATTGTCGCAGCGCAGCGCCGACTGGGCCGGCGAAGAAATCCGGCTGCAGGTCCTGAACGCGCAAAGCCAGGCGCTGGAGCGCTCGAAGCAGGAAAGCGAAGCGCGCCTGGCGGCCTTGAATACGGACATGCAAATCATGCAGAGCGAGCAGGCGCGCATCCAGCAAGGGCGGCAAGCGGCGCAGAGCCAGGCCAGGGCTTCGGAAATCGAACGCCGGGCGTACCAGATCCAGCTGGACCAGCTGCAGCGCAATATCCGCCAGCTGGAATCTCAGCTGTCGGGCGTGCATGGCCCGGCAAACTGAAGCAGTAACTGAAGCAGCTGCGGCAGTTCAGCCCAGGCGCTGGCGCAGGGCAGGCTGTATCCATTGCGAAAACGCCTGCTCGTCCATGGCTTCGGCATACCAGTCGCCGCTGCCCAGCTGGCATCCCAGGTGCAGCAGCACCTGGTTTTCCTGCCAGTTATGGACGCCGTCGATGATCACCTGGATCCCCAGCGACGCTGCGCTGGCAATCGCCGCGGTCATGGCAGCGCGGCAGTCTTCGTGATCGCGGCTTGGCCGGGTATGCCGCGCATCCAGCTTGAGTTGATCGAAAGGCAGCTCATGCAGGCGTTGCAGGGACGGCAGATTGGCTGGATCGGCCTGCAGCGTCAAGTGGCAGCCGGTAAGGCGCAGGCGCACCAGGTTTTCCATGGTCACCAGCGGCGCCTCGGCGAAATCGGCGGCGTTGACTTCCAGCGACAAGGAAGCCGGCGACAGGCGGTAGCGTTCCAGGTAGTCCTGCACCATGTCGGGCAGGCCGGCCGACTGCAGCTGCACATCTGCCAGCGGCACCGAGACGTTCAGCGTCAGGTCGCGCCGCTGCAGGGTGGAGATGAAGCGCAAGCCCTGTTCGGTGATATGCCGGTTGACGGTGTAGCGCTGGTCGGCGCTGAGCTGCGGCATGAACAGCGCGGGCGACAGCAGGCCGTGCAGCGGATGCTGCCAGCGGCACTGGATCTCGAAGCCGGTCATGTCCAGCGTGTGCAGGGCGTACTGCGGCTGGTAATAGGCGCTGAAGTCGCCCAGGAATACATGGCCGCCGAGGGCGTCGTGCAACTCCGGCGGTTCCAGGGCGGCGGGAGCGGCTGCGGCCGGCTGGCGCTGCAGCAGTTTGCCCAGCAGGGGCGTAGGTATCGGCTTGCCGATATCGCCCAGCACCGGCAAGCCCGATTGCGCGGCCAGGAACAGCACCGAGCGGCGCAGGCTTTCTTCGACTGCGCTGCAGATCAGGATCGCCGGCCGCAGGCGGTGCGCCGCCAGGCGCCGCAGGAATTCGATGCCGTCCATCTGCGACATGCGGATGTCGCAGATGACGACGTCGAGCTGTTCGAGGCGGTCGATCTGGGCCAGTGCGGCGGCGCCGTTGGCGGCTTCGCAGGTGTTGTGGTAGCCCAGCATGCCGAGCTGCAGCAGCATCGCCATGCGCTGGGCCGGATTGTCGTCCAGGACGAGGATAGATTGTTGTTGGTTCATCACGATGGTTATGGGTATTGACAGGTGGATTTCGATAAATCGATTGTCCGGCTGTTGCGGCAGAAACGATGTAGGGAGGCGCGATTCAGTGCGTCGGATTTTTCCTGAAATATTGTCGCTATGTCATGGTCCCCACAAGTTGCCGAATTGCATGTAGGATTTGTCTTAATCCGAGAGCAAGATAGCGGCGAGAGGGGTATGTTTTGTGTTCTTGTTTTCTTGATGGAGTAATGTGTGAGTAGAATTATGATTGTTGACGACCATCCAGTGATTTGCATGGCCGTGAGGGGCCTGCTGGAAGCGGCGGGCCATGAGATCGTGGCGGAAGCCAATAATGGAGTGGATGCGGTGCAGCTGGCGCGTGAACACAAGCCGGACATGATCGTGCTCGATATCAACATCCCGCGCCTGAACGGCCTGGAAGTGATTGCACGGCTGGAAGCGCTGGATTTCCCCAGCCGCATCTTGATCCTGACTTCGCAAAGCGCCCAGCACTTCGCTTACCGCTGCATGGAAGCCGGCGCCGCCGGTTTCATCAGCAAGCAGCAGCAGCTGGCCGAATTGCAGAATGCCACTTACGCCATCCTCGGCGGCTACCGCTATTTCCCGGACCTGGCGTTCCAGGGCAAGCGCAAGCGCGGCCTGCAGACTAGCGAAGACGAACTGATCGAGCGTCTCTCGGACCGCGAGCTGGACGTGCTGCAGCAACTGGCCAACGGCGTGCCGAGCAAGGATATCGCGGTCAGCATGCTGATCAGTCCGAAAACCGTGAGTACTTACAAGACACGCCTGCAGGAAAAACTGCATGCCCAGTCGCTGGTGGAGCTGATCGACATTGCGCGACGCAATGGCCTGGTCTGAAACCATGTTGTGCCGGCAGTTGCTCCGGTTTCTGCTCCGGATTCTGCTCCTATCCGTGCTGTATTGCAGCGCGACAGCGGTGCTGGCGCTGGATACCGATCCGGCAGCCGAGCGCTTGCAAATCATCGAGCGGCCGCTTGAACAGAACCTGGTTTTCAATTTATCCGGAGACGACTGGCGCTGGCTCGGCAAAAAACGCATGCTGCGGCTCGGCACGGTCGCCCCGGACCATCCGCCCTTCGATTTCAGCGACAGCCATCAGGATTTCGATGGCCTGACGGCAGACTATGTGGCGCTGCTGGCGAAGCAGATGGGACTGATCGTCGAAGTCGTGCGCTACCCGACGCGCGAGGCTGCCAACATGGCGCTGGCCAAGGGCAATATCGACATCTTGGGCAACACCATCCAGAGCGAGCTGGCCGGCCAGGATTTCGTCCTGTCGCGCCCGTATGCCGTCAACCGCACCGCGATCGTGCTGCCGATCGGCAAACATAACATCGCCAGCAAGCCTGGCGCCGCACTGCGCATGGCAGTCGTGCCCGGCTACCTGTCCGAGCAGGAGCTGCACAATCTTTATCCGCTGGCCACCTTCAAGCCCTATCCCGACGTCCGCAGGGCGATTCTGGGCGTGCTTCATAACGAGGCCGACATTTTCCTGGGCGACGCCATCGGCGCCAGCTTCCTGATCCACAAGGGTTATTTCAGCGTGCTGCGGACGGATGGCTTTGCGCCGGTGAGCAACCGCGACGTCGGCTTCGCCGTACAGAAACAGAACACAGTCTTGCTGCGGGTGCTTGACACCTTGCTCAAGGCGATTCCGGAATCGGTGCACCGCAGCATGCTGCAGCGCTGGGGAGTGGGCCTGGATTTCCGGATCACCGCGACGCCGCTGGTCTTGACCGACGCCGAGCGCAAGTGGATCGCCCAGCATCCGAAAGTCCGGGTGGCGGTCAACGGCTTGTTCGCGCCGCTGACCTTCTACACCCAAAGCGGCCAGTTCGACGGCCTGGTGTCGGATTACCTGCGCCTGATCGAATTGCGTACCGGCCTTGACTTCGAGGTGGTGCGCATCGATTCGATCCCGGACATGATCAATGCGGTACGTGAAGGCAAGGCGCACATGGTGGGCGCCCTACTGATGAGTCCCGAGCGCCAGGCCGACCTGGCGTTCGCCCAGCCCTTTCTGCTCAACAACCTGGTGCTGGTGGCGCGCAGCGACGACACGGCGATCACCGATCTGGCTCAGATGAACGGCAAAAAACTGGCGATCCAGGGCGGCAATCCCATGGTTCCGCAGCTGCGCAAGCAGTATCCCGGCATCGAGCTGGTGCTGGTAGACCAGGCGATATCGGCATTTGAAAAACTGGCGCAAGGGCAGGTGGACGGCACCATCCAGACCCAGATCGCCACCAGCTATTTTATCGAGGGGCCGTTCCGCGGCAAGCTGCGCATCGCGGCGCCGGTCGGCGAGGACATGGCGCGGCTGGCGATGGGCGTGCGGCGCAGCGAGCCGGAGCTGCGCGACATCCTCAACAAGGTGCTGCGCAGCATACCGCCCAACGACGCCATCATGCTGACCAACCGCTGGCGCGAGAAGAACGACGCCGAACCGAGTTCCTGGAATACCTATCGCTGGGAGATCTACCAGATCGCCGCCGGCGCCTTGCTGCTGATCCTGGCCAGCCTGTTCTGGATCGCCTATCTGCGCCGCCAGATCGCCAAACGCAAGCTGGCCGAGCGCGCGCTGGGCGACCAGCTCGCCTTCATGCGCGCCATGATCGACGACACGCCGCACCCGATCTATGTGCGCGACCTCAATGCCCGGCTGATCGAATGCAACCGCAGCTACCTGGAAGCCATGGGCGGCGAGCGCGACCAGGTGATCGGCAAGCTGTTGCCGGAATCGACCGTGTTTCCGCCGGAAACGGCGCAGGAATTCCATGCCATGTACCTGCAGACCATGCAGGATGGCATACCGGTGTTCGCCGACCGCGACATGGCGTTCGGCGAGCGCCATCTCAGGATCTATCACTGGACCTTGCCGTTCAAGGATACCCGTGGCAAGCCGGCCGGCCTGATCGGCGGCTGGATCGACATCTCCGAACGCGAACAGCTGATCGACGCGCTGCAGCTGGCCAAGGAAGAAGCGGACGAAGCCAGCCGCGCCAAATCGACTTTCCTGGCCACCATGAGCCACGAAATACGGACCCCGATGAACGCCATCATCGGCATGCTGGAGCTGGTCCTCAAGCGCGGCGAGAACGGCTTGTGGGACCGGCCTTCGATCAAGGTCGCCTACGATTCCGCCAAGACCCTGCTGGGCCTGATCGGCGACATCCTGGACATCGCCAAGATCGAATCCGGCAAGCTGGAGCTGGTGCCGGAACGCGCCAACCTGCGCGAGCTGGTGGAAGCCGTGGCACGCGTGTTCGACGGCCTGGCGCGGCAAAAGGGCTTGACCCTGCGCACTTTCATCGACGCCAATGCCGGCGTCGAGGTGCTGGTCGACCCGATGCGCTTCAAGCAGATCTTGTCCAACCTAGTCAGCAACGCCATCAAGTTCACGCAGGAAGGCGAGGTCACCATCCGCCTCGATGTGCAGGAGGAAAAGGACGGCCGCCTGGCGCTGCAGTTGCAGGTCAGCGATACCGGCTCCGGCATCCCGCAGGAAGAGCAGGCCAAGTTGTTCGCACCGTTTGTCCAGGCTAGCGCGACGCGTCCGCGTTCGGCCGAGAGCGGCACCGGCCTAGGGCTGGCCATCAGCCGCCGGCTGGCGCAGATGATGGGCGGCGATATCGCGCTGCAGAGCGAACTGGGAGTCGGCACCCAGATCCTGGTCAGATTTACCGTGGCCACCGTCGAACCGCTCGGCACGCAGCAGCAGCCGGCAACAGTTGTTGCGCCAAAGCTGGGCCGCCTGCGCGTGCTGGTGGCCGACGACAATGTCGCCAACCGCCTGGTGCTGTGCCAGCAGCTGCAGTATCTCGGACACGATGTCGAGTCGGCCGAAGATGGCCGGGAAGCGCTGCAGATCTGGCGCGCCGGCAGCTTCGACCTGGTCATGACGGATTGCAACATGCCGGTGATGAGCGGCTACCAGCTGGCGCGCGAAATCCGCAATGAAGCAGACACCCGGCACTGCGTGATCTGGGGCTATACCGCCAACGCCCAGCCGGAGGAAATACAGCGCTGCAAGGCGGCCGGCATGGACGATTGCCTGTTCAAGCCGATCGGGCTCGATGATTTGCAGAGGCGGCTGACGGTCGGCCTGCCGCACAATATCGTTGACGCCAAGCCGAAGCCGGCCGATTCGCTGTTCGACGCCAGTTCGCTGGAAGCCATGACGGGCGGCAATTTCGCCCTGGTCTCGAGGCTGGCGAAGGAGCTCATCAATTCCAACCGCAACGACAGCCTGCTGCTGATACAGCGCGTGACCGCCGCCGACTGGCTGGCGGCGGGCGATGTCGCCCATTCCATCAAGGGTGCTTCGACCATTGTCGGCGCCCAGGTGCTGTCGGAAGCCGCGGCGGAGCTGGAGAGCCTGTGCCGCGACGGCGCCGCCGACGGCGACCTGCGCCAGGCGGCATCGGTGGTGCTGGCCGAAATCACGCATCTGGAGCAGTCGCTGGAAAGTTGGTTGCTGGAAGAAGCGGGCGAAACCTGAGCGATCCGCGTGGGCAGAAAAACCTGCCCACCCTACGAGGAGTTTTATAAAGCGGTAGGGTGGGCACCCGTGCCCACGCGGATGTGCCACAGCAACGGTGAGCACAGGTACCAGAGTTTTTATAGGGTTTTTCCTACATCATTTGACGCCAAATCCGCTATCTACCCATTGCAAAGTCCCTCATCATCACACTGGTCTACAAAGAAAAACATGACCTCATGATGAACGACACACCTGAATACGAGATGAAGCTCAGCGACGCCCAATGGCAGATGCTGGAGCCGTTGCTGATCGGCCGTGCCGGCGACCCCGGCGTCAGCGCCAAGGACAATCGCAGGTTTATCGAAGCCTTGCTGTGGGTAGTGTTGAATCACGCTCCGTGGTCCAAGCTGCCGCCCCAGTTCGGCCGCTCGAGCACGGCTTACATGCGTTTCCGGCGCTGGAACGAATGCGATTTCTGGCGCCAGCTGGCCGGAAGCAAGGTCGGCGATGCCGGATTGCAAGGTATGCTGGACACCATCGTCATCTATGGCGACCTGTACACCAGCCGCCTCGAACAGCGCCTCAGCCGCAAGGCAAAAAAAGCATCGTACCGGGCGACGGCAGCAGCCGCCATACCGGCGCGTACGCCGGCATCGGACGAATCGACCTTGCACTGGGTCGCCTTGCTCGGCTCCTGACGCGTACGTGGCCCGGTTGTAAACAATTCACCGTCGCGGCCTTTGCGCCGGATCTGCTTGCGACATTCTGTCGCGGAAATTGCATGCACTTTATTCCACAATGACCGAATCCATTCATCCGTCAGCATCGCAGCTTACGCTGTCCACTGCTCTCAAACGTCACCTGGCATTGCTCGCAGCATGCAGCGTTGCCGGAGCGCTGGCAGCATATGGCACCTCTTACATGATCCCCAAGCAATGGCCTGCAACCCTGCTGTTCCAGGTCGGCCAGATTGGCTCCGGCGCAAACCTGCTGGTGGATCCGAACAATGTTGTCCAGCGCGTCAAGTTTCCCGGTTTTGTCAACCAAGTGCTGCAGGCCGAGCAACTGCCGACCGACGAATCGCTGGACCGGCGCAGCGCGCTGATCAAGAAAACGCTGGCGGCCTCTATCGCAAAGGGCGGAAACTTGCTGGAGATGAGCGTCAAAGGGTACTCGCCTGAGGAGGCAAAGGCGAATCTCCTGGCGGCGTTCCATATGCTGCAGGCTGAGCATGCGGAACTGCTGCTGCCGTCCGTAACCAGGCTGGAAAAGAACCTGGCTGACGCCAGGACGTCGCTGCAGAGGATCGAGGATGAGCATGTCGCTGTGCTGGAGCCGATAAAAAAGGTCAATAGTGCCGGCACCATAGAACGGAAGTTCTCGGAAAGCATCTTGCTGGCGTCCATGCTGAAATCCAACGAATCGGAGAGGCGCGTGTTTCGGGACCAGATCAACGGCCTGGACGAACAGCTCAGCCCCTACCGCACCTTCAATACCAAGTCAGTCGCCCCGGCATACGTGCCGCAGCATGCCGTCTATCCTAGGAAAAGCATCGCAGCGGCAATCGGATTGATTCTTGGTTTCATGCTGGCCGGCCTGTACGCGCTGGTGCGCGACAAGGAACTGCAAGGCGCGATTGCCAGAACGTTTCGGGAATAAACCTGAACCATTGCATTACGCAGCATTGCATCGACAGAGTCATCTGGGGTCGGAGTCAACTTTCGCGCTGTTTTATCGCGAAACTTGACTCCGACCCCACATGACGGATTCGGAGAAGAAAGGATGCATGACGCAGTTTTATTCTTTTAACGTTGAAGCATGTACTCCGTGGTCCGCTAAGTGGGGTCGGAGTGAAGTTTCTGCAAAAAGCGCGCAGAAAGTTCACTCCGACCCCAGTTAGCTGCGTTTGTTTGGCGCATCGTCTGTTGTCACGACGCCGCGTTCGCCGCGCGCACGTTGGGCCAGCATTGCTCGGAACAGGTTTTCCAGGTCGGTGGAAAAAATTTCTGGATTAAACAGTTTGGAAGCCTGCAAGGCATTTTCCAGAGTGCTGCGGCATTCCTGCAAGCGCAGGGGATCGCTGGCCAGCGCGATGGCCAGGTCAACATAGCTGCGCCGGTCGGCTGCAATCAATCCGTCCATCCCCAGGTTATGCAACAGGCTCGCGGCCATGCGGCTGACAAAGGTGCTGCCCGCCGCCGTCACCAGCGGCACGCCGGCGCGCAAGGCGTCGCTGGCGGTGGTGCCGGAGTTGTAGGGCATGGTGTCCAGCGCCAGGTCGGCCAGCGCCAGGCGCGACTGATGCTGCGCCAGCGGGCGCCGCGCCGCAAACACCAGGCGCTCGGGCGCCACGCCGCGCTGCTGCGCTTCGCGGCGCAGGTTGCTGCATGCTGCAGCGTTCATCGGCGCCAGCCATAACACGCTGTGCGGCACGGCGTTCAAGATCTGGCACCAGTCGTCCCACAGGCTTGGTGTGAGCTTGAAGCACTGGTTGAAACTGCAGAAGACAAAAGCATCGTTGGGCAATCCTTCCGACTGCCTGTCGGGCGGCGCTGCGATGGGCGCCAGCGCCTGGTTGGGCTGGTAGCAGTGCGGCATGAGGGCCAGCGATTCGCTGAAATCATCCGCATGTTCCGGCGGCGTGGCGACGGCGTCGCCGATCACATAGTCGGCCAGGCGCGGCTCGCCCAATGAACCGATATAACCCAGCCAGGATGCGATCACCGCCGCCGGCCGCCTTGCGGTGATACCGAGGCGGGCGAAGGTAGTGTATCCGGTCAGATCGACCAGGACGTCGATGCCGTCGTCCCTGATGCGATGGGCGGCGTCGCTGTCCGAGATGCTGCTGACATCGATGAAATGCTCGGCCGCCTGCCGGAGGGCCTTGCGCTGTGCATCTTCCACCACGGGGCCATAGGCATACAGGAAAACTTCGAAGTTTTCACGGTCATGGTGGGCTATGACGTCAGTGATCAGATGCGTCACCGGATGGTTGCGAAAATCGGCGGACAGGTAGCCCAGCCTGATGCGCCGTCCTGCGTAGGGCGAGACTGCGGATACCAGGGGGGGCTCGGCCAGTTCGCGCGCCAGATGCGAGCGCGCGAAGAGGCGCCCCGCTTCACGCTGCGAGGTTGCGGAAAATTCCGGCCAGGCCAGCATATGAAGAGGGCCGAACGCCTCGTCATCGCCGGCTGACATGCGTTGCACCAGGTCGGTCGGTTGCGGACCGTTCTGGTCGGACCAGTCGGCCAGTTGCCGGCGCCGCGAAATGACGTTCGCCATCAACCTGATGCTCTCTGGGTGCTGCCGCAGGGCTTCTTGATAATACGGTAGCGCCAGCTCAGGCTGCGATCCAGCCTCCTGGAACGCCGCCATATTGGTCAGCGCCGGGACAAAATGCGGCTCCAGTTCCAGCGCCTTGCGGTAATGGCGTTCGGCGTTTTCCCGGTCTTTCAGCTGCACATAGGTCAAGCCAAGATTGGTATGCGCGCGCGTATAGTCCGGACGGATCTGCAAGGCGCGCTGATAGCAGTCCACCGCCTCCTGGAAGCGCAGCGGATCATGGCCGTGCCTTAAGATATTGCCGAGATTGTTCCAGGCTTGCGCCTGCGCGGGATTCATCGCCAGCGTTTTGCGGTAGGCCGCTTCGGCTTCCTGCGACTTGTGCTGTGCGCCGAGGGTGAGCGCCAGATTGAAGTAAGCTTCCGAGTTGCCATTTTTCTTGACCGCTTCGCGCAGCGATATCTCCGCTGCCGCCAGATCGTCCTGCAGGTACTGGATCACGCCGACCAGCAAGATCACCCGGCCCGCCATCAGCGGCCGCGCCAGCAGGCGCTGGCAATCCTTGAGGGCGCTGTCGTAGTTGCCCTGCTGGTAGCTTTGCAGCGCACGGTTATAAAGGTTTTCGTCCGCCTGCTGGTGGGGAGAAAGCTTTTTTACTTGAGCGTGTCGATGTTTCATCAGGCAATCTCCACTCGCAGGCTGCCGGCAGCGAATTCATCGACCAGGAAAAACGGCAGGTTGAGACTCCATTGTCCATTGCGCACGAGGGCCGTGTAAGCCAGTTCCTGCGACTGTCCTTGCCGCCACAGCAGCAGCGTCTGCTGCGCGCCGTCGGCCAGCGTGCTGGCGCCGGTAATCTGCTGGTAGCTGGTGTTGCTGCCGACATGGAATTTATCGGTGTTCCAGCGGATCGGCGGGTGCGGTGGAAACGGCCGGGGGTTGTGGAAATCGAACAGTTCATCGTGGCACAGCACTGACTGGCGCACGGTGGGCCACAAGACTTCGCGCAGGAAGTACTGGTCGACAAAGCGCGCCGGCCCTTGGTAGCTGGCGATGTATTGCTGTATCAGCGGCGCGATCTCTGGAAACACGCCGTTGCTGCCGCCCCACATGCCGGCCAGCAGCAGTTCGGTATGGGTGAAGTAATCGCGCATGTGGTGGAACCAGCGTCCGCTGTCCAGCCACTCTTGCACCGCAGCCGGTTCGCGCTCGGACAGCAGGGAATCGGCGTCGCGCACCAGGAAGTGCCGCACCGAGGGATCGTCCATCACCAGGAAGCGCCACATTACCGGCGGCATGCCGGGGCCGAAGCTCATTTGCATTACCTGCGCGCCGGCCTGCTGCAGCCGCTGCTGCACGTGCTGCGGCACGCTGTCGTCGAGATAAATGCGGCAGCTCCAGCCGGGGAACAGCTCGCTAGCGGCCTGGATGTTGACTACCGCGCTCTCGCAATAACGCGGATTGGCGCCGTACAGGCTGTAGGCAATGATGTTTTGCTGCGGCTGGGAAGGATCGAACGCAGGCGGCTTGCCTGGCGGCAGCGGCCAGTGATGGCCTTGGCTGAATCGGGCGTCGGCCTCGGTCAATGAGCGCTTGCCGTAGCTGCGCAGTTCGTCGTTTTTCCCCAGCCAGCCGCAGACTTCCGCCAGGCCGTCGAGCCAGGTAGCCGACGCCTGCTGCCGCTGGGCGGGAGGGGCGTCGTGGATCTGCATGTAGACCTGGTAAGCCTGCTGGTAGGCGCCGGTGCGCATCAGGCACAGCGCGTAATCGCCGAGCACCGTCATGTTGCCTGGCACGATGGCCAGCGCCTGCTCCGCCAGGCTGCGGCCGGCGGCGTGGTCGCCATTGGCCAGCGCCATGCGGAAATCGATCGCCAGCTTTTGCAGGCGTGCTTGCATCTGTGCCGGCGGCGGATTGGCGCGCCGGGCCGGTATTCTGTTCTTTGCCATGTGTCTTCTTTCTGCGGATTGCTCCTCCGTGAAAACCAGCATGCGGTCGCTGCGAGTTCACCTGTCTGCTGCGTGCGAGGAGAGGGTTTGCGTCCGGTTGGAGAAGCACATTGCCGGCGCATTCAGTCAAGCCGTAATTATGAAGAAAGAATCGGGTGAAACTGACAAAGAAACGATGATAGGGATTTTTCCTACAGTATTTTAAGCCTTCTGCACCGACAGGTAACCGCGTGGGCACGGGGTGCCCACCCTACGGCGAATGAGGTGGGGGTAGGGTGGGCACCTTGTGCCCACGCGGAAATTGCCTTGTGATCTTTTAAGCCATCTCCTGCTTCAGGTGCTGTTTCATCCACTGCAACGCCGGACCGACCGGCGTATCGATGCGGTTGATCAGCGACATCTTGTAGTCCGAGCGGAAGCGGTCGACCAGGTCCAGGCGCACCAGCGTTCCCGCCTCCAGGTCGTTTGCCACCAGGTGCAGCGGCATCGAGCCCCAGCCCAGGCCGGCCAGCAGCAGCCGGTGCTTGGCGCCGAGGTCGGCCAATTTCCAGATGCGGGCGCCGTAGACGCCGAAGCTTTGTCCCTCGGTCAGGCGGCTGCGGTCGCTCAGGACCAGCTGGGTATGTTCGCGCGCTTCGGCGATGCGTATCTGCCCGCGTTGCGCCAGCGCATGGCTGGCGGCGGCCACGGGCACCAGCTGGATGCCGCCCAGGGCCTCGGTTTCGATCACATCCGGCCAGTTGCCGTTGGGGCCGCTGATGCCGAGGCAACATTCGCCCTCCATCACCAGTTTGAGGACGCCGCCCAGCGCCTCCATGGTCAGGTTCAGGGCCACGGTGGGGAACGCATGGGTAAAGGCCTGCAGCGCCGCGGTCAGTTTCTGGAACGGGAACATGACGTCGACCACCAGCGCGATCTCGGCTTCCAGGCCTTGCGCCATGCCCGCCGCATTGGCCGACAGCTGGCTCATCAGCAGGTCGAGCCGGCGCGCATCGGCCAGGATGGCGCGGCCCGCAGGGGTCAGCACCGGTCGCCGCTTGCTGCGTTCGAACACGGCAATGCCCAGTTCGCTTTCGAGGTTGGCGATGGTGTAGCTCACCACCGATTGGGCGCGGCCGAGGCGGATGGCGGCGGCCGAGAAGCTGCCGCTTTCGCAGACCGCAATGAAGGTGCGCAGCTGTTCCAGGGTAGGGGCGTTGCTCATGGATATCCAATAAATCGATATTAATGATTCATTTTATATGATTGTTTGGATAAGAATACGTTGTTATATTTGCACTTCATTATTCCATAAACATCGCCATAAGCATCGTATGAACATGCCTACCCGTCCAAACAGTTTGCGTTATACCAATACCGCCATTGCGCTGCATTGGCTGGTCGCCATCCTGATCGTCTGGGGTTTTGCCCTGGGCTGGATCATGACCGACATCCCTGGCATCACGCCGTCCAAGCTGAAATACTTTTCCTGGCATAAATGGATAGGCGTCACCGTGTTTGTCCTGGCCATGGTGCGCCTGGCCTGGCGCTTCACCCATGCGGCGCCGGCCATGAGCCAGGCCATGCACGCCTCGGAGAAGCTGGCCGCCCACGCCGCCCACTTCCTGCTGTACTGCCTGATGCTGGCCATCCCCGTCAGCGGCTATTTCTACACCGCGGCGGCCGGCATCCCGGTGGTCTACCTGGGCATCCTGCCGTTGCCGACGCTGATCGCTCCGGACCAGGCTGTCGCCGCAGTCCTGAAGACCGTGCATATCTGGATGAACTACGGCTTGCTGCTGATCGTGGGAGCGCATCTGCTGGGCGTCGTCAAGCACGAACTGCTGGACCGGCAGCCGCTGCTGGCGCGCATGCTTCCCGGCCGCAAATCGTCATCCTGAAAATCGCCATCGTAGACATGTAGGGTGGGCAAGGTTTTTTTGCCCACGCGGTATCGCCGACAGTCGCGTCACGCTACCTCCGCGTGGGCACAGGTGCCCACCCTACGAATGGAAAATGCAAGCAGCAATTATTTTGAAAGAAACCATATGAAACACCAACGCTTCAATCCGTTTTACTGCGCCATCGCCGCCGTGTTGTTGAGCGCGAGCGTATTGGCCGCAGCCGCCACCGCCGATGCCAAATCCAGCGTAGCGGTCGTGTTCAAGCAGCTCAACGTACCGGTCGAAGGCAAGTTCAAGCAAGTGCGCGCGGATGTCCAGTTCGATCCCGCCAACCTGGCAGCCGCCCGCGCCAGAATCGACATCGACGTCGCCAGCTTCGATATCGGCGCCGCCGAGTACAACAAGGAAGTCGCCGGCAAGGACTGGTTCAACGCCGCTGCTTACCCGACAGCGTCTTTCACATCAACGCAGATCAAGGCCAGCGGCGCTGGCTACAGCGTCGCCGGCAGCCTGAAAATCAAGGGAAAAACCAGCGATGTCGTGATCCCGGTGCAATACAGCAAGCAAGGCAGCGCTCAGGTATTTGACGGCGTGTTGCCGATCAAGCGCCTGCAGTTCGACGTCGGCAGCGGCGAGTGGAAAGACACCAGCCTGGTTGCCGATGAAGTCCAGATCAAGTTCCACCTCGTCGTACCTAGCAAATAATCATCTTATCCATAAGGACCATACAATGAAAAACCTCTATCTAGCCACTGCCGTCGCCGCCGCCGCTTTTTCAGGCTCTGCCTTTGCCGCTGCCGCCACTTATAACCTCGATCCCACCCATACCTATCCCAGCTTCGAGGTCGACCATGGCGGCATGTCGGTCTGGCGCGGCAAGTTCACCAAATCGAAGGGCGTGATCGTGCTCGACCGCGCCGCCAAGACCGGCACCATGGAAGTGCAGATCGACGCCGCCTCGATCAGCACCGGCAACGCCGCGCTCGACAAGCATGTGAGCTCGGCTGAAATCCTCGACACCGCAAAATTCCCCGGCGCCGTATATAAAGGCAAATCGATCCGCTTCAACGGCGAGCAGCCGGCTGAAGTCATCGGCACTTTCACCCTGCATGGCGTCACCAAGCCGCTCAACCTGAAGATCGACGCCTTCAAATGCGCCATGGATCCCATGCTCAAGCGCGAAGTCTGCGGCGCCAACGCCACCGCCGAATTCAACCGCGCCGATTTCGGCGTCGATTACGGCAAGTCGGAAGGTTTCAGCATGCTGACCAAGCTGCAGATCCAGGTCGAAGGCGTGAAGGCCGATTGATGTTGGGTGGGTACTCATGCCCAAGCGGAACCGCGCGTCCCGTATTCAAGGTAGGGTGGGCACCCCGTGCCCACGCGGAACCACGCGTCAGGTATCCAATTCAGCGTGGGCAGAAAAACCTGCCCACCCTACGTCCAATATACGCGGGCCGGCTGTTGTAGGGTGGGCACCTGTGCCCACGCAGTTCCTGACTATACTGCAATTACCTTCAGAATCGATCCGTCATTTCTGATTTTAAGAAATGGATGAAGATCGGTGATCCAAATAAAAAAAGCCTTCCCCAGAAACTGAGGAAGGCCAAACGGAGAGAGTAAATCTGAAACCATCGGTCCCTTTCCCATGATGGGAAAAGGACCGCGGCGGCTGTTACCAGGCGAACCCTGCGCCGGCGCCAAACGACACCGTGCCGCGCGTCGAAGCCGCGCCGCCGAAGCTCAGGGTACGGGTACCCTGGCCATACACACGCTGGTAACCCAGCGCCAGGGCCGACTGGCCGTTTTGGGCGCCGATGCCGACGCCGAGGCGGTTATTGCCCAGCAGGCCGGCGGTGCTCATCGCCATCTGCGCCTGGGCCGAGCTCATCGCGCCCATTTCGTCGACACGGGTGTCGAGGCGGTCGATACGGTCGTTGACGCCGGCAATCGCGCCGTCCAGCTGACGCTTGTTGACGGCATCGGTAGGCGCGGTGCCGTCGGCGACGTTGGTCAGCTGACGCTCGTTGCCGGCCGAACCGAAGGAGACGCTGTTGTCGCGGTCTGCGACAGATCCTTCACCAATGGCGACCGAATTGCTGCCGGTGGCCGACGAGTTGGCGCCCAGTGCAGTGCTGTTTTCACCGGTAGCCTTGGCGTTGGCGCCGTTGGCGGTGCTGTTGCTGCCGCTGGCAACCGAGTTGGCGCCGGTTGCCGTGCTGTTGCTGCCGGTGGCTGACGAGTTGGTGCCGGTGGCCGTGCTGTTGTCGCCCGAAGCAATCGCGCCGTTGCCGATCGCTGTCGCGTCCTTGCCGGAAGCAATCGCGCCGGTGCCGATCTGGCTGTTGCCATTTGCCGGGTTTGTGGTGCTATCGCCGCCGCCGATGGTGCCGTCCGCGATGCCCTGTTCAATCGCGTCCAGACGATCGCCTTGATTCGACACCTGGCCGTTCAAGCGGTCCAGTTGCGTTTGGAAATCGCCGATCGTACCGGTGGTCAGGTCCTGCAATTTCTGATCCCAATCCGCCTGCATCTGGAACAGCTGGCTGCCGTTGATGGCTTGCAAGCTGCCTGCAGCAATCAAACCGTTGGCCACGCCGTTCAAGCTGCGGGCGCCGTCCGTGCCGGTGAAGTCGACTGAAGTACCGCCAGTCGCGGCGGCGACGCTGATGTTGCTGGTCGCTGCATTTTGCTGCACCAGGCCGACGGTACCGTCGCCAATCGAGGTAGCCAGGTCAGATACGCGTTGATCGAAGTTGTTGACGACACCGCCGACGCCGGTGACGGTGCTGCCGTCCAGCAAGGTATAAGTCGGCATGGTGATGGTGCCGTCAGGATTGACAACCGAACCGCCGCCCAGTGCATCGGCGATACTGGCGCCGGTGGCTTTCAATTGGCCGAAGTTGGCGGCGTCGGTGTCGGCTGTGCCGGCAGCGAGGTTGATGATTTGGCGTTCGCCGCCGACAGTACCGATCGATACAACATTGGTACGTGTGCCAGTGGCCGAGTGAGCACCCAATGCTACCGAGTTAGCCGAACTGGCAGTGGCGGATGCACCGATAGCAACGGATTCTGACACGGACGCGTTTGCCGCACTACCCAAAGCCACAGCGTTGCTGACAGTAGCCGAGGCAGTGCCCCCTATGGCAATGGATCCTACGCCTGAGTGAGCGCCCCAACCAATTGCGGTTGAACCGCTAAGACCAACATTAGCGGTTCCCCCGTTAGCATGGGCGCCAGAACCAATCGCAATGTCGTTCTCTTGCCCCGTAATAATGGTGCCTCCACCACCAACATTAATCGCAATACCTGGACTGGCAGGAAAACTTGCATCAAAAGGAGTAATGGTCGAAGAGGAATGGCTTGATGTACCAGATACAGCTGGAATCCCACTGTTTTGGGCTGTACTGATCTCACACGTGCCTTCGGTATTGCGCATACCTTGGCTACCATCAGGCAAATTACAGACATCAGATGCACTTGCCATGCTAGCGCCTGCACCCAGCGCCAATACAGCTGCAGCGACGGCGTGGCGCACCGCACGGCTGGACTTGGTTTTACCTTTGGACTTGGTTAATTCAGAAACCGCGACATAAGCACCGCTGGCAGCTTGAAAAATGACACGAAACGATTGATTCATAAAACCTCCGATTAATAACAATGAACTGAACGAAAAAACTTTTGACGGACGGATTTTAGGTTTCAACGACGTGGATATCTGTCGGCGCAGTCCTGCCTATCTGTAGGAAAAATCTGTTAACGGGGTGTTTGCCGGGAGGAGTGTAAGGAATTGTGAAAGGCGTAATAATTTCGCAATTCTGGATGTTTCTTTGTGGTACAGACCTGCGTTTGAGCGACGCCCGAGAATCGTTCTCGCACGACCGGAGTCGTAGGGTGGGCACTCTGTGCCCACGCGGACGCTGCCATGGTGCGGTACCGCGTGGGCAAAAAAATCTTGCCCACCCTACGGCCGGACGCAAGCCAGGATGGCGCAGCTGGGAATAGTCGAGATCAGCGCCACTGGACGGCATGGCCGCCGGCTCTCATGGTGACCCGATCGCTGACACAGGACAGCAAGCTGTGGTTGCTTCCGGGGTACTTTGTTCCTACGGCAGCAATCCTCCATTGTGTAGAGGCGACACGAAATACCATTCAAGTAAAAGCTTACAAAATTATTATTTGAGGACTTTTCCTACATATCTCTCATCTTTCCCCTCCATCTTTTTTCCTTCACAAAAAATAAAATTCCCTGGCTCCTAAACAGGAGATTTCTTTAACCCACCAGGAATATATTGTGAAAAAAAATGCATTAATCGTCGCCCTGCTAGCAGCAGCCGGCTTCATCGCCACCCCGGCTTTCGCCGTGGACGGCACCATCACCATCACCGGTGAAATCAAAGGCCAGACCTGCACCGTCAGCGGCGGCCCTGGCACGGTAGGCACCGGCAGCGACTTCTCCGTTCAATTGCTGCCCGTGCAAACAACCGCACTGGCGGCTGCCGGCGCCGTAGCTGCCGCCAAGCCTTTCTCCATCATGCTGGGCGCTGACGCTGGCGCTACTTGCCCGGACGGCACCCGTGCCGCGATCCTGTTCGATACCACCAGCGCAGCGATCAATCCGGTAACCGGCAACCTGGCAAACCTGGCTACGGGAACCCCTGCGACCAACGTTGAAGTGCAAATCCTCGACAGCAACGCTGCCAATGCACCACTCAACCTGGCTACCGGCACTCCTTCAGCTGAAGTGACAGTGGCTGGCAACACTGCAGTGCTGCCATTCCAGGCGCAATACATCGCCGTCGGCGGTGCATCTACTGTCGGCCTGGTGGACACCAACGTTCGCTACACCGTGATTTTTCCTTAGATCAAACCGCTTCGGCCCCTGCTAAGCGGGCCGTCTTCGTCCGGCCACGCTGGCTGGACGAACTTGCCGTCCGAATTTACCGTTTTACCGAGAAAATAAAATGCGCTATCCAAGTCATGCGTTGCGACGCACCCTGAGCCTGGCCTTATTGTGTGTTGCGGGCTGGCTGACGATGTTGCCGGCACAGGCCGGCGTGGTGATCGGCGGCACGCGCCAGGTCTATCCGGCGCAGAGCCGGGAAATCACCATCCAGCTGACCAACGACGATAAGAAGCTGCCGCGCCTGGTGCAAGTATGGCTCGACAGCGGCAATGAAAAACTGACGCCGGAACAGAGCGATGTGCCGTTTACTATCACGCCGCCGGTGTTCCGCATGGAACCTGGCAAAAGCCAGTCTTTGCGCATGGTCTATACCAAGGAGCCGCTGCCGGCCGACAAGGAATCGGCATTCTGGCTGAATGTGCTGGAGGTGCCGCCCAAGCTGGAGAACGGCGAGAACCAGCTGCGTTTCGGCTTCCGCATCCGCACCAAGGTGTTTTTCCGTCCCCAGGGTTTGCCCGGCACGCCGCAAGATGCGGCAGCCCAGCTGCGCTGGTCCTTGCTCAAGACCGAGCAGGGCAGTGTGCTGGAAGTGCGCAATCCCACCCCTTATTACGTGTCGTTCCAGGATGTCGCCTTGGCGCTTGGCGCCCAGCCCGACGCCCGCTTGAACCACAGCGACCAGTATGAAATGGTGGCCCCCGGCGGCAGCCAGCGTTACCTGCTCAAGGACAAGGTAGCCACCTTGCCGGCCGGCGCCCATGTGCAGTTTTCGATGATCAATGATTACGGCGCTTTCGTGCCGATGCAAGCGGCGTTGCAGCCGTAGGGTGGGCACCTGTGCCCACGCTGGCTGAACCGCAATGACCGGGCACACGCCCGGATAGATATGTATGTGATTTGAATTTCCGCGTGGGCACAGCAAGTACCAGCGCCCACCCCACCGATTTTAGGAAAAATTATGCCGTCACCAAGCAAGCCGAACACCCGCCGTACCGCAGCTGCCGAACCGCTGCTGCAGCCGCGCTTGCTGAGCTTGCTGATCGGCGGCATGTTTTCCGGCGTGCTGGCGGCGCCCGCTATGGCCGCAGAACCTAAAGCTGCGGCGATGTCGTTCGACGCCGGCATGTTTGCCAACGGCGGCATGGCAGGGGCCGATTTTTCGCGCTTTGAAAAAGGCAACGTGGTGTTGCCCGGGACCTATCGCGTCGATGTGATCGTCAATGAAAACCTGCAAGGGCGGCGCGATGTCCGCTTCGGCGCCGTCGATGGCAAGGATAGCGCGGCAGCCTGTTTCGACCGCGCCATGCTGGTGCAGCTGGGCGTCGATCCGGACAAGGTGGCGCGCGGCGGCGGCCGTCCCGGTGCGGCCGACACGGCTGACGTGGTTGAGCGGCAGATCCCGGAAGGCCCGCTGTGCGGCGACCTGGATAACTGGATACCGGGCGCCACCACCGCCTTCGATGCCGGCCAGCAGGTATTGTCGGTCAGCATTCCGCAAATCTTCATGAACCTGTCGGCGCGCGGTTATGTCGATCCGGCGCATTGGGACAACGGCATCAACGCCGCCATGTTGTCATACAATTTCAGCAGCGCCGCCGCCACCAGCGGCGACGGTGGCACGCAATCCTACCTGGGCTTGACGGCCGGCGTGAACATGGGCGAATGGCGTTTGCGCCACCAGGGTTCGCAGGGATGGAATTCACAGCGCGGCCGCACTGCCTACCAGAACACGGCGACCTATCTGCAGCGCAGCATCGCCGGCATCCAATCGCAGCTGGTCATCGGCGACAGCTTCAGCAGCGGCCAGATCATGGACAGCGTGCGCCTGCGCGGCGTCCGCCTGGCCTCGGACGACCGCATGCTGCCGCAATCGCAGCAAGGCTATGCGCCGGTGGTGCGCGGGATTGCCGAGAGCAACGCCACGGTCAGCATCCACCAGAACGGCTACAAGATTTATGAAACCACGGTGGCGCCCGGGCCGTTTGTCATCGACGATCTTTATCCTACCGGTTACGGCGGCGACCTGACGGTCACGGTGACCGAGGCCAGCGGCCGCAAGAATACCTTTGTCGTGCCTTACGCAGCGCTGCCGCAATTACTGCGCGCCGATACCACCAAGTACAGCGTGGCCGCCGGCCAGCTGAAACAATATGGCGTCGAAGGCGATACGCCGTTCGTGATGCAGGCCACGCTGCAGCATGGCGTCAGCAACGCCGTCACCCTGTACGGCGGCGCCACCGTCTCCAACGGCTATACGCAAGCCAAGCTCGGCACCGCGTTCGCTACGCCAGTCGGCGCGATCTCGATGGATGCCACGGCCTCGCGCACCAGCGTGCCGGGCCACGGCGCGTTGCAGGGGCAAAGCTATGGCGTTGCTTACAACAAGAACATCCCGGAAACGGGCACCAATTTCGCGCTCGGCGCCTATCGTTTTTCGACCAGCGGCTACCTGAGCTTGCCGGATGCAGTGAACCTGCGCGACCTCGCCAGCCGCGGCCAGGATATCAACCAGTATGCGCGCCAGAAGAGCCGCCTCGACCTCAGCCTGAGCCAGAAAGTCGGCCCGGGCACGCTCAGCCTGTACGGCAGTTCGGTCGACTATTGGGGCAGCCGCCAGGGACGCCAGACCTCGTTTTCCGCCGGCTATGGTTCAACCTGGAGCAGCGTCAGCTGGAACCTGTCGGTGCAGCGTTCGCGCATCCAGGCCGCGCCGCTGGATGGGGAAGGGCAGCAGCAAAGCGACAGCGTTTTCTTCGGCCCGGGTTACGACAAAGGCCGCATCGACAACAGCATCATGCTGACCCTGAGCATGCCGCTAGGCCGTGCTGTCCGTGCGCCCAACCTGACCAGCACGCTGACCCGCAACAGCGGCGACCAGAGTAGCAACCGGCTCAATGTCGGCGTCAACGGCAGCCTGGGCGAGCAGGGCAACATCAACTATGCCGTTTCCGCCGACCACCGCAGCGGCGACGGTGGCAGCAGCAATGCCTTTAACCTCAGCGGCGGCTATCGCGGCAGCAGCGCCCTGTTACGAGCCGGCTACAGCCAGTACGGCGACCGCGGCCAACTCTCGTTCGGCGCCGACGGCGGCGTGGTGGTGCATGGCGGCGGCGTGGCGCTGGCGCAGAGCCTGGGCGACACCATCGGCCTGGTGCATGCGCCGGATGCCGAAGGCGCCGGCCTCACCAACGTTTCCAACGTCAGCCTGGACCGCCGCGGCTACGGCGTGGTGCCGTACCTGACGCCGTTCCAGAACAATGTCGTCGGCGTCGATCCCAAGGGCACGGCCGACAGCGTCGAGCTGAAGGAAACCACGCAGACCGTGGCGCCGACGCTGGGCGCGGTCAGCCTGCTCAAGTTCGAAACGGTCAGCGGCCGCGCCGTGGTGCTCAAGGCCATGCAGCAGGATGGCAAGCCGATGCCGTTTGCGGCTGAGGTGCTGGATGAAGCCGGGCAAGCGGTCGGGGTGGTCGGGCAGGGCAGCAAGGCTTTCGTGCGCGGCGTTGCCGATAGCGGCAGCCTGACCGTCAAGTGGGGTGATGCGCCAGGCAGCCAGTGCCGCATCAGCTATGTGCTGCCGCCGGAAGGCAAGCGGCAAATGAATGCAACCCTGGCCGAGGGAGTTTGCAGCCCCCGTCCATGAGCGATTGTCTTGCATGCGAGCAGGTAGGGTGGGCACCTGTGCCCACGCGGACGGTACGTAGCTCGAACGCTCGCGGCACGAACGCCTGGGGCACTGCGTGGGCACGGGTGCCCACCCTACTGCTTTTAGATATCGAACGAAGAAATTTTATATAGAGAGCCATTGCATGAAGAAAATATTATTAACCGGGGTAGCTTGTTTATTGGCGACCTACTCATTGCCCTCGATGGCTGCGTGTTCTGCTCTCAACGGATGGAGCGGGAAAACAATAACCTTCAACTTCCCTGCGACCATCCCTGTTCAAAGAGATTTGCCGGTTGGCAGCACTATATCTTCAATAATTACACCTTTGGTGGCCGGCACCCAGGAGTATCTGAGTTGTACAGGCGCTAGCACTTTATTAAATTCGGCCTATACAAACGGCTGGGTTCCAGTGAGTGGCATTGCCCCGACAAATGTGGCGGGTGTCGGAATCCGTATTACGTTTGTCAACCAGACCACTCCACGAGTTGTTCCATTTGAGCTAGCTACCATCGCTGGAACCTTTTCATTGATTAATGCAAATTGGACCGTCGAACTGATCAAAACCGGCCCTGTTTCTGCTGGACAGATAACTCTGGGCCGGTATGCGGGTTTTGCTGTTAAGAGCAACTATTGGATTACTTATATCAATGCAGGAAGCGGGGGACAAATCGTTCCTGTCTCTTGTTCCGTCTCCAACGCCGCGATCTCGGTGCCGCTGGGGGACGTCAATCTGAACAGGTTTACCGGTCCCGGCGCCACTGTGGAGACGCCCGGCTCCAATTTTAACGTTGCTCTTGATTGTGATGCCGGAACCAGGGTCAATATCACGCTGGACGGCACTCACGACAGTTCCGGCATCGCGGGCGTGTTGGCATTGTCTCCTTCGGCCGGCACGACCGCGCAAGGCGCGGGGGTGCAGCTGGTGCATGGCGGTACTCCGGTTGCCTTGGGCGTTCCCATCGCTACCGGCACTGCCGCAGCGGCAGGAACCTACAACATCCCGCTGGTTGCGCGGTATTACCAGACGGCAGCCACTGTCAACCCTGGCGTGGCTAACAGCGCTGCCACATTCACCATGACCTACAACTGAGCCGGACATGACTACCCATAGTTTTTAAGGCTAGGCTGAACTGGATTACCTGATATGCAATGAGTGTTACGCTCAGTGATAGAGTTGTTGCAACAGGAGATTTGCCTATGTCAGCGGTGACATTTGATACACATGAATTTGTTAAAACCCTTGAGGCGGCCGGCGTGCCGGCATTGCAGGCCGAGGCCATCTCCAATGCAGTAAAAAAAGCGCACGAATCGGCGGAGCTGGCCACCAAGGCCGATTTACGCGAGCTGGAGCTAAGCCTGACTGTCAAGCTTGGCGCCATAGTGGTAGTAGCACTAGGTGTTTTCAGTGCGTTGTTGAAGTGGATTGCCTGAGCGTTTTTTTTGCATTCCTGTTCCCACGCTTCTAATAAACAATGAATTCATCCCTTTGCCAAGGCGTCATTACTTGAAGCAGCCGGCTGCCGGTAGGGTGGGCACCCCGTGCCCACGCGGACCGTCGATCATGCGAGAAGTGCATACAGCGTGGGCAGAAAACCTGCCCACGCTACAACTACAACGACTTGAGGAAAGCCAGCAGCGCATCGCGATCCGTCGCCGACAGGGCCTGGAAGCGCTGGCGGGAACGATCCGCTTCGCCGCCGTGCCAGAGGATGGCCTCGGTCAGGCTGCGGGCACGGCCATCATGCAGATAGCCGACCTTGGCGCTGTTGCCCATCACCTTGTCGGTGTAACCGATACCCCACAAAGGCGCCGTACGCCACATGCCGCCTTTGGCCTGGCCTTCGGTAAACTTGTCGGCCAGGTCTGTGCCCATGTCATGCAGCAGCAAGTCGGTATAGGGATGGATCGTCTGGTTGCGCAACTCGGCAAACAGATGGCCCGGTCCGGTCTTCATCTCTGTCGCATGGCAGGCGGTGCAGCGTATGCCCTGGAAGACCTTGGAGCCGGTGCTTACTTGCGCCGGATCGACGCGGTGTTCATCCAGCGGCGCCACGCCCTTGGGGAAACCGCTGGCGATACTGCGCTGGGCCGGCACGCCAACCAGTGACAGATAGTTGGAAATCGATTGCAGGTCGGATTCCGAGATGCCCTTTTGCGCCCCGGCGGCAGCGCAGCCGGCAGGGTCGGTGTTGCAGGCACGGTTGGGGTAGACCGGCGATGTGACAGCCATGTCCAGCAGCAGCGCGGAAGCGGCCTGCTGGCGCAGCGTCGCCTTGGATGCCTTCCAGCCGAAACGGCCCACACGCACGGCGCCTGACTCCGGATCGAAAACGAAGTTAGGCTGGCCCTTGACGCCATCCGCATCCGGCACGGTCCGGGCGCGCGCCAGGATGTCCGCTTCCGGCACGGCTTCCAGCAAGCCGGTGCCAATCATCGGTTGCGCGGCGCGCAGCGAGACTGCATCCGGCAGCGGCCCCTCGAAGACCAGCGTCGGTTTGCGCAGTTCGACTGCCGTGCCGTCGGCCAGCTGCACCGAACGCGATTCGAAGCCGCCGACGCTGACGCTGTTGCCCCAGTTCTGCGAGGTTCCGCTGGCCGACACGCCATTCATCTGGACCGCGGTGCCGTACTGCGGATGCGGCAGCTGCTGCCCCGAGCCATCGATCATCGCGACACGGACCGACATGCTGTCGAGCCGCTGGTTCAATCCGCCCGGCGCGATGCTGCGGCCGTTGTTGACGTGGCAGGCGATACAGGCGGACTGGTTGAAGCGTCCGCCCTGCAGCCCGACAGCCGGCGCGTAGCGGTCATTGCCCGGCTCGTTGTGGTCGCCGGTGGTGAAGTTGGTATGCACCAGGCGCCGGCCTTCGACGAAGCGCTGCATGTTCTGCATGCCGACATTGTTCTGCGGCTGCTGGAACATGAACAAGCCATTGTCCGAGTAGTTGTAGGATATCGAACCCACCCCGCCCGACAAGGTCTCGGCCGGCAGCGGCACCGAATTCAGGCGCGGCTGTACGCCGTACCAGGGCCGCAGGCCGGTTCCCACCACGTAGATCCATTCGGCCGAATAGTAGCGGATGCCGCCGTCGTCGCCTTTGGCCAGCATGGCGTCCTTGGTCGAGAAGAACGATGGCGAGACTTCGATGATGTCGCCCACCACCAGCGGCCGTCCGGGGACGTTGCCGCCATTCGGGAAGCCGTCGGCGCCAAGCGCGCCATGCCCCGGGTAGCCGCTGACAATCAGGCTGCAACCGTTGTTATATATGCCGGCGTTAGCCAGTTTGCCGTTCGGCGGGTAGGGCACGGATGGGCAGATGGTGAGATTGCGGTCGACCAGCTCGCCTGGATTCATCCAGCCGTAACCGGTAACGCCAGGCCGGTCGAAGGCGCGGAACCATGCCACGCCGCCAGGCAGCTGGTCTTGCTGGAAGTACTGGTTGACTTTCAGCGTCGGCTTGGTCACACCCGCCACGCGGCTATTGTCGACCACCTCGAAACCCCAGGTGCGGTTCTTGAAATACTGAGGCACAAAAGTCAGGTAATTGCCCGGACCTTTGTCCACCGCTGCGCCGGTGGCGGGGTCGACGGTATCATTAGGGCCGTAGCCGATCTCGTTCCAGTCCTCGCCGCGCTCGCGGCCGTGGCGGGCCAGGCCGCGCGCACCGAAGCGGGTGACCAGGGTGCCGTCGGGCAGCGTGAACTGCAGAGTTTCCAGCGGCTCGGCCGATCCCGGCAATGGCGCCCAGCCGCTGCCGCTGGCAGGGAATTTCAGGGCCGATGTGGCGTTGTTGGGCAGCGTGTTGTCGCTGCCCGGCGTCTTGAACTGCACCTCGAACAGCGAATAGCCATACTGCGTGGCGCGGGCCACACCCTGCAAGCGGATATAGCGGGCATTGACGCCGAGGTTGAAGAATTCCTCGGTGCCGCCCTGGCCGTTGCTCACGTAGCGCAACTGCGACCAGGTCACGCCGTCATCCGACACGCGCAGCGCGTACTGCTTGCCGTAGGAGTTTTCCCAAAGCAGCTTCATGTAGCCGACCTGCGTCTTGGCGCCGAAGTCGAACTGGATCCAGGCGCCGTCCTCGGAGGCGCTGGACCAGCGCGTAGTCATTTTGCCGTCGATCGCCATGGCCGCCGACAAGCCTTGGTTTTCCAGGGCCGACGAAGTCGCCGCGACGGGCGTGATGATCAGGCCCGGTTTGCTGGTGTCGGCCGGCACCGGTACAGGATCGGTGACCGGCGGCGCAACCGGGGCGCCGGAGAAAGCCTGGATCTCCAGGATCGAATAGCCGTACTGGGTCGAACGTTTGATGCCCTTCATGCGCAGGAAGCGGCCCTGGCCCGAGAGCCCGGTCCAGTCTTCGGAGCCGCCGCCGCTGTTGTCCACGGTCTTGATCGTGGTCCAGTTGGCGTTGTCGTCGGAAACCTGCAGCAGGTATTGCAGAGCGTGCGCGTTTTCCCAGTCGATATGGACGCGGTTGATGACCTGCGATGTGCCGAAATCCAGCGTCAGGTATTCGTCGTCGGAGAAGCCGCTGCCCCAGCGTGTGCTCTCGTTGTGGTCAATGGCCGCAGCGGCGGACAGGTCGCCGCGTTCCGCCGAACTGGCGCTGGCGCTCACAGGCGTCAGCACGGTTTCCGCCGCCGAGCTCGCCGCGGCCAGGGCCTTGGACGACTTGCCCGCGGCATCCTGGGCTGCAGGGTCGTCGCTGCCTCCTCCGCCGCAGGCTGCGAGCAGCAATGCCAGGGCGAGGGGCAGCATTTGTGTCGACAGCTTGCATAACGGTCCGAAATTCGGCTCCAATTTCAGCCGGCGCTGAGATGGCACTTTGTTCATGATGCATTCCTTTGTTTTTGTTATGACGTTCTCGTCAAAAAACGATTTGTTTAGCTGGCTGAATAAACGGGCCACGCTGGCGGTACGGGAACTTGCATATGAGCAAGTGTTGTACCAGCAATATTGACGGTGTTTTTTTGGACATTTGGTGGCAATAAAAAATTTATTGCCACTGATTGGTCAACGACTGACATTTTTTGTCGTCGGAACGGATGTTTGCGGCAAGCAGATGGTTTATTTTGTTTAGCAACTCAACGTTGACATCGTTTTCAAGCATGTAAAGGACATGTAGAGCGAAGATGTGGATTCGTTGGGTGGGCACTCTGTGCCTGCGCGGAACGTCGATCATTTGAGGAGCCAATTCAGAGTGGACACAGGTGCCCACCCTACGCCATGCCGTTTCGGCCCTTGTCCTGCTGTCTTCATGATCGATTCATGATCGTGGAAAAATCGGGCATCATGCATGATTCTCAGACTCGTAGGGTGGGCACCCCGTGCCCACGCGGAACGTCGATCATCCGAGGAGTTAATTCAGCGTGGGCACAAGTGCCCACCCTACGTTATGCATTCTGGCCCTTGTCCTGGTGTCTTCATGATCGATTCATGATCGTGTAAATAAAACCGGGCATCATGCATGACCCTCCGAGGCATGCCAGCCATGCCGTTAAAGTGGTATGGGGCTTACTAAACAGGGTAGAAGCACGCTATTATTGCAGCGCAGAAATTTTACGGAATATCCTTGATGGTGGTTTTTCGATAACATTTGACGGATATTTCCCGCGATTTGGCCCGATTGCATTTCATCCCGTGTTTTAGCCGGTTTATCCCCACGATTCGGCAGCTTGTCGCAATCGCATACCGGACAGCAATTTTCCTCTTTACAGTGTCGGCACACGCTGTACATTGGAGAGTTGCAGCAAATAGCCAGAGACAGCGTTACACCCAGTAAAGCAGCACAAAACAATTAAAAATCCCGCATTTGGGAGCCCCTCAAAAAATCATGTAAGGGAAAAGGATGCGTTTATTCAAGATGCTCGGCAGCGTACCCCTGCTGTCCGTGATCGCCGGCTGTGTTGTCGGGCCTACCTACCAGGAGCCCACGCCAGCTACCTCATCACAAGCGGTGCTGCCGCAATTCCAGGCCAGCCTGCCGCCAACCGCCGCCAATGGCAATGCTGCGGCCAACCTGACGGACTGGTGGTCGCAGTTCGACGACCCGTTGGTGAGCGAGCTGGTGGCTACGGCCCAGGCCAGCAACCCAAGTCTGGCGCAGGCCCTGGCGCGTATCGCGCAGGCACGCGCCGCGGCGGGTTCCGCCGGCAGTGCGCTCTTTCCTTCGGTGGCCGCCGACGCCAGCAGCACACGCAGCAAATCCCTCTCCGGCACCACCGGCCTGGGCAGCGCCAGCATCATCACCACCAACAGCACTGCCGCCTTCGACGCCAGCTGGGAACTTGACCTGTTTGGCGGCAAGCGCAAGACGGCCGAAGCTGCCAATGCGCGCGTGTTCGCCCGCAACGCCGACTGGTACGGCGCCAAAGTGTCGCTGGCGGCGGAAGTCGGCAGCACCCTGGTGAACTACCGCGCCTGCGTGGCCACTGCGGCGATGCTGGCGCAGGACCTGAAGTCGCGCGAACAGACCGCCCAGCTGACGGCGCTGAAAGTCAAGGCTGGCTTTACGGCGCCGGCGGACGGTGCGCTGATCAACGGCTCCACCGCGGACGCCCGGCAAAAACTGGTGGTGCAGCGTACCGAGTGCGATCTTGATATCAAGGCCCTGGTGGCGCTGACCGACATTCCCGAACCGGCCTTGCGCACCAAGCTTGCGGTCAACGAGCGTCTGCCAACGCCGCGCGGCTTCGTGGTCGAGAGCGTACCGGCACAGGCCTTGTCGCAACGGCCTGACATCGCTGTCGCCGAGCGCGAACTGGCGGCCGCCAGCGCCGAGATCAATGTCGCCCAGGCCAACCGCTATCCGAGCCTTTCGCTGCTGGGCAGCATCGGCATAGGCGGCTTCCGCTTCGACGGCAGCAGCTCCCGTTCCGACACCTGGTCGTTCGGTCCTTCGCTCAAGCTGCCGCTGTTCGATGCCGGATTGCTCAGGGCGCAAGTCGACCTGGCGCGCGGCCGTTACGACGAGGCCTATGCCGGCTACCAGCTGCAGGTGCGCAGCGCAGCGCGTGAAATCGAAGAAGCGCTGGTGCGGCTGGATGCGGCTGCGCGGCGCGAAGACGATGCGGCGCTGGCGGCGAAGGAATACGAGAGCTACTTCCGCGCCAACGACGACAAATTCAAGGCCGGCAGCGGCAGCCTGTTTGAACTGGAAGATGCGCGCCGGACTTTCCTGTCGGCGCAGCAGACTCAAATCAGCGTACAACGTGAACACGTTACCGCCTGGATTGCGCTCTACAAGGCCCTGGGCGGCGGCTGGCGCAATGGCAAGGAGCAGGCAGCAGTTCCGCCAGCGACGCCTGCGGGCACGCCAGGCACCGATCGTTCTTAATACTATCCGTAAAGAATCCTGTCATGAAAAAGCCATCTTTCAAGCAAGCAGCAATCGTCGCCGCCGTGGTCGTGATCGCCAGCGGCGCATTCTGGGCCACTACCAGCAACCACGCAAAATCCGGCGACAAGGAACCCGCCAAGCCGAAGGCGTCGCTCACCGTCACCACCACCAAGGCGCAAACCATCGACTGGCCGCTGTCCCTCACCGCCAACGGCAGCATCGCGGCCTGGCAGGAAGCCGTGGTCGGCAGCGAGCTGGGCGGTTTGCTGCTGGCGGAAGTGCGAGTCAACGTCGGTGATGTGGTCAAACGCGGCCAGGTGCTGGCGCGCTTCACCAATGAAAGCGTGGCGGCCCAGGTGGCCCAGCAAAAAGCCGCGGTGGAAGAAGCGCGCGCCGCCTTGTCGGAAGCCGACGCCAATGCCGAACGGGCGCGCACCCTGGTCAACAGCGGCGCCTTGAGCGGCCAGCAGACCACCCAATACGAAGTGGCCGAACGCAGCGCCAAAGCGCGTTTGCTGTCGGCCCAGGCCGCCCTGGAAATGCAGCAGATCCGGCTGCGCCAGACCGAGGTTATCGCGCCTGACGACGGCGTCATTTCTTCGCGCAGCGCAACCGTCGGCGCGGTGGCGTCGCAAGGCCAGGAACTATTCAAGCTGATCCGCCAGAGCCGCCTCGAATGGCGCGCCGAAGTCAACGCTACCGACCTGCTGCAGATCAAGGTCGGGCAGGCGGTGAAGCTGCGTGTCACCAACGGCGTGCTGGTCGACGGCAAGGTGCGCATGATTGCGCCGACGGTGGATCCGGCTACCCGCAACGCGCTGGTGTATGTCGACCTGCCGGTGCCAGGCAGCGCGCACGCCGGCATGTTCGGCACCGGCCAGTTCCTGCTCGGCCGCGCCGAGGCGCTGACTCTGCCGCAAAGCGCGGTGGTGATGCGCGACGGCTTCAGTTATGTCTACCAGCTGGGCAAGGACGATAAAGTCATCCAGACCAAGGTCAACCTGGGACGGCGGGTCGGCGAACGGATTGAAGTGGTCGACGGCGCCAGCAGCATCACGCCGGCCATGGTGCTGATTGAAAAGGGCGCGGGCTTCCTGGCCGACGGCGACACCGTGCGCGTGGCTAATCCGGTTGCAGGTTCGGCGGCGAATCCAGCCGACACTAAGCCGGCCGCTGCCAACGCCGCGCCGCTGGCCTTGAAGTAACCCGGGAGCCGCCATGAATTTTTCCGCTCTGTCGATCAAGCACCCGGTTCCCGCCATCCTGCTGTTCATCATGCTCACCGTCATGGGGCTAATGAGTTTCAAAAGCATGCTGGTCCAGGATTCGCCCGATATCGATTTTCCCTTCATTTCGGTTTCCACCGCCTTGCCGGGCGCTTCGCCCTCGCAGCTGGAAACCGAGGTGGCGCGCAAGATTGAAAATTCGGTCGCTACCGTCACCGACATCCGCCATATCTACACCACCATCAACGATGGCGTGGTCAACATCAATATCGAATTCCGCCTGGAAAAAGACATCCAGGAAGCCATGGACGATATACATGATGCGGTCAACCGCGTGCGCAGCGATTTGCCGATCGACGTCCGCGATCCGGTCTACGGCAAGGCCAGCACCTCGGGCCAGCCTATCATCACCTACACCGTCAAGTCCGAACAGCTGGATGAAGAAGCCCTGTCCTGGTTTGTCGACAACGAGGTTTCCAAGGCCTTGCTGTCGGTGCCTGGCGTCGGCAAGATCGCCCGCGTCGGCGGCGTCAACCGTGAAGTGCTGGTGGAACTCGATCCGGAGCGGATGGCGGCCCTGAACGTGTCGGCAGCGCAGATCTCGCGCCAGCTGCAGCGGGTGCAACAGGAAGCGCCGGGCGGCAAGGCCGATATCAGCGGCGCCCGGCAATCGGTGCGCACCATCGGCACGGTCGGCAATGTGGCGGAAATCGCTGCCTTGCAGATGGCTTTGCCGGACGGCCATGTGATCCGCCTGGACCAGGTCGCCAAGGTGACCGACGGCGTCGGCGAACGCACCGCCATCACGCTGCTCGACGGCAAGCCGGTGGTCGGTTTTGAAATCACGCGCAGCAAGGGTTCCAGCGAAATCACGGTATCCAAGGCAGTAAAGAAAGCGGTCGCGGCGCTGGGCGAGAAAGCTTCCCATGTGAAGATCGAGGAAGCCTTCAACAACGTCGACGCGGTCCAGGAAAACTATGACGGCTCCATGTCGCTGTTGTATGAAGGCGCGCTGCTGGCGGTGCTGGTGGTCTGGTTCTTCCTGCGCGACTGGCGCGCGACGCTGGTGGCCGCGGCGGCGCTGCCGCTGTCGATCATCCCGACCTTCATGGTGATGAACTATCTCGGCTTCACCCTCAACGGCGTGACCTTGCTGTCGCTGGCGCTGGTGATCGGTATCCTGGTCGACGATGCGATCGTTGAAATCGAAAACATCGTGCGCCACCTGCGCATGGGCAAGACGCCGTACCAGGCGGCGATGGAAGCTGCCGACGAAATCGGCCTGGCGGTGGTGGCGACTACCTTTACGCTGGTGGCGGTGTTCCTGCCGACGGCGTTCATGAGCGGCATTGTCGGCAAATATTTCAAGCAGTTCGGCTGGACCGCGGCGATTGCGGTGACCACCTCGCTGGTGGTGGCGCGGCTGCTGACGCCGATGATGGCGGCGTACCTGCTCAAGCCTATCCTGCATGAAAAGAAGGAAAGCCGCCTGATGGCCAAGTACCTGGTGATCGCGTCCTGGTGCATGCGGCACCGGGTCAAGACCATGGGCATGGCGGCGCTGTTTTTTATCGCATCGCTGGCGATGATCCCGTTCCTGCCGACCGGCTTCATCCCGGCCAGCGACCGCGGCCAGACGCAAGTGACCCTGGAACTGCCGCCCGGCAGCATCCTGGAGAACACCCGCGCCAGCGCCGAGTATGCGCGCAGCTTGCTGCTGACTAACAAGGATGTATCGCAGGTATACAGTGCGATCGGCGGCGACGATGCGCGGCGCGCCACCCTGACCGTGCTGCTCAAGGATCCGCCGGAGCGCAAGAAGAAACAGAGCGAAGTCGATATCGAGCTGCGCAAGCTGCTGACCAAGTTGCCTGGATTGCGCTACACCGTCGGCGCCGGCGGCAACGGCGAGGAATTGCAGCTGCTGCTGTCGGGCGACGATCCGCAGGCGCTGAGCGCGGTGACGCAGGCGGTGGAGCGCGAGATCCGCACCATTCCCGATCTCGGCAACGTGACGTCCAGCATCAGCCTGGTGCGCCCGGAAATTATCGTCACGCCTAACTTCGCGAAAGCGGCCGACCTTGGCGTCACCGCATCCGCCATCGGCGAAACCTTGCGCATAGCAACCTCGGGCGACTACGACCAGTCGGTCGCCAAGCTGAACCTGCCGGAACGCCAGGTGCCGATCCGGGTGCGCCTGCCGGAAGATGCGCGGCATGACATGAGCGTGCTGGAACGCTTGTCGGTACAAGGCAAGAGCGGCAACGTGCCGCTCAGCTCGGTGGCCGACATCCGCTTCGACAGCGGACCGGCGCGCATCGACCGCATCGACCGCAACCGCCGCGTGATCATCCACGTTGAACTGAACGGCCATGAGCTGGGCGAAGTCATGGACAAGGTCAATGCCTTGCCGAGCCTGAACAACCTGCCGCCTAACGTCAAGCGTGGTGCGTTGGGCGATGCCGAAGTCATGAAGGAGCTGTTCTCCGGCTTTGCCCTGGCGATGCTGACCGGCGTGCTGTGCGTCTACATGGTGCTGGTGCTGCTGTTCAAGGGTTTCCTGCAGCCGGTGACCATCCTGGCGGCGTTGCCTTTGTCCATCGGCGGCGCATTTGCAGCTTTGCTGATCACGCATAACTCGTTTTCCATGCCGTCGCTGATCGGCCTGCTGATGCTGATGGGGATTGCGGTCAAGAATTCGATCCTGCTGGTCGAGTACGCCATCGTGGCGCGGCGCGATCATGGCCTGAACCGCTTTGACGCCTTGATGGATGCTTGCCACAAGCGGGCCCAGCCGATCGTCATGACGACTATCGCGATGGGCGCCGGCATGCTGCCTATCGCGCTGGGACTGGGCGCCGATTCCAGCTTCCGCGGACCGATGGCGATTGCCGTGATCGGCGGCCTGGTGACTTCGACCTTCCTCAGCCTGCTGGTGATTCCCGTGGTGTTCACCTACGTCGACGATTTCCTGGTATGGGCAAGCGGCAAGCTGCGGCGCAAGCACCATGGCGAGCATCGTGATGAAGCAGGAGCCAGCACTGCAGGCGGCAAGCTGCATGCGGCGGAGAAGTAGATTGTTTGCCTGAATTGTTAAAGCGCCCGCGAGGGCGCTTTTTTTTTGTAGGGTGGGCACCTGTGCCCACGCGGACGGCCGGTCATGCGCACAGCGTGGGCACGGGTGCCCACCCTACGGCGCCGGATCACGCATCATGTCTGCCGCCAGCTTCGTGAAGGCGCGTGATGCGGCGCTCTGGTAGCTGTCCTTGCGCCGCAATAGCGCCACCGCGCGATGCGGCAACGCCGGCTTCAGCTGGACTGCCCGCAGGTTCGGGTTTTCGCGGGTGACGGCGTCAGGCAGGATGGTCGCCATGCCTCCCCGGCGCACAATTTCAACGATGGCGGTGATAGTGTTGGCTTCGACCGCGATCCTGGGAGAAATGCCTTGCTGATGCAGATAAGCGTCGACATAGGTCCGCGTTGCAAAGTCTGCGCTCAGCAATGCCAGAGGCTGCTGTTCCAGGTCTTGTACGGTAATCGGAGCAGGGCGCTGCAGCAGCGGATGGCCAAGGCCAACCACTACGCTGAGTTTTTCCGCAAATAGCGGCTGGCAAGTTATTTCGCCCGAGCGGACCTGGCTGAAGGCAATGCCGAGATCGACTTCATCGGTAGCCAGCGCCGCTTCGATCCGGTCCAGCGGCATTTCAATCACGTGCATGGCGATGCCCGGGTAGCTGGCATTGAAAGCGGCGACCAGCGGCCCTGCCAGGTAAGACGTCAAGCTGGGCGTCATCGCCAGGCGCAGGGCGCCGCGCGTCAGGTCCAGCACGTCATGGATAGCGCGTTGCCCCGCCTCCAGTTCCCTTAATGCCCTGCGCGCATGGTCCAGGTAAGCCTCGCCGGCATCGGTCGCGCGCACGATCCTGCCGCTGCGGTCGAGCAGCTGCACGCCCAGGGTCTCTTCCAGCTGTTTTATCTGCTGCGACAAAGTCGGTTGCGACACGTACAGCGCTTCTGCCGCACGCGTGAAATTGCGGTGTTCAACCACGGCCAGCAGATAGCGTATGTGACGTAATAGCATGTTTGATAACTATAGGTATTAGTAATTGAGTTGATTGTATATCGGTCTTGGACGCAATAGTTTGATCGCTCCATCATGGTCTCACTGTTCATCACCCAAGGAGAAACGCCATGAAGTCCATCGTCGAAGGAGTCTTGAAATTCCAGAAAGATGCTTTCCCCGGGCTGTCCGCCCTGTTCAAGCAGCTGGCAACGACCCAGAGCCCCAGTGCGTTGTTCATCACCTGTTCCGACAGCCGCGTCGTGCCGGAACTGCTGACCCAGCAGGATCCGGGCGACATCTTCGTGATCCGCAACGCCGGCAATATAGTTCCTTCCTATAGTTCCGAGCCGGGCGGGGTCACCGCCACGGTCGAATACGCGGTCGCGGTGCTGGGCGTGACCGACATCGTGGTCTGCGGCCATTCCGATTGCGGCGCCATGACCGCCATCTCCAGCTGCAAGTGCCTGGATCACTTGCCGGCGGTAGCCAGCTGGCTGCGCCACGCCGATTCAGCCAAGGTAGTCAATGCAGCGCGCACCCATATTTCACCGGCCGCACGCCTCAGTTCGATGGTGCGTGAAAACGTGATTGCACAACTGGTGAATCTGAAAACCCACCCCTCGGTTGCGCTGGCGCTGGAACAGGGCCGGCTTAACCTGCACGGCTGGGTGTACGACATCGAAACCGGTTCCATCGTGGCGCTGGACGGCGGCAGCAACCGTTTTGTTTCGCTCGCCGAATTCCCGCAGACCGTTGCTACGCAAGCCAAGCGCGGCGCCCTGGTGGCCTGACCTTTTGTATCCCCTCTGTAGTTTTTGCTTCTCTCATTGAAAGGAAATACCATGCAACAAGCTAACGTCTACCAAGATAACCGTATTGCACTGACCTCACGCGTCATCGCCGCCAAGGCGTTGAAAGACCTGTCCTGGAAACAGCTGGCGACGGGCACAGGCTTGAGCGTGGCGTATGTCACCGCAGCCTTGCTGGGTCAGCACGCTTTGCCCAAGGCGGCCGCTGAAGTGGTTTGCCAGCGCCTGGACCTGGAACCGGAAGCGGCGGCGGAATTGCAGGCGATCCCCCTGCGCGGCAGCATCCCTGGCGGCATTCCCACGGATCCGACCATCTACCGTTTTTACGAAATGCTGCAGATCTACGGCACTACCCTGAAAATGCTGGTGCACGAAGAGCTGGGCGACGGCATCATCAGCGCCATCAACTTCAAGCTGGACCTGAAGCGGGTGGAAGATCCGGATGGCGGTTCGCGTGCTGTGATTACATTGGACGGCAAGTTCCTGCCGAATAAGCCGTACTAGGCAGATCCGTGCGCCGTGTGCGCTCGCTTAAAAGAAAATGAGCGAAAACACACGGAAGTGTGTAGGGTGGGCACGCTTTTGTGCCCACGCTGTAGCGCTTCCGCGTGGGCACAAAAGCGTGCCCACCCTACTTCTTGGCAAACCATGCGCGATAGCGCCCCTTTACCCACAGAGAAGCCTGAAGAACCAAAGAAAATAAGCGAAAACACACGGAAGTCCGCAGTTGCAATATGCTATCGATGACGAAACGGCGAGGCTGCTCCAATGTAGCCTCGTTTTGTATCGGTGCCAGATTCAAAAAGGACAAGCATGGATATACGCCGCCTGGTTTTTCACACCCACCCGCGCCTGATGATTGCGTTGATCGTCGGCCTCGCGGTGTGGGCGGTCCAGCCCACCAGTTCGCACCTGACGCGCCTGCTGATCGGCTGGAACGCCGGCGTCTGGACATACCTGGCGACGCTCTGGTGGATGATGGTCCGAGCCAACTCAGGACAGGTGAAAAGGCGCGCCGCGGTCGAGGACGAAAACGATACCGTGATACTGGTCCTGATTTGCGTTGCCGCGGTCAGCAGCATCGGCGCAGTGGTGCTGGGGCTGGCGCATACCCAGGATTTCCTGCCGGGGCCGAAAGAGCTCAGGTACATGTTTACCGGCATGACGGTGCTCGGTTCCTGGTTCCTGGTGGGCACCATCTTTGCGCTGCACTATGCGCGCCTGTTTTACGCCTGCGCCGGCGACAAGCTGCCGCTGCGTTTTCCCGACGACGAAAAAAATCCCGACTACTGGGATTTTCTCTATTTTTCGTTCACCATGGCTGTCGCGGTCCAGACTTCCGATGTCAGCATCATGACGCGCTCCATGCGCAAGATCGTGCTGATGCAGTCGGTGCTGACATTCCTGTTCAACTCCGCCATCCTGGGTTTGTCGATCAACATCGCGGCGGGCCTGGTCGGGTAGGGTGGGCACCCCGTGCCCACGCTGTTGCTTGTACTCCGGTTATCACGGTCACGCGTGGGCACAGGTGCCCACCCTACGTGTTATCGCCAGCCAAGCAGCAGTCACGGGAAGTAGGTAGGGTGGGCACATCGTGCCCACGCGCGAACGCTATTGCCAGCCGTAGCGGCGGGCGTACCAGCCTTTCATCGCCTGCGTCAGCACCGCATAAGCCACCAGGATAAGCAGCAGCCACGGGAAGTAGGTGAGCGGCAAAGCCTGCAGCTTGAAGTAGTGCGCCAGCGGCGACATCGGCAGCAGGATGCCTACCGCCATGATGATCAGTGTCATGCTCATCAGGGCCCACGAAGCGCGGCTCTGGAAGAACGGGATCTTGCGGGTGCGGATCATGTGCACGATCAGGGTTTGCGACAGCAGGCCTTCGATGAACCAGCCGGACTGGAACAGGGTCTGGTGTTCCGGCGTATTGGCGCCGAAGATATACCACATCAGGGCAAATGTCGTGATGTCGAAAATCGAGCTGATCGGGCCGAAGAACACCATGAAGCGGCCGATTTCGCCGGCGTTCCAGCGCTGCGGTTTTTCCAGGAATTCCTTGTCGACGTTATCGAAGGGAATCGTGATCTGCGAGATGTCGTACAGCAGGTTCTGCACCAGCAGGTGCAAAGGCAGCATCGGCAGGAACGGCAGGAACGCGCTTGCAACTAATACCGAGAACACGTTGCCGAAGTTGGAGCTGGCCGTCATCTTGATGTACTTCAGCATGTTGGCGAAGGTCTTGCGGCCTTCCAGCACGCCTTCTTCCAGCACCATCAGGCTCTTTTCCAGCAAGATGATATCGGCCGCTTCCTTGGCGATATCGACCGCGGTGTCGACCGAGATGCCGATGTCGGCTGCGCGCAATGCCGGCGCATCGTTGATGCCGTCGCCCATGAAGCCGACCACGTGGCCCTTGTCATGCAGCACGCGCACGATGCGTTCCTTGTGGGTCGGGCTCAGCTTGGCGAAGACGGTGGTGGTGTCGACCGCGATGGCGAGGTCGGCGTCGCTCATTTTCTCGACGTCGTTGCCGAGCAACATGCCGTCCACGGCCAGGCCGACCTGGCGGCAGATCTTGGCGGTCACCAGTTCGTTGTCGCCGGTCAGGATCTTGACCGTGATGCCGTGCGCCTTCAGCGCGTCCAGCGCCGGCTTGGTCGATTCCTTGGGCGGATCGAGGAAGGCGATGTAGCCGATCAGGACCAGGTCGCTTTCGTCGGCGACGCCATACACTTCCTTGGTCGGCGGCAGGTCCTTGGCGGCGACGGCCACCACGCGCAAGCCTTCGGCGTTCAGGCTGGAAGTGGTTTCGTAGATTTCCTGCAGCAGTTCCTTGGTGAACGGCACTACCTGGCCGTTGTGGCGCGCGTGGGTGCAGACCGAGACGATTTCTTCGACGGCGCCCTTGCAGATCAGTTCATGGTGATCCTCGCGTTCGCTGACCACCACCGACATGCGGCGGCGCTGGAAATCGAAGGGGATTTCATCGACCTTGCGGTAAGCCGAGGCCAGCGCCATTTCGCGCTGCAGTTCGGCGTGCTCCAGCACGGCGACATCCAGCAGGTTTTTGAGACCGGTCTGGTAGTGGCTGTTGAGGTAGGCATATTCCAGCACCAGGTCGTCCTGCTCGCCGAGGATGTCGGTATGGCGTTCCAGGAAAATCTTGTCCTGGGTCAGGGTGCCGGTCTTGTCGGTGCACAGTACGTCCATGGCGCCGAAGTTCTGGATCGCGTCCAGCCGTTTGACGATGACCTTCTTGCGCGACAGCGCAACGGCGCCCTTGGCCAGGGTCGACGTGACGATCATCGGCAGCATTTCCGGCGTCAGGCCGACTGCGATCGACATCGCGAACAGGAAGGCTTCGACCCAGTCGCCCTTGGTGTAGCCGTTCAGCAGGAACACCACCGGCGTCATCACCATCATGAAGCGGATCAGCAGCCAGCTGACCTTGTTGACGCCGGACTGGAATGCCGTCGGCGTGCGGTCGGTGGCGGTGACGCGCTCGGCCAGGGCGCCGAAGTAGGTGCGGTTGCCAGTGGTGACCACGATCGCGGTGGCCGAACCGCTGACCACGTTGGTGCCCATGAAGCACAGGTTGTCCAGTTCCAGCGGGTTGCTGGTGGCGGCGCCGCGGTGGGTGACGAATTTTTCTACCGGCAGCGATTCGCCGGTCATGGCGGCCTGGCTGATGAACAGGTCCTTGGCGGTCAGCAGGCGCAGGTCGGCCGGGATCATGTCGCCGGCGGACAGCTGGACGATGTCGCCCGGCACCAGTTTCTTGATCGGCAGCTCGATGCGGCGCGCACCCTTCGGATGCAGGGTGACGTCGAAGTAGCGCAGGGCTTCCTCGGCGATGTCTTCGGCCAGGTCATGGCGCAGCACGGTGGCGGTGTTGCTGACCATCGCCTTGAGCTTATCGGCGGCGGTATTGGAGCGCGATTCCTGGATGAAGCGCATCATGGTCGACAGCACCACCATGGAGCCGATGACGATGGTGGCTTTCATGTCTTCCGTGAGGTAGGACACGGCGGCCAGCACGGTCAGCAGCAGGTTGAACGGGTTTTTGTAGCATTGCCACAAGTGCGTCCATTTCGAGATCGGCTTTTCGTGCTCGACTTCATTCGGGCCGGCGCTGGCGCGGATGGTGTCCGCTTCCGCTTCGGTCAGGCCGTCGGCGCGGCTGTGCAGGGTCTGGAACAGTTCGCTGATGTCGACGCGGGCAGCGCTGGACAGGGTTTCCGCCAGCGACGGCGGCACTTCCTTGCTGACCGGCGTGCTGCGGAACATGTCGGCGCCAAGGCGGCGGAAGTGGCGATCCATGCCGTGGCTGCGGACAAAGCTAACGAATGTTTCTCTCAGAATATTCAGATTCATGGTCTTCTTCTTTTTTCATGCATTGCGGTCGGCTGCCGTCGATCGGAGTGTTGCTGCCTGCTTGCCTGTGCTCTTATCGCTTTTAACTTTCTGTTAACGACTGGCAACCCATCCGGATGACAGCCTGTCGGCAAAAAGACAAAGTTTTAGAGCGGCACCAGACTGTAAATTCGATCGGTGACATCTTGATGACAATCTCGTGTGTCTCAAGCGCTGGATACACGTATTCGATAGCCTCGACAGCAGCGTTAGCCATGGTCGGAGCCAGAATCAGCCTGGCGCGCTGCCGGTGCGGCGGCGCGACTATGCGTGAAACAAGATCAGGTGGTGGAATACTGTGCGCCCGGAAACACGCTCCGGATGCTGGGATACCATCATTCGCCGGCGGCGAGATGACGGCAGGGGAAGTCCTGCGTTATCTTGCCGAGGCGGCGCCAGAACGGGTCTGGCTACAACTGTCACTCGAACAAGTGCCCATTAAAGGGACTCCATAAAATTTAGACTGGTGGATAGTAGCCGCGCCGGGCAGGGCGGTCAAGAAAATTGTGCAGGACAGCACAAGTTGGCTTTTGCTATGCCCGGCCTGTTGTCAATCAATTATTCGACCTTGCCTTTGAGCATGAGAAAACTATACTGAAATTACAAATATATAAAGGAGATGACCATGGTCAACCTGGTGATGAACAACCTGCTGTTTTTTGTGCCGGCAGCCATCGCCGGCGTGGTGTTGTGCGGCGAAGTGCCGGTTGCCTCCAAGTTTGCCCGCGGCAGCCTGCGCGCTGTCGGCGCTGTGTGCGGCGCGCTGCTGGCGTTGATTATCCTGGAAGCCATACCAGCTTTGCTCTGACGCCGCAGTCTTGCAGTGCATGTCGGGATCGCTGAAAGCATCCCGCAGTGGCGTTGTTTTCTGATTTTCCGCACATCCGCCGGCGCTGCTTTACAGCTTGTTCCGCAGCCGGTCGCAGTTCCTTTTCTAGCATCGCGTGAACGCATGGGATAATCCCGTGCAAACCTTCTTTTTCACCGGTGCCCACTTGAATAAACTCCACGCGATCAGTGTCCTTCTCTTGTCTTCCGTCTTGCTGCCCGGCGTACAGGCGCAGGAATCGTCTGCTGTATCTTCCGCTGCGCCGCCAGCATCGTTCAGCAAAGCTTTGCAACTTGCCGGGATTCCAGCCCAAAACGTCGGCGTCTATGTGCAGGAAGTCGACGGCGCCGGCAAGGTGATGGCGTCCGCCAATGCCGGCACGCCGTTCAACCCGGCCTCGACCATGAAGCTGGTCACCACCGACGCCGCGCTGGAACTGCTGGGGCCGACTTACCGCTGGAAAACCCAGGCCTACACCAACGGCAGCCAGGTCGGCAATGTGCTGCAGGGCGACCTGATCTTCAAGGGCAACGGCGATCCCAAGCTGGTGCTTGAAAATTTCTGGCTGTTCCTGCGCCAGATCCGCGCCAAGGGCATCCGCGACATCCGCGGCAATATCGTGCTGGACCGCAGCACGTTCGATGAGAGCACCTACGATCCGGGCGAGTTCGACGGCGATCCGATGAAGCCGTATAACGTCGGCCCGGATGCCTTGCTGCTCAACTACAAGGCGCTGACCTTCCAGTTCGTGCCGAATCCGGAAACGCGCCAGGTCAACGTGCTGATCGATCCGCCGATGAGCGGCTACCCGATCACGCCGCCGCGCCTGGGTAGCGGCAACTGCGACGACTGGCAAGGCAAGCTGCAGGCCTCGGTGGACGCCGACGGCGCCAGTTTCAACGGCGCGCTGCCGGCTTCCTGCGGTGAAAAGACCTGGTACGTCAATCCCTACAAGATGAGCAGCACGCAATACTTCGGCGCGGTGTTCCGCCAGATGTGGTCCGACCTTGGCGGCAGTTTCAGCGGCGTGGTGAAAAACGGCGTGGCGCCGGCCGGCAGCACCCTGGTCAGCGAATGGAACTCGGTGACGCTGCCGGAAGTGATCCGCGACATCAACAAATACAGCAACAACGTGATGGCGCGCCAAGTGCTGCTGACGATTGCCTCCGACATCCTGAAAGTCCCGGCCACCCCGGACCGCGGCGCGCGCGCCATCCAAAGCTGGCTCAGCAACAAGGGCATAGAGACCGGCGGCCTGGTGATCGAAAACGGTTCGGGCCTGTCGCGCAACGAAAGGATTTCAGCCAGGACGATGGGCCGCATGATGGCCGCCGCATTCCAGTCGCCAGTCATGCCTGAGTTCGTCTCCTCGATGCCGCTGGTAGGTTACGACGGCACCATGCGCAAGCGCCTGAAAAACCAGAGCGTCGCCGGCCAGGCCCACGTCAAGACCGGCACCCTGAACGATGTCCGGGCGATCGCCGGCTACGTACTGGCCGCCTCCGGCAAATACTACGCGGTAGTCTGCCTGATCAACCACCCCAACGCCCCCCGCGGCCAAGCCGCCCAAGACGGCCTGCTGCAATGGGTCTACGAGAATGGCTAAAATTCGCAGCTAATAATTCGACTCTGACCCTAATAAATTAATTAGGGTCAGAGTCGAATTAATTGGGCGTTACAGCAGCAGCGGCTTGTCCGACAGTTCGTTTTTCTTGCGGCCTTCGTCGGGGAAGTGCTGGGTCAGCAGGCCGTTCATTTGTTCCAGCGCGGCCAGTGTGCTGTCGTGGAATGCGCCGTTGGCGAATTCCTTGGTCATGGTCTTGCACACGGCTTGCCAGTCGGCGGATTTAGTAGCATGGCCGATGGCGCGGTCGACGATGATTTCGACCTTGTGGTCGGCCAGGTTCACATAGAGCAGGACGCCGACGTTTTCTTCCGTGTCCCAGATCCGGTAGTGTGAGAACAGTTCGTGGGCGCGGTTGCGCGAGGTGACGCCGTTGAGCACGGCGGGCAGGCTTAGCGAGCCTTCGACAATCATTTTGACTTCGGCGCGGTGCGTGACTTCGCCGTCGGCAATTTTCTGCTGGATGGCTTTGAGCGTGGTCGCCGGAAATGCGCGCCGTGCGCTGCGCCGGGTGGTCAGCAAATGACGCCAGATGCGTTGCAGGGTTTGTGCCATCACCAGTCTCCCGAGGCGCCGCCGCCGTCAAAGCCGCCACCGCCGCCGGAAAAACCGCCGCCGCCACCGAATCCTCCACCTCCGCCGCCGCCACCAAAACCGCCGCCGCCGCGTCCACCCTGGCTCAGGATGCTGCCGATGATGACGCCGGCGGCGTTGCCCCAGACATTGCTGTTGAGCGAGCGGCCGGAACCGGCGCCGCCGCCGCGTGCGCGTGAAATGATGGTGATCAGGATGATGAAGCCGAAGAACAGCAGCGGCGCCAGGGCGCCGAGCCAGTCGGAGGAGGGCTCTTGCGCTGGTCCGGATTTACGGCTGGGCGGGGCAAAGTTTTCCTGGTCCAGCAGCGGCATGATGGCCGAGATGCCGGCAGTCAGGCCGCCGTAGTAGTCGCTCTTGGAAAAATAAGGCGCGATGATTTCCTGCAGCACGCGCTTGGACTGGGCGTCGGTCAGCGTGCCTTGCACGCCGCGTCCGGTCAGTATCATCATGCGCCGCAAGGCTTTCGGATTGTCTTTCGCCACCAGCAGGATGACGCCGTCGTCGATGCCTTTGCGTCCCAGCTTCCAGGCATCGGCCACGCGCACGGCATAATCCTCGATGCCTTCCGGCTCGGTCTTGCTGAGCAGCAGGATGGCGATCTGGCTGCCGGTGCGCGCCTCATACTCGCTCAAGGTATTGTCGAGCGCGTCGCGCTGCGCCGGCTGCAGCATGCCGGCCAGGTCGGTGACGTGCGCCTGCAGCGGCGGCACCGCCACCTGGGCCTGCGCCGCGGCGGATACCGCAAACAGCGCCAGCCACAGGGCCAGCAGCCACAGGCGAAGCGCTGGGATCACCTTCTGCGACATTATTTTTTGCCGCCGAAATCGACGTCAGGCGATGTCGAGATCGCCTTTTCATTATCCACGGTGAACGACGGCTTGACCTTGTAGCTCATCGCCATCGCTGTCAGGTTGGTGGGGAAGCTGCGCGCCAGCACGTTATAGTCCTGCACCGCGACGATGTAGCGGTTGCGGGCTACCTTGATGCGGTTCTCGATGCCTTCCAGCTGCGACTGAGCATCGCGGTACAAACCGTCGGCCTTCAGTTGCGGATAATTCTCGGATACCGCCATCAGGCGCGACAAGGCCGAAGACAACTGACCCTGGACCTGCTGGAATTTCTCGAAGGCGGCAGGATCGTTCAGCACTTCCGGCGTGATCTGGAAACTGGTCGCTGCGGAGCGCGCCTTGGTCACGGCTTCGAAGGTGGCTTCTTCATGGGTGGCGTAGGCCTTGACGATCTGAGCGATCTTCGGCACCAGGTCGGCGCGTCCCTGGTATTGGTTGACGACTTCGCCCCAGGCGGCTTTCACAGCCTCATCCTTGGTCTGGAAATCGTTGTAGCCGCAGGCGCTGAGCAGCGAGGCGAAGGTAACAATTGCCAGCCATTTGGAGAAAGTTTTCATGGATATCCCTGATAAAAGAAACAATGTTATGCACGTTAGCAAACTATCGATAGCCGCTCAAGTGTTAAATAGCGACTACTCCGCTTATTCCCGGCTAAATTGGAATTACAATGCGGGGGTTTGCATTATTGAGGCTGCACCGTGACTTTTATCGAAAAACTATCCGGCACCTGGAGCGCCAACAATTCCCTGCTGTGCGTCGGGCTGGATCCGGATGTTGCCAAATTTCCATCGCATTTGCAGGGCCAGCCGGACGCGATCTTCACTTTCTGCAAAGAAATCATAGACGCCACCGCCGCCACCGCCTGTGCCTTCAAGCCGCAAATCGCCTATTTTTCGGCGATACGTGCGGAAGACCAGCTGGAAGCGATCTGTGATTACTTGCGCAAAAACTATCCGCAGATCCCGATCGTGATGGACGCCAAGCGCGGCGACATCGGCGCCACCGCGGAACAGTATGCGCGCGAAGCATTCGAACGCTACGGCGCCGACGCCGTTACCGTCAGCCCCTACATGGGCTTCGATTCAGTCGCACCGTACCTGGAATGGAAGGACCGCGGCGCCATCGTCCTGTGCCGTACCTCCAACGCCGGCGGTTCCGACCTGCAGTTCCTGACGGTGGATGGCGTGCCGCTGTACCAGCACGTGGCGCGCCTGGTGGCTGACAAGTGGAATACCAACGGCCAGTGCGCCCTGGTGGTGGGCGCGACGTTCCCGCAGGAACTGGCGCAAGTGCGCAGCATCATCGGCGACATGCCGCTGCTGGTGCCGGGCATCGGCGCCCAGGGCGGCGATATCCAGGCCACCGTGAACGCCGGTAAAACGGCGAACGGCACGGGCATGATGATCAACTCGTCGCGCGCCATCCTGTACGCCAAGCCTGACCAGGCTGCCGGCGAAGACTATGCCCAAGCCGCGCGCCGCGTGGCCGAGGAAACCCGCGACGCGATCAATCGCTTTCGTAGCTGATCGTACTTGAGTTTATTTCAGGAAGCGCAGCAGCCCTTGCAGCGCATGGATCACGGTCTGTTCGCGCACCGCATGGCGGTCGCCCGCAAATACCAGCCGTTCGGTATGGGTGCGATGGCCGACTGACCAGCCGAAACATACCGTGCCGACCGGCTTGCCCGGCACCGCGCCGCCCGGCCCGGCGATGCCAGTGGTGGAGACGCTGACGTCGGCGTTGCTGTTGGCCAGCGCGCCTTCAGCCATGGCGGCGGCAATTTCTTCGCTCACCGTGCCATGCTGCGCAATCTCGGCTTCAGGGATATCCAGCAGTTCGGTCTTGGATGCGTTGGAGTAGGTGACGAAGCCGCAATCGAACCATTCCGAAGAACCGGCGATTTCCGTAATCGCTTGCGACACGCCGCCGCCGGTGCAGGATTCGGCGGTCGACAGGAACCAGTTCCTGGCTTGCAGGGTACGGCCGACTTGCGCCGCCAGATCGAGGATTTGTTCGGTGTTGCCTTCAACTACAGTGCTGGTGTTCATGTCTCAACTCCTGTTTGCTGTTCTGCCGGCAAGTGCAGTGCTGCGCACCTAATGACACTTAATAAGCGGCGTCTTTTCGCGCCATGCGTCGTTGCAAATCCTCGCGATAGTCCCACTATCGCTCCGGTTTGCGCCTAGCCTGGCGCGAAAATACACCATTTCTTAAGCGCCATTAGGTGCGCAGCACTACACTGGGTACATACTGCCACTTGTTACGGACAGATGCAATCGCCGCGTCCTAGATCACACGCCACAGGGCCAACGCCAGCAAGGTGTAAAACGCTGCCACAATGTCATCCCACATGACGCCGAAACCACCCTTGAAATGACGGTCGAAATAGGCGATCGGCGGTGGTTTCACCATGTCGAAAAAACGGAACACGATGAAGGCGCCGAACTGCGCCGACAGGCTGGCCGGGGTGACCAGCACCAGCACCAGCCAGAACGCGATGATTTCATCCCACACCATGCTGCCGTGATCCGGCGCGCCCAGGTGGCGGCCGGTGCTCTGGCAGGTCCAGATGCCGACGATGAAGCCGGCGGCGATGATCACCAGCCAGTTCAGCGGCGTGAAAATCTCCGGCCAGCGGGTAGTCAGCACCACATACGACAGCCAGCCGAACAAGGTGCCGAAGGTGCCCGGCATGATGGGCGAGAGCCCGCTGCCGAAGCCCTGGGCGATGAAATGCGCCGGATGCGACAGCATGAAGCGGGCGCTGGCCTTGATCGGTTGAGACGGCGCAGTTGCTTGGGTCGTTGCTTGAGTCATGTTGAGTGAAAGTGGTCGAAAGAGGCAAGTTGCAGGTCCAGCGTGCTGTTGCCAGCGTCGCGCAGGCGCAAACCGTGTTGGGCGTCGATGCTGCCGATGCGGGTGACCGCCGTGGCGGCGCTTTGGGCTGCCGCCAGCACGGCGTCGCGCTGATCGGCAGCGACGGTGAAACATAATTCGTAGTCGTCGCCGCCGGCCAAGGTGAAGTGGCGGCGGATCGCCTGGTTTTGCCGGCCCAGCACCGCACCGGCCGGCAGGCTGTCGACCGTCAGCGTGGCGCCGACGGACGAGCGCGCCAGGATATGGCCGAGATCGCCGGCCAGGCCATCGGAAATGTCGATGGCGGCATGGGCGATGCCGCCCAGGGCCTGGCCCAGCGCGACCCTCGGCGTCGGTTGATGCATGCGGGTGGCAGCCAGTTTGAAACTGTCGCTGCCGAGTTTCAGGTCCGCACTTAGCTCGGCGTCGAGTTCTTGCCGGTACACCGCCAGCGCCAGCCGGGCGTCGCCCAGCGTGCCGGAGACCCAGATATCGTCGCCGGCTTGGGCAGCGTCGCGGCGCAGGGCTTGTCCCGGCGCGGTTTCGCCGAATACCGTGATGCAGATATTCAACGGGCCTTTGGTGGTGTCGCCGCCGATCAGTTCGCACTGGTGCTCGTCAGCCAGCGCCAGCAGGCCGCCGGAAAACGCCGCCAGCCATTCTTCATGCACGGCGGGCAGGGCGAGTGCCAGCGTAAAAGCCAGCGGCCGCGCGCCCATCGCCGCCAGGTCGGACAGGTTCACGGCCAGGCATTTGTGGCCGAGCGTGAAGGGATCTGCATCCGGGAAGAAATGGCGTCCTTCCACCAGCATGTCGGTCGAAATCGCCAGCTGCTTGCCGGCGCCAGGCACCAGCAGCGCGCAATCGTCGCCGACGCCGAGCGCAATCTGGGCAAGATTGCTGCGTGGCGCGCGAGTGAAGTAGCGGGAGATCAGGTCGAATTCGGACAACATAGGCAGATTGTACCGAATGACGGGTGCTAGACGGTCATTTTGCTGAAATTGGGTGCAGGGGGATTGCTTCAGAAACCTGCGCCGCAAGAAGTGGTGCGCGAAATGGCGCCTTTCTGCATGATGTCCTCGCCCTTGGTATTGCCGACCGAGATCTGGGTCACGCAATAGGTGCCGTTCGGCCCGGTCACCTTGGTGACGCGCTGGCCGTTCGGCAGCGTGATGTCTTCCATGGTGGTGTCTTTCGGCGAACTTGGTGGCGGCGGGGCCGGAGGGGCAAGGCCCATTTCCAGTTTCTGCTGCATGGTAGGTTCTGCCACCTTTGCGTCCTTGGGCGGCGCGTCCTTGCGCAGGTCGCGGTCGATCTTGCCGGCATCGCGTTTGGCTGCCTCGACCATGCCCTCGGCCGACGGCCGGCCGGAGGACGCCGGCAACTGCGGCGCCCCGGGAGCGGCAGGCTGGTAATGGGTGTCTTCAACCGTGATCGTTCCAGGCGGCAGCGGCGGCGCCTGTTCACCCGCCTGCACCGGCGAAAGGTGGGACAGGGCAAGCAGCAACGCCGAGGCGCCCATCGTGGCGAGCCGCTTGTCGATGCGGGAAAAAACTCGGGTTATCAACATGTCGCAGGCTTCCTATAGCAGCTATAGCAATTCAGTTCAAACGCGCGTGAACACCAGGTCCCAGACGCCATGCCCGAGCCGTAAGCCGCGGTTCTCGAACTTGGTCACCGGCCGGTAATCCGGCCGTTCTGCGTAAGTCTCGGCGCTATTCTTCAGCAGCGGTTCGGCGCTCAATACTTCCAGCATCTGCTCAGCATACTCCTGCCAGTCGGTGGCGCAATGCAGGTAGCCGCCCGGCGCGATGCGCGAGGCCAGCAGGCTGACCAGCGGCCCCTGGATCAGACGGCGCTTGTTGTGCCGCGCCTTGTGCCAGGGATCGGGAAAGAACACATGGGCGCCGGCCAGCGAGCCGGGAGCGATCATGTTGGTCAGCACTTCCACCGCGTCATGCTGGACCAGGCGCAGGTTGCCCAACTGCTGCTCGCCGATCAGCTTCAGCAGGCTGCCGACGCCAGGCGTATGGACTTCGACCCCGAGGAAATTCTTTTCCGGCATGCCGGCGGCAATCTTGGCCGAGGTTTCCCCCATGCCGAAGCCGATTTCCAGGATAGTCGGCGCACTGCGCCCGAAAACCTGGCCGAGGTCGACCACGGCCTTGTCGTAGGGCACGCAAAAACGCGGCCCCAGTTCCTCGATGGCGCGCGCCTGCGCCGTCGACAAACGCCCGGCGCGCGTGACAAAGCTGCGGATCCGGTGTTCGGTCGGATCGTAAAAAAGGGGTTTGCCGGATTTGTTTTCTGACATGCTTGATAGACGAGCTAGGGCTAGGGTTAAGATGAGGCGGGCGCTCAATTGCCATAGAGTTGCCATTGAGCTGCCATGGGCCATGGCGTCATTGTAACGCCAGGCGACAGGCCGCCTCAAAAATACAAATGGCGCCCTGTGACACGGGCGCCAGCGCTGATCTGGAGCGGGTAGAGGGGATCGAACCCTCGTCTAAAGCTTGGGAAGCTTTCGTTCTACCATTGAACTACACCCGCAAGACCTTGATTTTAAACTAAATTTAGTTGTTTCTGAAAGTCTAAAATTATCGGAATTGCGGAGCGCTCCGCAAAAACTGAATATTCCCTACTTTGTCGGCTCTACAATCTTGCCTCTCCGGAGGTAATGCCGTTGTGTTGTTTTCACATTATCGTGACCCAGCAGATCGCTTGCGGCCTGGTCACCACGGTCATCTGATGTGTCGTCCGCTGCCTTTGCGCGCAGGTCGTAAAACCGGAAAGCTTTTATATCTTCGGCTAACTCGGGCAACTTTTTGGCCGCTGCAATTTTCGCGCGGTCGAAGTGACTGCGTAATGCCGGCAGGGTGAATACCTTGCCGTCGCCGTTCATCAACAATTGATCGTTTTCAATTTTATGCTGCGCCTTGCGCACGACTATTCGACCAAGCACGGTCGCCAGTTCCCCGGTAACAGAAATACGTAATTTTTTTTGCGTTTTGCCTTGATCCACAAGCAGGAACCCATTAGCAATATCGCTGGCCTTCATTTTGAGAGTGTCGGCTGGGCGTTGGCCCGTAAGGTAGGCCAGATCCAGTGCGTCTATCAGCGTGTCGCTAGCGCAACTTCTGACACCTGGGCCAGGTCGCCGTCTTGTTCAATGCTGATATTGGAAAATCTTTGACTGTATTTTTTGCCGCTCTCGAAGACCGCTTTCCGAAATCCGGCGTAACCTTGCAGGCTCTCTGAAACGGGCTTGAATGACGGGCTCAATTTTTCTCCAAGCCCGAAGAACGGTATGTTCTCGTCCAGCAGCTGGGATTCGAAAAGCGTGCGATCTCCAGCCGTTACGCTCTTGACGTAGTTATCCAGCACTTGCTGAATCTGTTTTCGGCTATCTTCGCTCGGCATATGATCGGTTTTCCCGTTCGACGACGGAAGCTCTCCGGCCATTGCCGGATGGCCAAGCGGTGAAAGCGCAAAAAGGGCGGTGGCTAATACGTAGCTGCTGAATTTGGTCATGGTTGCAATGGTCAGGGGCGGGATTATCTGCATGGCAGGAGTCTTGATCCGCTTGCAGCATATCCCGGATTCCGTCGTCGCACATGGGGGACCTCCAAATGCGCGCCGTTTGAATTTTCCAGGCACGCATTTGGCATGTCTTAAGTCGAGCTGATGTTGACCACACCATCCAATTCCTTGACTGCATCGTCCGGCAGCGCCAGCTCGGCCGCGGCCAGGTTCTCGTGCAAGTGAGCGATAGACGAGGTACCTGGGATCAGCAGGATGTTGGGCGAGCGGCGCAGCAGCCAGGCGAGCGCCACCTGCATGGGTGTGGCGCCGAGGCGCTCAGCAACGCCGGACAAGGTCGAGGATTGAAGGGGAGTGAAGCCGCCGAGCGGAAAGAAGGGCACGTAGGCGATGCCGTCCCGCGCAAGCTGGTCGATCAGGTCGTCGTCGTCCCGATGGGCGACGTTGTAGTGGTTTTGCACACAGACGATCTCGCAGATCTTGCGTCCTTCCGCGACCTGCGCCGGGGTGACGTTGCTCAGCCCGATATGGCGCACCAGGCCCTGCCGCTGCAGTTCGGCCACCACCGTGAGCGGTTCTTCTATCGATCCTTCGACAGGACCGTGGATGCCGAGCATGCTGCGCAGGTTAACCACCTCGAGCACGTCCAGGCCCAGGTTGCGCAGGTTGTCGTGGACCGCCTGGATCAGTTCTTCGGGCGACATGGCTGGAATCCACGATCCGTCGTCGCCGCGCCGGGCGCTGATCTTGGTGACGATGGCGAGATCGTCACGATAAGGATGCAGCGCTTCGCGGATCAGCTGGTTAGTGATGTGCGGACCGTAGAAATCGCTGGTGTCGATGTGATTGACGCCGCGTGCGACGGCTTCGCGCAGCACGGCCAGCGCCGCGCCGCGATCCTTGGGTGGGCCGAACACGCCTGGTCCTGCGAGCTGCATGGCGCCGTAGCCGAGTCGCTTTACAGTACGGTGGCCAAGCGTGAATGTGCCGGATTGTTCGATGCTAGACATGATTGTGTTCCTTTAGATGAAAGATGAGCCATGGTAGGCGTCTTCCACCTTCGTGATAATTGGGTACAATCGATACGGGTTGTGCGGATTTGCGAACAGTGGAGATAGGGCAATGAAGGTCAACCTGGAAGATCTGAACGCCTTCGTGGTGGTGGCGCGCGCCAAAGGCTTTCGCGAAGGCGCGCGTGCCAGCGCCGGCAGCGCGTCCGCGCTCAGTGAAGCGGTACGCCGTTTGGAGGCTCAGCTCGGCGTGAGGCTGTTCAACCGTACCACGCGTAGCGTGGTGCCGACCGAAGCGGGCCAGGGTTTGCTGGCGAGGCTCAGTCCAGCCTTGAACGAGATGGAAGCCGCACTCGACGTGGTCAACGGGTTTCGCGACAAGCCAGCCGGCACATTGCGCCTCAACGTGCCGGTCAGTGCGGCGCGGCTGGTGCTGGGCCGCATCGTGCCGCCCTTTCTCGCCGCTTATCCCGACATTCAGATGGAGATCTTCACCGAAGAAAGTTTTGTCGATGTAATCGCGGCCGGATGCGACGCCGGCATCCGCTACGACGAGCGGCTGGAACAGGACATGATCGCGGTGCCGATCGGGCCGCGTGTCCAGCGCTTTGCCACCGCGGCGTCTCCCGCCTATCTTGACCGGCATGGCCGGCCGCAACACCCGCGCGAGCTGCTCGGCCATGCTTGCCTGCGCGGCCGTTTTTCCAGCGGGTCAATGCCGCCTTGGGAGTTTGAACGGAACGGCGAGATGGTGCGGGTGGATCCGACGGGGCCGCTGATCGTACAAGCGGGCGGAGGAATCGATCTCGCCATCGAGGCGGCGGTTGCCGGCAGCGGCATCATTTATCTCTTCGAGGACTGGCTGCGCCCCCATCTCGACAGCGGCGCGCTTGAACCCCTGCTTGCGCCGTGGTGGATGCACTTTTCCGGGCCTTTCCTTTATTACCCCGGACGCCGCCTGGTGCCGGCGCCTTTGCGCGCGTTCATCGATTTTATCAAGGCGCCTGCCGGCGGCCATTCGCGCTGAATTACAGCGCTTTATGGAACAGGACGCGATGTTGTCCTGCGCCGGCATAATCGAGGCTGACCGGGATGCCGTCGATTTCACCGGAACCGGGGAGAAGTGTAAACCCCAGTTTGCGATGAAATGCGATCGAGCCGGTATTGACCGCAGACGTGATGCTGCGCACCTCTGTGCAGCCCTGGGCGCTGACCACATTGAAAAAATGTTCGTAGAGCAAACGGGCGAGGCCGCCGGCTCTTGCGGCAGGGCTTACGCCGACGAAGTGGATATAGGCGACTTTGGGATCGGACTGCGACACAAAGCCGATCAGGAATGCCTGGACAGCATCCGATGGGCCAACGGCGAAACTGCTTGCGTTCAGATGGTCGAAAAATATGCGATGGACCAGCGCACGGACAGGGCGGCCGCCCCACCAGTCATCGACTACCGAGGCGACGAATTGATAGTCCGCGGATTCAAGAGCGCGGATATTGTATGTAGTCGTCAATTAATCTTTCCTGTGTTCAGGTAATTTTATGGTGTCGCCGGAGTTCGCCCAAAAAGCTGTACTACGCAGGTATTCATTTGGCGAGAAAATCGACAAGGCTGAAGAAATTCTCTACGTTCGCACTCTCCTTGCATTCTATCGCGGCACGGGGGTATTGTTTTCTGCGCTTGCCGGCCGTCTCGATACCGAAGTCTTGCGCAGCTCCGACATGCACCCCTTCAAATATCTCTCCCGTATCTGGCACGACATGTTCTACGCTATAGGCAATTCCGGCGTTGGCGAAAAAAACCGCATCAAGACGAATCTCTCCTCTCAGGGCTCGGATTTTGTCTGATGCGAAGCGTTTAAGTGAATCATTTTTTTGAGGAGGATAGGACAACTCTATTTTTCCTGGCGATCCGAATCGATATTGCAGCCACGGATTGTCTATTTCAGTGAGGCTGCCAAATTCATCCTGGTAGAAAGCGTCTCCGCACAGGGAGATTATTTTTCCACTATTCGTAGCGCAGGAAAAATAGATGGTTTCATTTTTCCTGCAGAGAGAAGCTGGTCCGGCCGCGGCATTCATGACAGGAAAAACAAAGCCAATGACGATCAATATGTTTTTATACATTGCCATTCCTGCTGATTGCGAGTGGTGGGTTTTATTGTCCGCAGCGCTGGATGATTTCGTCTGATGCCCATTTTTAAAAACTCTCCGCCTCCATCAGAGTCAGCGTTGCTCGGGCGGAATGGACTTGATCGCCGCAGCAAAAGCGGTATGGGCATCAAGGTCAACCGGTCGATGCTTGAGCTTGGTGCTAGCTGGATCTTTCCCAAGGAAATTCTCACCCCTTAAATTCCTTGCCGGCCTGACCGGCCTTGGGACGAAGCCGCCGCCGCAATTCGGGCAAACGTTCTCCAGGATGCCATCGACGCAAGCCGCGCAAAACGTACACTCATAGCTGCAAATCCGCGCTTCCAGGGATTCCGGCGGCAGTGTTTTGTTGCAGTGTTCGCAGCTTGGTCTCAGTTCCAGCATGATGCTCCCGGTTTTTTAGTTCATTCGAACGATCAGGCTGATCTCATCTCAAGATTCGACATTGCCCGAAATCGCAGCGCATCGCAAGAGAATCGCCGTTGTCGCAAGAGACTGTGTACGATTCGAATCCCGGCCCCCTGGCGTTAAGGATGGCGTGTGGCGCCGCGGAACATGATTGCGCCCTGGCCAGGTGTTCGCTTTGATATGAATATTGGCCGATCTGTTCTGCAGGCAGTCCGGCCGGTGCAGCTACGGCAATTACCGGCAAGGGCGCCGCGCTTGCCGGCGGCACAGGAGGCGCCGGGGTGTCATTCGGCGGCGCCGATGTGGCAGGCGTTGCATTCGCATACGTCGCCGATGGCGCCGCAACCGGCTGCTCGGCATAACTGCCACCGCCGCCGTTGATATCGTAGGTAAAGAAATATTTGTCGGTGGCCGATCTCATGGCGAACGTGCCGGCGTTAACCTGGTACAGGCGGTAACAGTCCTGCATGATGCGCCAGCCGCTGCCGCCGTATATCGTTAGGCAAATCTGGTTCTCGGCTTCCTTGAACTCGTAAGCGCCCATCGTGCCACCGCCCTTGTCAAGGTTCTTGACTTCCAGGCGACCGCCCTGGCCGACGTCATACAGCATTTTTGCGCCGCTTGGACTGTGCCCGGTCACAGTGCCTAGGCTGCTGAAATGCTGCTGCATTTCCTTGCCGGTCAGCTGGCGCTCGCCGTTGCGGCCAGGGCTGCCCTGAACCGTTGGGGCAACTGGAGCGGCCGGGACGCCCGGAGGACTGAAGGGCGCAATCGGCGCGCCGTTCTCGCCCATCAGGACCGTGACCATGGCCGGATAGTCGAAAGCCGCGCCGGAGCTTTGATCGACAATGGCGCCGACGATCCCGCCCAGTAAAATATTGCCGTAGGTCATTCCTTTGACGCTGGACTTGATTTTTGCCAGGCCAGGTTTGATATTTTCTTTGTCGCATTGCACTACCAGGTCGTCGCGCGACCGGTGGATGGTCACCGTGCCCGGCGCGGTCACATAAAAGGTGCCTTTGGCGTTTTGCAGTTTGCAGGAAGCGCCCTTGACCAGTTGTCCCTGGTTGCGGGCTTCGACCGTCACCACCTGGCTGGTGCCGTCGACAATCGAGGCGCAGCCGGTAAGAAGTGAGGACGCGACGATTGCGGCAGCTGCGGCTGCCCGGACCAAGAAATGCGTATTCATCTACTCCCCTGTTTTTTTGTTTCTTATATTTATAGACTGCTTTGTTTGCGACAGGCGAGCATCATTCTCCCCCGCATCAGCCGAGGGTATCGTAGCAGATAAGATTTCCGTGCTGAAAGATTTGGCAATGAATATTTTTCGCTGTGTATAAATTCATACAGCAGCGATGCGAACTGGCCGGCGCGGACGCTGGCCTTGTCGGTGGCGCCAGTGTCGCTATGAAGCGGCTATTTTTCCAGGTCGCGGTTCATGCGCTCGGTGACATCCATGCCGATGCCGCGGTAGCCGATGAAAAGGCTGGCTGAATCGAACATCGGCTCTCCGCTTACCTGAAGGTATTGCAGGGTGCCGTCGGCATTGCGGCGGCTGTAGATGAAATCGAGGAAGGGACGGCGGTTTGCAATGTTGTCTTCCAGCTGTACTCGCTCGGCCTCGTTCCAGCGTCCTGCCGCCGCAATGCTGAGCACACCGTCCGTATTGTCGGCATCGATCCCGAGCATGTCGAAAACCGGGCCGGATACCTTGGTGAATTTTCCTTGCGGATCCTGTTCCCAGTACCAGTCCGAAGACAGTTCCGTCAGACTCTTGAAGCGGGCTTCGCTCTCGCGCAGTTCTGCCGTGCGTTCCAGCACGGTCTGTTCCAGCGCCTTGTTGTAGTTGTCCAGTTTCCGATACAGCAGCCGCACCTCCAGCATGTTGTGGATGCGCGTCTGCACCTCAACCAGGTCGAATGGCTTGCTGACAAAATCCTTGGCGCCCGCTTGCAGCGCACGCAGCTTGTGCGCCGGCTGCGCCGTGATGACCAGCACCGGCAGATACCCCGCGGTTTCGATTTCCTTCAGGCCTTCCATGACCTGGAAGCCATCCATTTCCGGCATTTGCAGATCGAGCAGGATCAAGTCGTAGCGATGCGCCAGGTGCAGCGGGACGACCGTGTGCGGATCCATCGTCGACGTGATGTGTGCATAACCGGCTTTGCGCAGCATTTGTTCCAGCAGCATGACATTGGCTTCCTGGTCATCGACGATCAGGATGCTGGCCTTCAGGATTTCGGATATAAGCATTGCGTTGTTCCCAGAAAAATCGTTCACCTGCTGATAAATCATGCTGCAATTCGCAAGCCGCATTTCGTTGCTGCCTATGCTCCGCTCGGCAAGCCGTTCTTTTCCGCATGGCGCAGCGCGACGTCGAGGGCGTCCATGAATTCGACCACCTCGATCGGTTTTGTCAGGTAGCGGAAGAAACCCGCATCCATGCCTTTCTGGATATCGCGCGGCACGGCGTTGGCCGACAGCGCCATGATCGGGATGTGGGCCGTTGCCACATCTTCGAGCAAAATTTTGAGGACGCCGTAACCGCTGATGCCGGGCAGGTTGATATCCATCAGGATCACGTCCGGCTGGTGCGCGCGTGCCATCTGGATTCCCAGGTGGCCGTTGATCGCCGTCAGCAGCGTCAGGTCGCCGCGCCGCGCAATCAGTTGCTCGACCAGGACCAGGTTTGCCGGATTGTCCTCGACATAGAGCAGCGTGCGCTGGGACTGCAGCTGATCTGCCGCGGCGCGATTCGATTTATCGACGGCGATCTTGTGGATGTCGTCAAGCGCCAGTTCCGGCGCGCTCACCGCCGGCAATTCCACCCAGAATACGCTGCCGGCGCCGACCCTGCTTTCGACGCCGATGACGCCACCCATCAACTCGACCAGCTGCTTGGTGACCACCAGGCCGATGCCGGTGCCTTCTTCGACACTGCTCTCTTGCCCGAGCCGGTTGAAAGGCTGAAACAGCTGCGCCAACTGTTCCGGCGTCAAGCCTGCTCCGGTATCGGTAACGCTGACGCGCACCCGGTCGCTGCCGCTCGTCGCGCATTTGACAACCACACTGCCCTCGGCCCGATTGTATTTGATCGCATTCGACAGCAGGTTGACCATCACTTGCTTGACCCTGGTGCGGTCGGCATGCACATAAAACAGGTTGTCGAGAAGAGGGAAGGTCAGCTGCACCCCGCGCTTTTGCGCCTGCGGCTCGATCATTGCCTGGCAATCCTGTATCACTTCGGTGAGCGACATCGATTCCTGCGACAGTGTCACTTTACCCGATTCGATCATCGCCAGGTCGAGGATCTCGTTGATCAGGCGCAGCAGATACCAGCCGGCCTGCAAGATCTGGTCGATCGACAATTTTTGCGCCGATGACGGCGGCGGCGTATCGGACGCCATCAGCTGCGCGAATCCGAGCACGGCGTTGAGCGGGGTGCGTAATTCATGGCTCATGCTGGAGAGGAAATCCGATTTTGCCAGGTTGGCTTTTTCCGCTGCCGCCCTGGCATTTTCCAGTTCGATATTGTTTTCTTGCAGCGTATATTCGAACTGCTTGCGGTCGGTGACGTCGCGTGCCGCCGCGAACACGCCTTGCAGCTGGTTGTCGCGGTTGTGGAAGGTGGTCGCGTTGTACGAGACCACCGTCTCGGTGCCATCCACGGCGTGGGCGGTCAGCTCGTAGTTGGTCACCTTGCCTTCGCGCAGCACGCGTGTGATGGCGGCCTCGGCACGCTCCGGATCGGTAAAGTAATTCTTGAACGGCGCCCCGATCAGCTCGTCGCGGGTGCAGCCGGTCAGCGCTTCCATCTGCTGGTTGACATCGCTGATGATGCCGCGCGGATCGGTGGTCATCAAGGCATCGATATTCGATTCGATCAGCGAGCGCGTGTAGAACTGCTGGTCGCGCAGGCGCTGGTCAAGCAGCGCCTGTTCCGCTTCGACCTGTTTGCGCGCCGTATTGTCGGTGCCGATCAGCAGGTAGCCGATTACCTTGTCTTGGGCATCGCGCAGGGCGGTGACCGACACCATCGCCGGAAAGCGGCTGCCATCCTTGCGGATATAGGTCAGTTCGTAGATGTCTTCAATGCCGCGCGAGGCCTTGAACACCAGCGCTTCGAAGCCCGGGGTGATCTGGGTGTCGAGCTCAAGGCTGAGCGATGCGGCCCGCGCAATCAGTTCTTGCGCATCCGAAATCCCGGCCGGCGTGATTTTGTCTACCACGTCCTCTGCCTTGTAGCCGAGCATGCGTTCGGCGCCGACGTTGAAAATCTGGATCACGCCTTGGGCGTCGGTGGCGATGCAGGAAAAGTTGGCGCTGTTGAAAATGGCGTTTTGCAAGGCGCCGGCTTTCAGCAGCGGTTGCTGCACGGCTTGCGATGCAGTTCCAGATGTATTTTCCATGGTGGGTATGAATCCAGGTCCGATTGGCTTACAACTGAGCGCTAGCCTCGGCTCAAACAAGGTGGTGACGAATGTAATGCTGCAAATACTTGGCTTACTTGGCCGGCGGCGCCGGCTTGCCTTGCCGCTGGTGTACATCCGACAACAGGCGCGCAAATTCTTTCTTGACCACGCCATAACATTCGCAAACGTTGCTGTTCAGGCCAGCCCGGTCCAGCACGGTGATATGGCCGCGCCGGTAGCGGATAAAACCGAGGTTCTGCAATTTTCCTGCCGCTTCGGTGACGCCTTCGCGCCGCACGCCCAGCATGCCGGCAATCAATTCCTGGGTCATCGTCAATTCATTGGTGGGCAGGCGGTCCAGCGTCAGCAGCAGCCAGCGGCACAGTTGCTGGTCCAGCGTATGGTGGCGGTTGCACACGGCTGTCTGGCTCATTTGCGTGAGCAGCGCCTGGGTATAGCGCAGCAAGAGGCGCATCACCGGTCCGGCGCGGTTGAATTCTTCCATCAATATGTGCGACTTGAGCCGATAGCCGAAGCCGCCGGTCTGCACCACCGCGCGGCTGGGCGTGGTATTGCCGCCCATGAAAAGAGAAATTCCCAATATGCCCTCGTTGCCGACCCCGGCGATCTCGGAAGATCCGCCGTTTTCCAGGACGTAGAGCAGCGAGACAATCGATGTGGTGGGAAAGTAGACATGCTGCAGCTTGCCGCCGGAATCGTAGAGCAGGTCGCCCAGCCGCATCGGGATCAGCTCCAGGTGCGGCGCCAGGCGGTCGAATTCAGCGTCGAGCAAGGCTGCCAGCAGGTGGTTCTGGTTTGGGTCGGGTGCGCTGAACATATCCTTCTTCCTGCTCCCGGTCTTTGACCAGCTGATAGTAGAAGCGGGACTTGAAAGAAGGGCCGCGTTAGCCAAGGTAACATACCTGATCCGTCAGCCTGGGGTGATTGTGCCGAGACGCCCTGGAATCGGCGTTATTGCGGATAAGAGGGTGAAATAGTGCCAAAAAACAACGTTGGCGGCAGGCGCCGTGCTTCGACAACATCTATGGAAATCAAGAAACGGCATTGGTTGTGCATTAAGAGATACATAATATTTCTACGTAACATTGAATTTGAAAACTCTTGTGACATCCGCTTGCGGGAAATGGACAGGTAATGGGTGTGTCCCTAAGATTGATCTTGGAGTATTTACCGTAATCTGTTTCCTGGAGTAAGCAATGAGCGTCCAGCTCGAAAATTGTTTGAACAACGAATATTTGAAGAAAATCGAAGCGCTGGCAGCGCTGTCGCTGTATGGCCAGAATGTGAAAATCGCTATTCACCATATCGTCAAAGATGCCTGTTCCTTTGCTGCGAACCAGGCTGGCGATCCCACGATGCATTTGCTGGCGTTCAAAGGCCGGCTGACTGAACTGGCCAAGCGCACGCATCCCAGCATGCCGGGTTATATAAAGACGTTGGAATATGCCGCCTCGCTGGTTGTCGTTCAGCAGGCCCGCAGTCTCCGAACCTGATCGGACCATTTATCGGATTGCCGCAGGCAGGCGGTAATTTCAACCTGGCTTGCTGCGAGGCGAGCGACCATAACTCGGCAAACATCCCTATGTCTTATCCACAAAAAATCAAAACGGCATTGGTCCTATTGGAATCCACCGGCATTGCACGCTACCGCTACGCTCCGCCGCTGCATCGTTTGTTATGGCGGTCTGGTATCCCGGTCCCGCCTCCCCACCTTGCCAGCATGGCATTCAATTTCCTGTTTTTTTCGGGATGCTTCGCTATTGCCTGGGGCGCTTTCACCTGGTATTTTCTGTTGTCGCCGTCTGGCGCGCCTGTCGCGTTTGCTGTGATTATGGCAATTCTGATCGGCGCTGTTTTCGGTTATGGCATGGCGCTTTATTACCGCCATGCAGCCAGCAAACATGAACTTTTTCTGCCTGATGCCGTCAAGTCCATATCGTGAGCGGATTTTTTCAAACGCGCGGGGCGCATGTCGTATGGCTGCTGGCAGCCTGGGTTGCAATGCCCGCAGCCGCTGATACCGCGCCTGACTTGCTCGCCGGGCATGAGGCGTCGAAAGACGCGACCGCAGTCGCTGGAACAACCGTTGTTTCCGATACCATTTCTCCCTCTCGTACCCGAGGTGAATCGGCACTGCCGCCGGCCGCTGTTGAATCTGGCGAGCATGACCTGTCGCCGGAACAAGCGATCGATAGCGATTTTTCTCTTGATGAAAGTACCGGTTTGCGCTCCGATCCAGGGACGGTCGTCCAGCGTGGCAAGGCCTCTTGGTATGGCCCCGGTTTTCATGGCCGCAAATCGGCCAGTGGCGAGCGTTTCAATATGTATTCGATGACGGCCGCGCATCCAAGCCTGCCGCTGCAAAGCTGGGTGCTGGTGCGGAATGTCCGCAACAACAGGACGGCGCTGGTCAAGGTGACCGACCGCGGACCGTACCGCAGCAAGCGGATTATTGATGTCTCTTACGCAGCGGCGAAACAATTAGGTTTTGTGCGCAACGGCACTGCCCAGATCGAACTGCGCAAGCTATCGTCTAGCGAAGCCAGCGAGGCGGCTCAATCCCCAGCGAAATGAAAAACCGGATGGCTTCCGCATAGCCAAAAAACAAAAAGGCAGCACCCGCAGGCGCTGCCATGAACCGACGGTTCTAGGAGATCCAAACCGTCGACGTTACCCGGATAGATGTATCGTCTTAAATCGCCCAGCCGCCTCCATAGAAAACAGCCAGTGCAACCGCAATGGCGACCGTGCCGAAATTCAGTTTGCGGAACTCGCCCGACACCACGCGGCCGATCACCAGCGTGCAGAAACCAAGCATGATGCCGGTCACGATATTGCATGTCAGGACGATGAACACCGCGCACAGCAAGCCAGCCAGTGCATCGACCGTATCGTCCATGTGCATGCGGCTGACGCTGCCCAGCATCAGCAAGCCGACGTACATCAGCGCCGGTGCGGTTGCATAAGAAGGCACCAGGCCGGCCAGCGGCGAGAAGAAGATCACCGCGAGGAACAGCAGGCCGACCACTACCGCAGTCAAGCCCGTGCGGGCGCCGGCGGCTGTGCCTACCGTCGATTCAATATAGGCGGCAGCAGGTGCGCCGCCCACCAGGCCGGCAAAAATCGAGCTGAGCGAATCGGCTGTCAGCGCCTTGCCGCCATTGTGGATATAACCCTTTTCATTGACTTGCCCGGCCTGGCCGGCGACCGCGCGGATGGTGCCGGTGGCGTCGAACACCGCGGTCATCACCAGCGCCAGCACGCTCGGCAGCACTGCCATGCTGAGTGCGCCCTTGATGTCCATCGCGCCGATCAGCGAGGCATGGCCGGGAGCGCTCAGCGCCGGCACCGCAAATATGCCGGTGAACTTGACGGCCGGATCGAAGATCAGGCCGATGATTGACAAGACCACGACTACCAGCAGGATGCCGCCGGGGACGCGGCGCCGCTCAAGCCCGAAAATCGCTGCCAGGCCGACGATGCTCATCACGACTGGAAACGCGGTAATGTGGCCGAGCGCTACCGGCAGGCCGGGGCCGGCGTTTTTCACCACCAGGCCGACGTCGTTGGAGGCGATCAGCAGCAGGAACAAACCGATGCCGACGCCGGTACCATGGGCCACGCCAGAGGGCAGGTTTTGCAGGATCCAGGAACGCACGCCGGTGACGGAAATGGCGGTGAACACCAGGCCCATCAGGAATACCGCGCCGAGCGCAACCGCAGGCGACAGACCTTTGCCGAGCACCAGGCCGAAGGCGGTGAAAGCAGTCAGCGAAATCGCGCAGCCGACGGCGATCGGCAAACGCGCCCACAAACCCATCAGCAGGGAACCGAAAGCGGTGGTCAGGCAGACCGCGACAAACACCGCGCTGACGTCGAAGCCGGCCTTGCCGAGCATGCCGGGCACGACAAATACCGAGTAGACCATCGCCAGGAAAGTGGTGATGCCGGCGACCACCTCACGGCGCTGGGTGCTGCCGCGCGCGGTGATCTGGAAGTACTGGTCGATTTTTCCTTCGGCGACGGCAATAGGTTCTCCCAGACCCGCGGAGGGTTGGAGTTGTTGTTCCATCATGATCGAGCTGCTCCTTATATGTCCTTGAAGCGGCCGTCACTCGACCGTCATCAAGGTGTCTCGTGTTATGTTTTTGAATAGCCCGCAACCAAATGCCGAACTCTGATTACCAGGCTGCTCGTCATTTGAACGGAAGATGAGCTCGGCGAAGACAGCTTAGGGTATGGACGGCAGCCAACCCATCATGGGAGCTTAATAGCCGCCATTTGCATTTCCATATGCGGGGAATGGGGGGCGCAGCCGCGGCACTGCTTGAGGGAAACGTACTGGAACAAGGAGGACAGGGCGCGCTGGCGCACGGTTTATTCGTGAAATGTATAGGTCAGGTCATGCCAGTTGTGCGACGTTTTTGCGCCTTTGCTCTTGCTCGCGAAACGCATGCCCATGATTTCCCGCTGCGCATGAGCATCGCGTTCCGGGTCGCCGCAGCTTTTCCTGATCGTGACGTCGGTAACGTGGCCGCCGGTATCGAGGTAAACACGGACCAGCACCTTGTCTGTCGAGACCGGCGCGGATTTCACCGTTCCTGCTAGCAGTTTGTCGATAAGGCTCATGGGTTCTGGTCTGACATGGTTGGTTGAGGCGGTGTTTGGAAATTATACGGCGCTGGTGGCAGTTATTGAATGCCCGCTTGCCGCCTTTAATTCTCGGCGGCAATATTTGAGATAGCATGTGGCATTCCCAGCCATCGAGGAGACCGCCATGCGCCTGAATCAGATCCACAGCGTGATCTGCAGCCTGATCTGCACCGTAACGCTTTCCGCCTGCGCCACTTTCCCTGACGGCGGCAGCGGCGGCACCTGCCAGCAGGTGCACGGCAGTGCGCAGCTGCAGGCCGAGCTGCTGTTCGGGCGCGACATCCAGGGACGCGGGCAGGTCAGCGATGCGGAAAGGAATGCTTTCATGGCGGAGATCGTGACGCCGCGTTTTCCGGATGGCCTGACCACCTGGGACACGCATGGCCAGTGGCGTGACGCGGCCACCGGCAAGACTATCCGCGAGGACAGTTTCGTGATCCGCATCGTCGCTCCCGAGACCCCGGAAACGCTGGAGCGCCTGGCGCAGATACGCAGCGCTTATACCGGGCAATTCCACCAGGATGCGGTGGGTTTGCTGGTGTCCCGCCTGTGCGCATCGTTTTGAATCCCTGCCTGCGCTGATTCCCCGGAGGTTTGAGTCTGGCTTGCGGCCTGGTGTCAACGGATTAACATATATTTATTGCCGTACAGCAATATATCTGTCATTGTCGTTTTGCACACATCCGTGTGTAACCCAATGTGGAGATGACATGATAACGACCGTTGAATCACTGCAACTTATCCTCAAGGACAAGCACAAGGCATTGACAAATCATGCTGTTTTTTCCGCCATACGAACCAAGAAGGACCTGCGCCTGTTCATGGAATGGCATGTGTTTGCCGTCTGGGATTTCATGTCGCTGGTCAAGCGGCTGCAGGCAGACCTGACCACCACCGCGGTGCCGTGGTATCCGCCGGCCAACCCGCATGCAGCGCGCCTGATCAACGAGATCGTGCTGGGCGAAGAATCGGACCTGACGCCCAAGGGCGCGATGACGCATTTTGACCTTTATCTGTCGGCGATGCGGGAGATCGGCGCTTCGACGCGGCAGATCGAACAGTTCCTGGCGATGATCAGGAAGGGCGATGCGCTTGCCGCCGCGCTCACGCGGGCGGAAGCCGTGCCGCCGATCCAGCGCTTCGTGACTTCCACCATCGGCACCTGCATGGATGGCCAGACGCACCAGGTAGTCGGAAGTTTTTTTTACGGACGGGAAAACGTGATCCCGGACATGTTCCAGGCCTTGCTGCAGACCTGGCGCATCGACCCGGCTAGCGTGCCTGAGCTGACCTTCTACCTGGAGCGGCATATCGAGGTTGATTCCGGCGATCACGGCCCTGCCGCGCAGCGCATGATAGAGGAGATTACCGGCAACGACCCGGTCCGGCTGCGCGAGGTGCTGGAGGCCGGCATCCGCGCCATCGATGAACGCCAGCGGCTGTGGGACAGCTTGCTGGCCGCCTTGCGGCGCTCACCTTCCTGAGCCGCCGCGGGTTAGTCGTCCGCGGCCGGACATGGTTGTCCGGCCCGGGCGCCATGTTGCAAAAAAATATCTGTAAATTGCAAATAGGAAATCTATTTCCACGTGGAATCTAATGTATTATTGTTGCGGATAGGCAATTATAAGAACGAGCAAGTGTTATCTTTTTGTGAACTGGGGAGGCGAACCATGTGGCTGAAATCCATTTTCAACAAACCCGCAACCAGTACGCAAGACGAGGGGGCGCATGAAGTTGCCAGAAGACCGGCCGCCACCCAGCCGCCAGCAAGAAGAACCATGCCGATCGCCGAGCGTGCAGAACTGCTGCAGCCGGCGAAAAGCGCCAACAACCAGATCCAGTACGACGACAAGCTGATCCCCCAGCTCAAGGGCGACCATGCGGCCCTGCTGCTGATGTATTCGACAGTGGCCAACAAGATGAGCGCGGGCGCCTGGGATGCGGTGCCGGCTACCTTGCGTGAAATGCGCATGGCGATGTACGGCCATTTGCTGACCGAAGGCGTCAAGCTGTATTCCTACATGCGGCGCAGCCTGGCGGAGGAGCCCAACCTGCTCGATGTCTACCGTTCCTATAAACGGGAAATGGATGGCATCGGCCGCGTCGCGTTTGATTTTTTCGACAAGTACCAGGGCAAGGACTGGCTGGCGCTGCCGGATGCGCGCGCGAATTTCAAGGCCGAATTCGACAACCTGGGCAAGGTGCTGGTGGACCGCATCACGCGCGAAGAAAATATCCTCTATCCTTTATATATGCCCTGATAGCTGCCAGGCGCCATCGCGATAGACCAGCTCGTCATCCAGGTAGACCGCCTCCGTCACCGCAAACACGTCGATGTGGTAACGGGCGCTGCTGCGCTTGATGTTGGGCTTGCTGTAGACGCCATGCTTGGCGCCTAGCGACAGGTGGATGCCGCACATGCGTTCATAAGTGCCGATGTCGTTCACCAGCCGTTCCCGCGAAAACGCGCGGTTCATGCCGAAACCCAGCTCCCGCAGCCACACTTCACCTTCGTCGGCGCGGATATTGGCCAGCACCTGGTCGAAATCGGGCGTGGAATCGATTGCCTCGATGACCCGGCCTTTGTCGATCACCAGCGTGATCGGCTGCTCCGGCCGGTTGACCCGGAACGAGGTATCGCCGAAAACAAAAATGCGCACGCGGCCGTTGACGGCTTCCAGGTCTTGCGCTTCGGTGAACACTTCGCCGATGGGGAACTGGCCGCCGATGTTGTTCATCTCGCTGTAGTCGCCGATGTTCAGCTTGGCCGCTTCGAACCGCGAGGCAAATACCAGGCGTTCGCCGCCGCTGTCGACCACGCCCATGCTGGCCTTGTCGATGCGGGCTTTCAAGGCGTAGCCGACGCCGCGGTAGTAGGCGGGGTCGTACGCCAGCGATTCAATGTAATGCAGCGCTTGCGCGCCCGGCATGCGCGACAGGTGCGGGTGCTCGATCACCTTGAGCCCGCGCTTGAACAGTTCGACGCGGATGCGGAACGCCTCGAGGCGGAAGTTGGTGGACTGCACCAGGATCACCAGGTCGTTCGCTTCCAGCGCCGCAAACGCAGCCAGCACGGCCTCCGGCGCGACCGCGTCGAAATCGATGAAGGTGGCGGCGGGCAGGCAGCGCCGGTAAGCTTCGGTGAGCGCCACGGCGAGTTCGCAACGGTTATCAGACACCACCACGGCGGCGTGCGGCGGCGCGTGCCGGATCGCCAGGGAAAGAATGTCGCGCAGGTGCTTTTCCGCAGCGTCAATCGCTTCCTTGCCTATCATGCACGCCGGTTCTTGGTTCGCAGTTGGGAGAATCATCAATTTACCGTATCGGGAACAGAGCAATGCCGTGTCATAAAATCAAGCTTTGATGACGAAACGGCAGCTGCTGGACCGACATTTTAATCGACAGCCGGGATTGGTCCCGATATCGGTCCCGCCATCGGCCGGATTGTTCAGGCAGCCAGGCCCTTGACCAGCAATTCGGCCACCAGCTGGTTGAGGTCCAGTTCGCGTTCTTTCGCCAGGGTTTGCAATTGCAGCACCAGGGCGCCATTGAGCTTGACGGCAAACGGCACCAGTCCCGCTGCCTGGTCGCGCTTGCGTTGCTCGCGGCGGTCGATGGTTGCAGCATCGCCGCCGCCAAAAGCGGAAGCGCCCGGAGCCGTCATTTTTCCCATGAGCTTCTTGGCGTCGCTCTTGGCCATTCCTGTTTTTTTCATTATGGATATCCTTGTAGATTAACAATATGCGTTGCGCGCAGTATAAGCCACGCCGGGCTGGCGCCGTGCCATTGCTTCTATTCGCGCCGTTCCCAGCTCATGGCCCAGGAATAAAAGCCGACCAGCGCGCCGAACTGGAGCAGGCTGGATCCCAGCAGATAGATCAGGGGATGCCAGAGCAGCGAATATTGCAGCATCACCCAGGCCGCAAACGTGTACTGGAACGGCGTCAGCACGATCAGGTAAACCACCGCCATCAGCGACAGCAGGATCTTGCGTGGGATGCCGAAATCGAAGATGTTGTAAAGCAGGCCGTAAATCCAGGGCGTCAGCAGCAGCAGCACCATCGATGCCTGCGTCAGCGCGGAAATCGAGGACGCAGACTGGTAGGGGAATTCCGCCGCCCAGAAATAAAAATAGAACTGGCTCGCCAGCTGGATCATGGCAACCACGCGCAGCGTGTAAGAGATCGGCAGCATGCGCGCCGGCAGCAAAGCGGTGGCCAGCAGCAGAGCGATGCTGGCCAGCATGCCGGTCCACCATTGCAGCGGGGTCGGCAGCGCGGCCTGGACGTAGGCGTAGGGAACGGATTGAATGCCCGGAAAAGAGGTTTTGTCGGCTTTCAGCATCAAGCCGTCGCCGAGGCCGCTGGCCCAGAAGCGGATGATTCCTGACCACAGGTCCGCAATCCAGGGCCAGGCAAGCAGGGTGCAAAAGAAAATCAGCGCGGGCACCAGCAGCACATCTATCCAGCGGGAGCGCGGAAAAGAAAGGCGGCGCAGGGCGCGGTGGGTCTGGATCAGCTGGCCGCCAAAGCCGGCGAAACGTGGATTGATTGCAGCGTCCCTGCGCGCTTTGGCATGGATTTTTGCCTTGACGGTTTTGCCGCCGGCAGTCGCGTCCCGCGCCGGTTTCATCTGAAGCTCCAGCGCCAGCCGAGGCTGAACGAGAGCCGGTCGTAGACCGGGCTCTGGTAATACTCCAGCGCTGCCAGCAGCATGCTGTCGCGGCTGATGCGCTGGCGCCACTGGACGCTGGCGGTATCGCTCTTGAAATTGACCAGCTCGGGACCGCCTGGCAATACCTTGTAGGTTTCTTTGGCATGCTCGTAACGAACGATGATCGCGCGCCGGTCGTCATTGCCGAAGGTGGCGGCGATGTATTGGCTAGGCCCCAGTATCGCGCCGGGATCGGCCCAGTTCAGGCGCACGCCGCCTTCTACCACTAGCCCGCTGAAGTAGACTATGCCGGTGAACAGCAAGCCCTTGTCGGAGCGCGCGCTTTCATTGCCTTTGGCATAGTAGCCGCCGATGCCGGCGACATACTGGCGTTCGCTGCCGAATTTCCGGTAAATGGCGGCATCGGTGCGCCAGCTTGAAAACAGCGGACTGTTGCCGGCGCCGACGCCGACGGTGGTGTAATAGTCTTCGGACAAATCGTGGGTGAGCGAGACATTGCCGTAGTTGCCGCTGAACCCGAAGCGGGACTGCTGCGTCAATTCTCCCTGCACCACGCCGAGCGACGTCACCGCCATGCCGCGCAGCGACATCAGGCGGGCATGTCCATAACCGTTACTCATCCTGCCGTCGCCGCCGATCAGTTCCAGGGCGCCGCGCTCGGGTTGCAGTTCCGGCCCGGCAGCGGGTGGCGCCTCGGCCGGCGTCAGCGGGATGGCAGCGGCGTCGACCGGGGCCGCCAGCGCCAGCACGGCAGGCTGGATCTCGGCCGGTGGGCGCGGAACCGCCGGCGCTGCAGCAGGAACGGCAGCGGGCACAGCAGCGACCGCTTGCGCCGGCGCGCTGTAGATCGACAGCAAGCGCTCATGCTGCAAACGCGGCACTTCGATGCCGGGATTTTCGCCGGTTGCCGCGCCAGTGGGAGCCGAGGCATAGCAGAGGGATAGTCCCAATGCCGCCATGGCGGTCCTGGCGGCCGGCAAACGACGGTTCTTGGCGGCTGTATTCAATGCGGTACTTTCTCTATCAACGGTGTTGAAATGCGAAGTTGCCTCACGTCTGCGGCGATCACGGCCCAGGTGTCGCCGCGCTGTTCCACTCTGGCCTTGCCGCTGGTGACGCGCGGTTCGGCATACAGCGCAACCGGGAACAGCCAGGTTTGCTGGTTCAATGAGGCCGCATTGGCAGCATCGACCACTACGGCACGATTGTCATTAGAAATATTCCATACTGTCTGTTCCCGGCGATTCATGAAGCGCGCCAGGTCCGTCATGGTGCGCCAGCGGAAGCGTCCGCTTTTTGCGGCTGCGTCGGCGGCCAGCATCAGCTGGTTGATGGCATCGGGATACAGTACGGCGCCTGGCGGATGGAAATAAATCAGCCTGATCTGCCCGCTATTCTCGGTAAACTGCACCAGCGACGTCAACCAGCTGCTGATTTCGCTTTCCGGCACATGTTCGGTGTAGGCTTCTTCGATGGTGCTGATGTGGCCGTAGGTCTGCACCGGGAACGACCAGATATGCGGATCGCGGCGGCCGTCGCGGTAGGTATGGGTCGGTCCCTGGCCTATATTGCCGGTGAAGTAGTAGGCCAGCACCTGCTGCTCGTCGAGCCAGTCGGTGACCCAGACCGGCTGGTTGCCGGTGGGCGCCGAATATTCGGTTTGCCTGTGTCCGGTCAGGCGCGCCACGGCGTCGGCGTTTTGCTGCAGGTAAGGCGTCATTTGTTCCTGGTTGCCGTCGGCCAGGTTCTTGCCGAACCAGTCGTGTATCCAGCCGCCGTGGCTGCCGATTTCATTTCCCTGGTCGCGCAAGGACAGCAGCAACGCCTGGAACGGCAGGTTGCGGCTGAGGTCGACGCCGAGGCCGTCGCCGAATGCGCGCTGGTCGGGTCCGGCGGTGACATGGATGCTGAACGGTCCGCGCTTGAATACGCCGGCCTTGATCAGCTGCTCCATGGCCGGAATGCAGATCTTGGCGTCGCAGTGCCAGTTCAGCACCAGGCCGCCGATCGCTTCCGGAGCGGCGGACAACTGCGGCTGGCCCATGATGCGGTTGGCGAAGTAGTGCAGGAAACCATGCATCAGTATGCCGTCGGTGCGCAGCTTCAGGTAGCCCAAGGGCAGGTTGACGAACAGTACGCGCCCTTTGCCGTAGGCATGTTCGCCGGCGATCACGGTTTTTCCTTCGGCTTGCATGCGCACTGTTCCGGCATAGCTGTCGGCGGTGTGCAGCACCGGATAGCGCAACGTGTCTTCGCCGTAACCCGAAAGCACCGCCTGCGCGCCGTCCTTGATCCAGCGCCCCGGCGGGATATGCAGGGCTTGCATGATTTGCGGGCTGCCGGCGATGGTCGGGTTGAACGACATGCGTTCCTGCAGCTTGCGGTACATCGCGTAGTCTGTCCCGGCCAGCGCGGAAAGGCGCGAGGCCGGCTCGGCGTAGTAGCCGTTCTCGTCCAGCACGCCGGCATCGCCGACCAGCATCAGGGCGCCGCCGTTTTCCACAAAGCGGCTGACCTGGTTGACGAACGCGGTGCTGATGCGGCGATGGATGGTGTCCGGCAAAATCACCCCGGCAAACGGTCGTTCGCCTTGCAAGCCGTGCCGCGAGAAAGCCGATGCGGTAATCGCTTGCAGGCGGATTCCTTCTTCTGCGGCGGCGTCCAGCCAGGCCGCTGCAAACAGCCGGTTGGCGTCCGACATGTCGTCCGGCAGCAGCAGGGCGATGGCGTCGCTTTGCCATTGCGCCGGGCTGACCTGGCTGATGCGATAAATCCAGGCCGCGGCGGCCGCGATCACGGCGCCAGCCAGCAAGGCCAGCAGTATCCTGGCCAGCCTGGGATGATATGCGCCGTTCATGATCGGTCCAGCGCGTGGCTCAGGCCGATGCGCACGCCTTCTTCGACAACGTTCCAGCGCCCCGCGGCGCGCCAGGCATCGCAGTTTTTCAGCCAGCTGCGTGCGGCCGGCGCATCGCCGGCCCGGTAGCCGGCCCAGGCGGCCAGGCCCCACGGATAGTGATCGCTTTCGCCGGCCAGCCATTGTTTTCCGTTGCGTTCCATCCAGGCATGCCAGTAACGTTCGCCGCTGGCTCCGCTGCGCAGGCCGTACAGCCACAGGTAAACCGGCGCCACTGCATTGGGATAGAAGCCATAGGGCACGGGCGGCATGCTGGCGCGTTCCGGTTCAAGGGCGCCGTCCGGATCGTAGCCATAGTTGCGCCGCAGTCCTTTGAGCATGCCGGCGGCGCTCGGCAATGCCGCCAGCTGCACTGCGAAGCGGGTAGCCGTTGCCGGTTGCCGGCGCAGCTGGTGCAGGGCGCCCATCACTTCGACATTGTCGGCAAAATAGGCGGCGCTGCCGCCTGGCAAGGCGCGGAAGGTCTGTTGCGCCGGGTTCCACAGGCTGGCCAGGTGCGCCAGCGACCTGGCGCAGCTGGCGGCCAGCACCCGGTCTGCCGGCAAGACTTGCGCTGCCAGCAGGCACCAGAGGGCGTCGAGGGAGTCGTCGGCATCTGCCGGACCGCAGGCCAGCCAGTCCGCCGCGCCGCTGCGGCAGATGCGCGGGAAGGGGCCATCGGCCTGCTGGAACGGCAGCAACCAGTGGGCGAAAGCCGAGGCTGCCGGAGCGACATCGAGACCCAGCCCATGCGCGGCCAGCAGGGCGGTCAGCGCGAAGTACGGCTCGACATAATCGCCCTTGGGAAAGACAGTGATGGCGCCGTCCGGCAACGTAAAATCGGCAAACGCGGCGACGCCGGCGGCGGGCGGCGCATACTCTGCCGCGCCTGCCGGCGCCAGGCAGCTGAAACAGAAAACCACGGCCAGCGCTGCCGATAGTGCCGCAGGCGCTGCGGCTTGCCTGGCCAGGTGTAAATCAGGGGACATGAGACGCCTCCCGCGCGCTCACGATTGCCCCGTCTTGCGTGGTAATCACGCCATGCACGATGCAGCCTGCGGCAATCGTCAATTTCCGGCAAACCATGGTGGTGGCGCAGCCGGGTGTGCCGATGCGGCAGTCGGGGCCGACCACGATATCGTTCTGGCTGATGACCGGGCCAAGCACCGAACAGCCTCTGTCCAGCACGATGTCGCGGTTGGACACCAGGCTGCCGGCAATGCAAGAGCGTTCTCCCAGGTGCAGGTCGCCATAGGTCTTGATGCTGCCGAAGACCGTGGTCCCGGCACGTATGCTGTGTGCGCCGCGCACCACGAAGTCGCCGTCCTGGCGGATTTCGGCGGATTGTTCGGTGCTGTCGTCGAGGATATGGCGCGGCCGCGGCGACGGCGCCTGGGGGGCGGGAATAGCGGCGTTGGCGCAATCGCCGAAGCGTATGCTTGGCGCTCCGGCGCGTACAAAACGGCTGCCGCCGCAAAAATCGATTTCCGTGGCGGCGGTAATGCGGCCGTCGATAGCGGCATTGCTGCCGACACGGATGGCTGGCGCGTCGATCCAGCGATGCACCACTGTATCCGGGCCAAGTGTGATCAGGCCCTGGGCGGCGCAGGCGCGCAGGCTGGCGCCGGCGCCGATTCGCAGGTCGGCGGCAGCAAACAGGTCGGCCTGGCTGTGGCTGCCTGGCGGCAGGCAGGCGTCGTGCAGGAAGATGACTATGCCATTCTTCTTTTGCAGTATTGCCAAGGTAGCCGCAGGGTAGCCGGCAGCGACATCGGCGTCCAGCTGCTGGTGCACGACATGCAGGTTGTCGCTGACGCGGACGGTGCGGTCGGTTTGCAGCTTCTGCAATTGCAGTAAATTCATCGCTGGCATGCGGGCGACGGTTTGGCGGAAGCTGTCGGCGAAATAACGCAGGTTGTTTATCTCGTTTCTCCTGACCGGCAGGGGGGCCACGTCGGTCGGGCGCAGCCACTCGGCGATGGCCGGAATGAACGGCAGGAACAAGATCAGCAGCACGCTGACCAATAGCAGCGCTGGGGCAGCCATGATCAGGGAACCTCCCCGCGCAATCCGACAGCGCCGCCTATCTGCGCGCTTTCGAGGGGCGCCATAAGGTCTTGCACAGGGGTTGCGGACAGCACCCTGAACCTTTCGGTTTTATGCCATACCAGTTCGCGCTTTTGCAACGCGTCGAGGATTTGCGCGATGGCCGCGCGCCAGATCGACACCAGGCTGACCAGGAAGCCGAATATGTTCAGGGCAGCAGGCGGATGCGGTTGCGGTTGCCGTCCAGGTAGGTAGCCGCCGCCATTTCAAAAAATGCTGCATTGGTGCCGAATGCGCCGTAAGCCACCATGCCGCTCAAGGCCAGCCAGCCGAACAGCCATTGGTGCGAAGTCATGAAGAACTGGATGATGGTCAGGGTCCAGCCGATGGCCAGCAGCGGCGGCATGATGAAGACGCACAACAGGAGCGCGCCGTCCGCCCTTTCGCGCAGGCTGATGCGCGGATTCTTCAGCAGGCGCATCAGGTTGTGGCTCATGACCTGGTTATGTCCGCGCGACCATCTGCTGATTTGCCTGATCCTGACCGGCCAGACCTCGGGAACTTCCTCGTAGCATTCCGAACGGTTCTGGTATACCGTCTTCCAGCCTTGCTGCAGCAGGCGGAAGGTGACATCGGTGTCCTCGGCCAGCATGTCGCTGTTCCAGCCGCCGATTTCCTCCAGCGCGCAGCGCCGCACGCCGCCGACAGTGCCGCCATACTGTGGCACCAGGCCCAGGTTCATGCGCGCCGCCTGGTCGACCTGGTAGCCGCCGGCCCGTTCCAGGTCGAGCAGCCGCGTCAGCAGGTTGGCGCCGGCGTTGATGGGCACTACGCGGCCCATGATGGCGCCGACTTCAGGATCGAAAAAAGGCGCGACCAGCTGCTTGATCAGGCCGCGCGCGGGGAGATAATCGGCATCGAAGACGATGATGATTTCAGCCTGGATTTTCTCGGTGGCGTCGCGCAAGGCAGCGGCCTTGCCGGGGCGTCCGCCGCTGCGGTGGAACGGCGTGAAGCGGCCCGGGTTGGTCTCGGCGATGCGGTCGATGATGGCACGCGTGGCGTCGGTTGAGCGGTCGTTGACGGGCATGATGACCAGCTTGTCGCGTGGGTAGTCGACTTCGAGCAGGGCATGCAGGGCGTCCGCAATCACTCTTTCCTCATTGTGGGCGGCCACGCATACCACCACCGGCGGCCATGCTGCCTGTTCGATATCGAGGTAGGGCTGGCGTTGCCGTCCGAACAGGCGGTTAAGGGTGAACAGGTAGTGGCGGATCGTGTAGACCACCAGCAGGACGATGATGGCGCCCAATATGGCGGTCATCAGGTCCAGTTCCATGGTGCGGGCGTCAAGTTCCAGGGGCGATGAGCGCGCTTGTTCCATCAGCATCATGAGCGGAAAAAATGCGCCGCCCGCCGGCGCGCAGATCAGCCTGCGGTGCGCAACTGTATTGCGAGGAGTGGGCGGCGGGCAAGGCATGATCCGGTTCCTCGAAAATGATGCACGCGGCTAGACTGGCTGCAGCGCTGTTGCCGCGAGCTGCGCTTTCCTGGCCGGGCGACGTTGTTCCATGCCGAATTCGGCGATGGGCCTGCCGCACAGCACGCTGGCAATCCGCTCCGCCGCGCGGCCGTCGCCATAGGGATTGACACGCTGGGTTGCCTGCTGCCAGAAGATATCGTCGTCGCAAAGCCGTGTTACCGCAGCCACAATCCGCGCCGGATCGGTGCCAACCAGTTGCACCGTGCCCGCGCTCACTGCTTCCGGCCGTTCCGTGACGTTGCGCATCACCAGCACCGGTTTGCCCAGCGACGGCGCTTCTTCCTGCACGCCGCCGGAGTCGGTCAGGATCACATGCGAGCGCTGCATCAGGCGCACAAACAGCAGGTAGTCGAGCGGTTCGATCAGATGGATGTTCGGCAGATGCGACAAGGCCGCCAGCACCGGCCCTTGCACGTTCGGATTCAGGTGAACCGGATAGACTATCTGCAGGTCGGAACGGCGTGACAATTCTGCCAGCGCATCGCAGATTTCGGCGAAGCCCGAACCAAAATTCTCGCGCCGGTGGCCGGTCACCAGCAGCAGCTTGCGGCCCGCAACCAGGTAGGGGAAATGGGCATCGAGCTGATTGCGCAGTTGTTCATCGAAGGCGATCCGTTCGGTCGTCAGGCGCAGCGCATCGATCACCGTATTGCCGGTAATGACGACGCGGCCGGCAAGATGTTCGGCTGTGAGGTTGTTCTTGGCTTGTGCGGTGGGGGCAAGCAGCAGGTCGCATACGATATCGACGTAGCGCCGGTTCATTTCTTCCGGCCAGGGCTGGCTCAGGTCGCCGGTGCGCAGGCCTGCTTCGACATGCGCCACCGGTATGCGGCGATGGAATGCTGTCAGCGCCGCCATCATGGCGGTGGTGGTGTCGCCATGCACCAGGATGCGGTCGGGCTTGCATGCCTCCAGCACCGGGTCGAGCAGGCCGATCAGGCGCGCGCTCAATCCGTTCAGGGTCTGGTCCGGCAGCATCACATCGAGGCTGTAATCGACCTTGATGGCGAACAGGTCAAGCACCTGCTGCAGCATTTGACGATGCTGGCCGGTGACGCAGACCAGCGATTGCATTCCTGTTTCTCTGGACAGCGCTTTGACCACAGGGGCCATTTTCACCGCCTCCGGTCGCGTACCAAAGATAGAGAGAACTTTCACTTTAAACACTCGTCTAGTCGAGTTAAAAGCGGCCTCGCCGAGATGCTGCTCGCGAGTACAGTTTGTTGCCAATGCCTATCCGGCGGGAGCCCTGAGAAGGAAGGGAAGTGAGCCGCCCGTGGCCAGCTGCGGGAGGCCGGGGTGGCTGTAGCAGGCATGGAATCCATGCTTGCCTGTTTTATAAATATATTTCCTTGTGGAAATATATGCTCATTGTAGAGTTATATTGCTATTAATGTAAATATTATAATAAAAAGGGCTGCTGCTAATTTTTTTATTGTTAAGGAATGTTAAATATTCTGAGGTTTGGGATGACGTCGCTTAAGTTGACATCTGGTCGGCGCCGCTTGCCTTGCGGCTGCCGGCAAGAGCCTTGTCCTGGCGCTGCCAGAACCGCAGCAGCGGCACGGTCATCGCCGTCGTCACCAGCGCCATCAGCACCAGCATCGAATACACGGAAACCGGCAGGATGCCCAGTTGCAGTCCTATCGTCAGCACGATCAATTCCATCAGGCCACGGGTGTTCATCAGCGCGCCGATGATCCTGGCATCGCGGTGGGGGATGCCCGACCAGCGCGCACCCAGGTAGCTGCCGCCGAATTTCCCCAGGATGGCCGCGACCAGGAACAGCAAGAACCATTGCCAGAAATCGGCCGACTGCACGCTGCCCAGCGAAACATGGATGCCGGCATAGGCGAAAAAAACCGGCATCAGGACCAGTTCCACAAAACCCGTCACCTGGCGCCGCCAGGCCAGCGCCAGGCCGTCGTGGCCGCGCAGCACCAGAGCTGCCATCAGGGCGCCGAAGGCGCTATGGAAACCGATTGCCGCGGTTATCCATGAAGACAGGAGCACATAACAGGCTACGCATGCCAGTATGCCGGCCGACGGCGCTGACGCCTCCGTCGTCTCGCCGCAGCTCAGCACGCTGCGCCAAAACGGCTTGGCCAGCAACAGGGAAAACGCCACAAACGCCGCCAGCAGGGCCAGGTCGTACAGCGTGCGGCCGAATGAATAGGTGCCGGCCGCAAAGGCTGCGATCACTGCCAGCAATAACCAGCCGAGCAGGTCGGTGAGCGTCGCCGAGGCTAGCGCGACGGTCGCCGGATAAGAGTCGGCCATGCGCAAATCCATGACGATCCTGGCCATCACGGGCACTGCCGATATCGACAGCGCCAGGCCGCAAAACAGCACGTAGCCGACAGCTTCGGCGTGCGGTGCAATCCATGGCCTGGAAACGAAGCCAATGGCGCAGCCGAGGGCAAACGGGATCAGCATTCCCAGCAGGGCGACCAGCAGCGGCGCGTTGGCCTGGCGCCGTCCCTGCAGGCTTTTCAGGTCAAGGTGCAGGCCAAGCTGGAACATCAGCAGCACCAGGCCGAGTTCTCCCAGCTGCGACAAAGCCGGCATGCTGGCGCTGCTGAACAGGAAATTGTAGGCATTGATATCGATTGCGCCGAGGATGGAGGGGCCAAGCAGCAGGCCGGCGGCAATTTCACCGACTACCCGCGACTGCCCCAGTTTTTCCGCTGCGGTCCCGCAGATAAAGGCGGCAAGGATGATGACGCTGAGTTGTACAAGGAAAATTTGCATGCCGGGTCCTGAAAACGATTCGAAAGCAGGCGCATGCATCGCGCACGGCCTGCCGATATGAGGAGACGCCAGGGTGCCTAGTTGCCGCGATTCCTTTGCGACATGGCGTCGTCGTCCGCCATATACACCGACCGGTACGGCTCGCCCCAGCCGAAGTAGTGCGTCAGCAGGGTATCGCCGGTGCTGAACTGCGGCGGCGTGTTGATGGCGAGGCAGTCGACAATCGACTGCTCGTTGAGCTTGCCGGCCGCGCGCAATGCTTCGATGGTGTGGAACTGGTCGCCCTGGCTGCTGTAGACCGAGGATTTGTCGTCGACCTGGCTGACGCATTGCCATATCTGTTGCAGCAGGGCGGCGTTCTCGGCCGTGTTGCGGAAAGCCATCACGCCGGAATTCAGTTCCCAGCCGCCGATGTCCTTGGCAAACAGCAGGTCGCGGTTGGCCAGCAGCGGCTCCAGCTTTTTGGATGGATTGGTGAACAGGATGTCCGCATCAATCCAGATCACCCAGTCGTGGTCCGCCAGGTGGCGAGCCAGCAGCCAGCTCTTGACCCAGGATCCGGAGATATTGCTGTCGAGCTGTTCCGGAATGGCGCGATACACATGGTAGGCGTAGCCGTGGCGGTCGCAGTAGCGCTTTACATTGTGCTCGGAGATGCGTGCATAGTCGGCGATGTGATGGGTGTAGAGCGTCACCAGCGCGACTTTTCCTTGCGGATTGAAACTGGATAGCGGCTCGTCGGAAAGCGCCGGGTAAGCCGGTGTCTTCAGCAGCGGCAGGCCGTCGATCAAGGCGCCGTTGACTTGCCGCACCAGCAGGTTTTTCATGCGCAGGTCGAACAGGATGTCATGGTCAGGTTCGCCTTCGGCCGAGGGCCAGGGGCCGAGGTTGAGCATGAAGATGCGGGCGTCGAACCATTTCGAGATATACCAGCTGACGTTAACATAGCTGTCGCCGATCATGGCGTTGACCTCCAGCGCCGGGAATTTCTCCAGCAAGCTCAGCTCGCTTCTGCCTATTTCATCCCGGATCAGGGCTTTGTGCAAGATAAAAACGATGTCGTGCAGGATCTTGCGGTTTTCCGCGGTATTGCGCAACGCCAGCATATTGTTCATGACGACCCGCGGTTCGCCCGACGGCTGCGGGTGGGGCCTTGACCAGCAGCGCATCGCGCCCGGCCAGCAGGGTTTCCATCGCCAGCGGATGGACGATGACTGCGTTGCAATCCAGCAGCAGGACCCAGTCGTTGTCGGCGGCTTGCCGCAATTCCTGCAGCAGCAGGTGGTAGCGGTACGCCTGGCGCAGCATGGGATGGGCGATGTGGGCGGTTTCGACCCAGCGGTGGGGATAGCCGAACAGGGTGCAGTAATGCTGATGATTACGCAGAACCTGCAGGTCCAGCCGTTCAAACACGCTGATGCACAAAGCCATTTCTACTTCTCCCCTATAGCGCAGCTCCGGACAGGACGCGCATGCAACACGTATTTTGACATCCAAATTGCTTTTATCGCCATTGTTCAGTAAATTGCTCTAGCAGCGCCTACGGATAATAAAACAATGACGAATGAAAGCGTGAATCATGAGCCAAGCGGAGAAGGTTTTTACCGAGATCTATCAAGGTAACAATTGGGGGAGCAGCGAATCGGTTTCGGGGCCAGGTTCCGAGCTGTACCGGACACGGCACCTGCAGCGCGAGCTGCCGTACCTGCTGGATGAGTTCAATATCCGCTCGATGCTGGATTTGCCCTGCGGCGATTTCAACTGGATGCAGCATGTCGACCTCTCCAGGGTCGACTATATCGGCGCCGATATCGTGCCGCAGCTGGTTGAGCGCAACCGCGAGAAGTTCGGCCAGGCCGGGCGGCAGTTCGTGCAGCTCGACCTGATCAATACGCCGCTGCCCCGCGCCGATGCAGTGTTTTGCCGGGACTGCCTGGTGCATTTGCCGCTGCAAGGGATTTTTTCCGCGCTGAAGAACATCTGCGACAGCGGCGCCCTTTACCTGCTCACCTCCAGTTATTCGTTCCGCGGTTTTGAAGCGAACGGCGAAATCGCCCTGGGCGAATGGCGCCGCCTGAACCTGGAGCTGGGGCCTTTCCATTTCCCTGCGCCGAGCCGCTACATTATCGAAGGTACCGACGAAAGCGAAGGGCGCCTGTCGGACAAGGTGATCGGCGTCTGGCCCATCGACCAGATCAAGAAGCGGCTGGCGCTGATCTGATTTCCGGCCAGCCAAGCAGGAAATACGGTTTCGAGATTATCATTGTGGGCACTGCGCTACCGGCGCAGCTTGTCCACAACATTTCTTGCAGCGGCCGCCAATGCTTCCTACTCTCCTGATCCTCAATCCCTTGTCCGACCAAGGCCTGCAACGCATCGCCCAAGACTTCCAGATAGTCTATGCGCCCACCGCCGAGCAGCGCGCCGTCGCCATCGCCAGCCACGCCGATGCCATACGGGCCGTGCTGACCATCGGTTCGATCGGCTTGCACGCCAATGAAATCGCCGCCTTGCCCAAGGTGGAACTGATTTGCGCGCTGGGCGCAGGTTTCGAGAACATCGACGTCGCCGCTGCGCGCGAGCGCGGCATCACGGTTTCCAATGGCGCCGGCACCAACGACGCCTGCGTAGCCGACCATGCCATGGGTTTGCTGCTGGCGACAGTGCGCGGCATCCCGCAGCTGGGAGTGGCCCTGCACCAGGGCATCTGGCGCGACGCCTTGCCTTTGCCGCCCAGCGTGTCGGGCAAGCGGCTCGGCATCATCGGGCTCGGTACTATCGGCAAGCAGATTGCGCGCCGTGCCGCCGGCTTCGACATGACGATCGGTTATCACAACCGTTCGGTCCGCAGCGAGGCGCCGTTCGCCTATTTCGCTTCGGTGCTGGAACTGGCGCAGTGGGCCGATTTCCTGGTGGTCGCCACGCCCGGCGGCGCCGCTACCCGCCATTTGATCAACGGCCCGGTGCTGGATGCCTTGGGTCCGCAAGGATTCATCGTGAATATCTCGCGCGGCAGTGTGATCGATACCGCGGCGCTGGCCCTGGCCTTGCGCGAAGGGCGGTTGGCCGGCGCCGGCCTCGATGTCTACGAGAGCGAACCGTTACCGCCGGCGGAACTGCTGGATCTGCCGAACGCGGTGCTGACGCCGCATGTGGCCGGCTGGTCGCCGGAGTCGGTGGCCGAGACGGTGCGCCTGTTCCTGGAAAACGCCAGGCGGCATTTTTCCGGGCAGGCGGTATTGACGCCGATTTGAGGCAATGAATATTTGAGCCATAAAAAATCCGGCATCAGGCCGGATTTTTTATTCTGCGATGCCTGACGCAATTTGTCAGTTCAGGAATTTCTTGTCTTTGGTGATCATGGTCATTTCGACAAATTTCGAACCGCTGTGGTTGCTGCCGGTGAAATTCACGTCGAAACCGCCGCCGTTATAGTTCTTCATGTTGATGGTTTCCAGCGCCTTGACCAGCTTGGCGCGGGTCAGGTCCTTGCCGGCCCGCTTCAGGCCTTCGACGAATACCTTGGCGGCGATGAAACCTTCCAGGCTGGAAAAATTAGGCTCCTTGACGCCGGCTTTCTGCATCAGCCTGGTATATTCGGCGACCACCGGGGTCGACGAGCTCCACGGGAACGGCACCACCTGCGAAATCACCACGCCTTCGCCATCCTTGCCCAAGGCGTCGGCCAAAGCCTGGCTGCCGACGAACGATACATTGTAGAACTGGCCGGTATAACCGGCTTTGCGCATTTCCTTGATGTAGGCGGCGCACGAAGCGTAGGCGCTGATCTGGATGACGGCGGAAGGGCGCTTCGGCAGGATCTTGCCGACGGCCTGTTTGACGTCGGTGCTGTTGCGTTCCACCGTGGCCGCTTCGACCAGTTCCAGGTTCAGCTTCTTCAGCGCGCGCTGCACGCCTTCCAGCCCGGCGCGGCCATAGGCGTCGTTCTGGTAGAACACGGCGATGTTCTTGATGCCGACGTTGGCCAGTTTTTCCACCAGGTGCTCGGTTTCGTCGAAGTAGCTGGCGCGGATGTTGAAGATCTGGCGGTTCAGCGGCTCGCGCAGCGACTGGGCGCCGGTGACCGGGGCAAAGAACGGCACGCCGGCTTGCGTGAAAATCGGCAGGGCGGCGTTGCTGGTAGGCGTACCGACATAACCGAACAAGGCAAACACATCGTCTTTTTCAATCAGGCGCTTGGTATTGGCTGCGGCCAGGTCGGCTTCGTATTTGTCGTCGGCCTTGATGATTTCGATCTGTCGTCCAAATACGCCGCCCTGTTCATTCACGGAATCGAAGTAGGCTTTGGCGCCGGCATTCATCTGGATGCCCAGCTGCGCCGCAGGGCCGGAAAATGCCGCGGATTGTCCCAGGATGATTTTCTGGTCGGTGACGCCGGATTCGGCAAAACTGGCCGACAGCGGGAGGGCGGCGCCGATGACGAGCGGCAGCATGAAAGAGAGAAAACCGGAAAAAAGACGACGGTGAAGATACATGATTGCCACTTTCTGATGTTGATCAAGCGATGCAGCGGGGTAAGCATGAATCATACCTTCCACACTGCACCGTCGCGTATTATAGAGATATTGCTTGATGAAAACAAAAGAAGACGTGGTTTTGACGGTAATTAGCGGTTTTGCCAGTTTACTAAAACCAACAGGCGGTTGTGCTGGACCATCTCTTCGGCTTGATGATAGCCTTCATGTCCGGCGTACCTGCCGGCATGCATTGCCAAATGTCAGATGATAAGGAGCAAGGATGTTTTCAAAATATGCCGATGCGCAGTTGGGCACATGCTGAACCCCGGGCCTGGCCATGGCGAGCTCGGTTTCGAGGCGATCCGGAATATCCGTGACCTGGGCGGTTACCTGGCTGCGGACGGACGCCGCATCGCAGCCGGACGGTTGCTGCGCGGCGCCAATCCCGGCATGGCGTCGGCGGCCGACATACGCAAGCTCAAGGACTACCGGCTGGACGTGGTGCTGGACTTCCGCACCGAGACTGAAAAACATGCCGCCGAGACGGCGTTTGCTTCCTCTTTCAACTGGATCGCCGATCCGGTCATGGTCGGCAACCTGTCGCAGGAAATGCTGCTGCCGATGCTGAAGAGCGGCGATCCGGAAAGCAGCCGGCAGTTCATGATCGATTTTTACAGCGCCTTCCCGGTACGCTACCAGTCGCAGTTCAGGCGTTTCCTGCAGCGCGCTGAGCAGAACCAGACCATGCTCTACCACTGCACGGCCGGCAAGGACCGCACCGGGTTTGCCAGCGCCTTGCTGCTGTCCGCGCTGGGCGTCGGCCACGCCGCCATCATCGCCAATTACCTGGAATCGAACCGCCATAACGCCATGGCCAACCCGCAGGTGCTGGCGCAGGTATTCAAGGTTGAATTGCCGCCGCAGCTGATCGCACCGCTGATGACGGTGGAATCGGCTTACCTGGATGCGGCGCTGGCGGTGATCGATGAAGAATATGGCGGCATGGAGCGTTACCTGCGCCAGGTGCTCGAGATCGATGTCGAACGGGTTCGCAACAACTATCTTGTGTAGCGTGGCCACCCTACGGGAATAAAAAAAGCCACCGACAGAGTCGGTGGCTTCCGGATCACGGCACAATGACTGCGGTATTTACCACATAAGGACGCGTTGCTCCGGCGGCAGGTACATCTTGTCGCCCGGCTTGACGTCGAACGCGCTGTAGAAACCAGGCTGGTTGCCCAGCGTGCCGTTGCCGCGGAAACGCGGCGGCGAGTGCGGGTCGGTTTTTACATAGACGATAGCCTGGGCGTCGCGCACCTTGCCGCGCCATACCTGAGCCCAGCCCAGATACAAGCGCTGGTCGCCGGTGAGGCCGTCGATCACCGGCGGCGTCTTGCCATCCAGGGACAGGTGGTAAGCCTTGTAGGCGATGGTCAGGCCGGAGTTGTCCGCGATGTTTTCACCCAGGGTCAGCTCGCCGTTGACCTTGTAGCCGGGAACCGGGCTGTAGGCGCCGTATTGCGCCACCAGGGCCTTGGTCTTGACCGCGAATTTCTCATGGTCTTCCTTGGTCCACCAGTCGCGCAGGTTGCCGATTTCGTCGTACTGGCTGCCCTGGTCGTCGAAACCGTGGCTGATTTCATGGCCGATCACCGCGCCGATGCCGCCGTAGTTGACCGCGTCGTCAGCGTTGGCGTTGAAGAACGGCGGTTGCAGGATCGCCGCCGGGAACACGATTTCGTTGAACTCCGGGTTGTAGTAGGCGTTCACGGTTTGTGGCGTCATGCCCCATTCGGTGCGGTCGACCGGTTTGCCGAGCTTGTCGATGTTGCGCTTGAATTCAAACTCGCGGGCGCGGATCACGTTGCCGACCAGGTCGTCGCGCTTGATGCTCAGGGCTGAATAATCGCGCCATTTGTCGGGATAGCCGATCTTCAGCATCAGCGTCGACAGTTTCTTTTGCGCCTGCTTCTTGGTGTCGGCGCCCATCCAGTCGAGGCCGTCGATGCTGTGGTTGTAGGCGGCGATCAGGTTGGCCACCAGTTTTTCCATGCGCGCCTTGTTTTCAGGCGGGAAGAACTGTTGTACATAGAGCTGGCCCAGGCCTTCGCCGACGCTGGCTTCGACTACATTGATGCCGCGCTTCCAGCGTGGCTCGTTTTCCGGCACGCCGCGCAGCACGGTGCCCTTGAAGGCGAAGTTCTGGTCGACATACTGCTTCGACAGGCTTGACGCGAAGCTGCTCAGCACATGCCATTTGAAATACGCTTTCCAGACCGGCAGCGGGGTTTTTTCCAGGATCTTGTCGAAGCCCTTGATATAGCTAGGCTGGCTGACCACCAGGTAGGTCACCTTGTCTTTCAGGCCGGCGCCGGACAGGTAGCCGTCCCATTCGTAGTGCGGAGCAAGTGCATGCAGCTGCGCCAGCTCGACCCGGTTGTAGGTCTTGACCGGATCGCGGTTCTCGACCTTGGTCCATTGCACCTTGGCCAGTTCGGTTTCCAGGGCGACGATGCTGGCGGCATTTTTCTTGGCAGCCTTGTCGCCGGACAGCGCCAGCATGGTTTCGATATGCGCGCGATACTTGGTCAGCGTGTCTTTCAGCTTGGCGTCGTCGGCTTTCAGGTAATAGTCGCGGTCCGGCAGGCCGAGGCCGCTTTGGCCGAGGTCGGCGATCACCTTGCTGGAATCCTTGGCGTCCTGGTGGATGCCGATGTCATACGGCGCGTTGACGCCGATGCTGTTCAGGTGGGCGATCAGGCCAGGGATCTGTTTCTTGTCCTTGAGGGCGTCGACTTTGGCGAACTCGGCGTCCAGCGGCTTGGCGCCTAGTGTTTCCAGCGCCGGCTCATCCATGTAGCTGGCGTACAGGTCGGCGATTTTCTGCTGGTTGGAGCCGGGTGTGATGTTCTTCTCCGCGCTGACCGCATCGACGATGGTGTGCAGCTGGTTCAGGGAGTTTTCACGCAACTCGTAGAATGCGCCCCACGACGATTTGTCTGCAGGGATTTCGGTTTTCTTGAGCCAGTTGCCGTTGACGTAGCTATAGAAGTCGTCCTGGGGGCGCACCGCCAGGTCGGCGTTCGCCATGTCGATGCCGCTGGCCAGCGGCGACGCAGGGGCTGTGGTGGCAGCGGTGGCGGCGGCCACGGTGCGCGGGGTCTGGGCGAAACTGGCGGTGGAGCTGGTATAGCCTGCAACCAGTGTCAGCACTGCTGCACAAATCAGAGATCGTTTCACGAGTAAATAATCCTTATGAGAAGTCATCGGAAAAAACAGCCTTGTAAGGCATTCTAAAAATAGGGTTAAAGCTCAATCCAAGTTC